>JAJDJJ010000015.1 GCA_030267125.1 Bacteroidales bacterium OttesenSCG-928-B11
TGGTTTATGAGTTTGATACTCGTTCAGCATGCAGACATTTTATCGTTGACAAGACACCAGGCTGTTCTTTTACCAGTCCTTCTCCTGCTTCACCGGTCGTCCCGTACGTTGTTCTTCCTTTTGGAGTTTCTCTTGTGTTTTCCGTTCATTTTGTTGCAAGGCGTCTAATTGCCGTTTATCCATCTCTTGTTGCTGACGGTCGGCTTGGTTCTGCTGCTGCTTGCGTTCCTCTTTTTCCCGTTGGTTTTCGCTGTTGTCGCCTTGTTGTTCCTGCTGCTTATCTTGGTTCTGATCTTGCTGATTCTGCTGTTCTCCTTTATCTTTCTGATCTTTATTTTGCTGGTTCTGTTGCTGACCTTGGTTCTGTTGTTGATCCTGATCTTGCTGGTTCTGGTCTTGATCTTGCTGCTGCTGTTGTTGCTGCTGTTGCTGGACTAACTTTTGTTTTGCATACTCCAGATTGTGTTTTGTATCCATATCGGAAGGATTCAGTTTGAGTGAGTTTTTATAGGCGTCGACACTCTCCTGATATTTTTCAGACTTCATGTAAGAATTACCCAGATTATGATAGGCTTGGGAACGAAGTTTGTCATCCGCGTCATTTTGTTCGGCGATACGTTTAAAGGCATCGGCAGCGGCTTCGTATTGCTCTTGCCGGTAGAGTGAGGTGCCGAGATTATAGTTGGCCTTATCGTAATTTTTGGTGGTCTCCATGGCTTTCCGGTATTTAATTTCCGCCTCTTGATAGAGCTTGGCAGCCTCCTTCATCTTTTCATTAGCCTCGCGGCTATTTAGCTCGCCACCTTGGATTTGCATTTCCAGCGCTTCCGACCGTAACTTTTCGGCACTGTTAAACAAACGGTTGCCCTCTCGAATGGCATTTAACTCTTCTTTTGTTTGCGCGGATAAAACATTCGTAAATACTGACATGATGAAGATAACAAAGAGTATGGAAAAACTTTTCACAGCTTGTTTCTCCTTAAACCAATTTATCCATCTCGGTTTTCTGCTGAATAGTAAAAGCTCGATAATCAGGAAAATTAAACCGATTATGAGTGGGATTTGATATTTGCTGTCATAACTGGCAAACGTGATTTCCTGTACATCACCTTTGAACATCTTGTTGATTTCATCCAAAATTGATTCGAATCCCATATTGGCATTGTTCGCTTGCACATATACGCCGCCACCATTTTCAGCAATTTCTTTCAACGCATTTTCATTAAGTTTTGTGATAACCGTATTACCGTCCCTGTCTTTTTTGTAATCCTTAGTGGAACCCCGTTTAATCGGAATCGGAACGCCTTTGGTGGAGCCGATGCCGATCGTGTGTGTGGTGACATTGTGTTTTTTTAACTGTGCCGCCATTTTAGCAGCTTCATTGAAATGATCCTCTCCATCGGAAACCACGATGATCACTTTTGAGGTGAGATTGTTGATGGTCTGCGCATCGGAATCCGATTTTTCATCAGGCAATAACGCAACAACAGCCAAGTCAAGTGCGCCGGCAATGTCGGTGCCTTGCGTGTTGATCATTCCTGTTGATACATTGTTGATGAACATCTTAGCTGCCGCATAATCGCTGGTGATCGGAAGTTGGGTGAATGCTTTGCCTGCAAAGACAACCAGCCCCACACGATCGCCTTTCAGTTTATCGATAAAATTAGACATAGCCATCTTGGATGCTTCTAACCGATTGGGTTTGATGTCCTCGGCTAACATGCTGTTTGATACATCCATGCAAACCATGATATCCACGCCTTTGCGCATTCCTTTTTCCAATTTACTTCCTACCTGCGGATTTGCAATGGTCAAGATGAAACAAGCCAACGCACCCATCAGTAATGAAAACTTCAGGGCCTTGGCACCCGTGGATCGTTCTGGCATCAACTTGTCCAACAGTGATAATTCGCCATATTGTTCAAACCGTTTCTTCATCCGAAAATGCATGACAATATAGATAGCAACTAAAATCGGAATGACTAATAATCCCCATAAATAGTGTTCATTTTCAAATCTAAACATAATTTTACGCTCTTTGTGTTTAATTCATTTTAAGGATTTATCCTGAAAACAAAATACCGGAAGAATAAAAATAGTCCGAAGAAAACCAGTCCGAAAATCATGAATGGCATCACCTCGTCGTTGGCATGTTCAAACACTGTTTCGTTGATGATCGTCTTCTCCATTTTGTCAATCTCGTCATACACTTCCGATAATTTTTGGGAGTTAGTGGCGCGGAAATATTCACCGCCGGTCTCCTTAGCGATATTTTGAAGCAGTACTTCGTCAATTTCGCTTTCCATTTGTTGTACGCCATAGGGAGTGGGGAAGGGTGCCAGGCCTTTTTTGCCACAACCGATGGTGTAAACCTTGATGCCCATGTGTTTGGCTATTTCGGCGGAGGCGTAAGGATCCAAATACCCCCGGTTGTTCACGCCGTCAGACAATAGAATGATGATTTTGCTTTTTGCATCGCTTTCGCGCAGTCGGTTGATGGCGGTGCCAAGTCCGTCGCCAATGGCGGTGCCATCTTCAATACGGTCAAAATCAACATCTTCTAATAACCCCAATAACGTGGCGTGGTCAGTAGTGACAGGGCATTGTGTATAAGCCTCGCCGGCATATACCACCAATCCGATCCGGTCGCTTGGCCGGTTCTTGATAAATTCAGCGGCAACCTTCTTCGTGACTCCTAAGCGGTTGGGTTTGAAATCCATCGCCTTCATACTTCCTGAAATGTCTAATGCAAGCACAATGTCAACACCCTCTACCTGCACTTCGTTTTGCCGGAAGGAGGATTGTGGACGGGCAAGCGCAGTGACCAAAAAAACGATGGCGATAATCTCCAATACCAATGGGAGCCAACGCAATTTCTGCTTCCAACTGCGGGGTGTCTGTAAAAATGGCTCCACAGTCGAAACCCGTAAGGTTGCATTCATTTTACGGCGTTGCCATATCTGCCAGCCAATCAGTGGTATTAAAATAAAAAGCGAAAAAAACCACGATGGATTCGCAAATTGTACATCTTTCAAAATCTGGAAAAAATCTGAAATAAACTGCATGTTCTTCTATTTATTCGGCTCTTCCGGTTTATTATTTTCATTTTTTACAGCCGTCAATTCCACAAAACGCTTGGCATTCGAGAAACAACGGTTGTGATCATCAGGAATCGGATTCCATTTGGCGAATTTCACCAAATCCGCTGTAGATAACAATTCTTTGAGTAAAGTGTAAGCTTCAGGTGAGATGTCTTTGCCCTGTACCGCTTCTAAAATCTCAGCGGAAACCATTTCCATCGCATCGATGCCAAAACATTCATCAAGATATGTCCGGATAATTTCTGTTAACTCCGAATAATAGGCCTTGATCATTCCTGTTTGCCATAATTTTTTGATCCACAGATTTTCAAGAGCTGCTAATGCCGCAATGTCTGGCCTGATTTTCGGTTTGGGTTTTACGCTTGGTGCTGGCTTTTTCTTCTTGATCCTCATTTTTAAGACAAGTAGCACAACTAATCCAATTAATACTGCGGCCACCATAACGATGATGATGTAGGGTAAAACTTCCTTGAAAGTAAGAGGAACTTTCACCGGTTGTTTGATATCCCGCAACTGTGCTGTTGTGTCTATGCCTACGGTTTGTATTTCGAAGTGGACCGGATTTGACACGGCTAAGATCGTGGAGTCCGAACCAACTACTTCAACCGAAGGAAAGGTGTACCTTCCTGTGTCAAAAGATGTTATAGTGATTGTTTGATGGAATTTTTTTCGATATTCATCCACAGTGGTATCTATTGGCGATGATTTGATCCAGTCTAACCCTAACGGTGGAAACATATCCGCGATGAATTGGGGAAACTCTACACGGCCATCGGGCGAAGTGGAAATGTCGATCGAGATATGCACGTGATCACCGATAAGATAATGGGTTGAATCACTGGAAACCTTGATGTCGACATTTTGAGCAAAGCAGAAAAAAGTAGGGATTAATAACGCTGCTAAGAATAATGATAGTCTTCTCTTCATAATCAATGTGTTAAGCCAAAAAATTATCCTTGTCCAACAAGAAATTTATAAAAATCGGAGTATTAACGGAGTAGGCTGGAAAATATTTTGCAAAAGTGGAAAAAAAGAAAACCGCCCTGTAACAGGCGGATTCTCAAACCATTAACCTTTTTTTGAAAACGTGAAAGATGTGACCTTCACTTTGTCGCACATCATACTACGAGCGATCGCAATGAAATGTTACAACATATCCACTTATATGACGTATAAATCCCAAAATTGTTCCCAGATTTAGAAATAAAATCGGTTTGTTTTTATAAAATCCTGATAATTAGAGTTGTATGTGTTTATTTTATTGCTATTAATTTTTGCAACTCTTCTTCTCCAATAATCGGGATTCCCAATTTTTCCGCTTTGACTTTTTTCTCGGGTCCCATTTTCTCGCCAGCCACGATGTAATCGGTGTTTTTGGAAATAGAGGAGACATTTTTGCCGCCGTTTCGTTCTATCAGTGACTTGATTTCATCGCGGGGGATGGAAAAAACACCACTTACCACAATATGCAATCCCGCCAGCGCATCACCGACACGCTCTTCGGAGAAGGAGGATTCAAATTGTAAATTTGCCTGTTTGAGCCGCATGATGATCTCCAAATTCTCACTTTGGTTAAAATAGTGAACGATACTATCCGCTACAATAGCACCAACATCTTCAACATTAGTTAATTCTTCTTTAGTTGCATTGGCTAGATTGTCAATGTTGCCGAAATATCGGGCTAATTTCTTGGCAGTTGTTTCGCCAACCAGCCGGATGCCAATCGCATATAACACCCGCTCAAAGGGAATGCTCTTCGAGATTTCAATTCCTTTCAGTATATTTTCGACTGTTTTTTCTCGAAAAGAGATCACTTTCGGCTTTTTCTCTTCATTGTTCGAAATGGTGCGGCTAAGGCCTAATAACTTATTATAACTCAAATCGTAAAAATCGGCGATATTTTTCACTAAACCATTTTCAAATAACATGTCGATTTTTCCTTCACCAAGCGAGTCAATCTGCATCGCTTTGCGGGAGATGAAATGCTCAAGCTTGCCCTTGATCTGCGGAGGACAATGCAACTCATTGGGACAATAGATGCCGCTGCTTCCTTCACTGCGGACTAAATCAGCGCCGCATTCGGGGCATTTTTTAATGAATTCCACTTTTTGCGCGTCTGGTTTTCGCTGCGCCGTATTCACGCCAACAATCTTTGGGATAATCTCACCGCCTTTTTCAATGAAAAGATGATCTCCGTAGTGGATATCGAAAGCGTCGATGAACCCTTCGTTGTTGAGGGTGGCGCGTTTGACGGTGGTGCCGGCGAGGTGCACCGGCTGCAGGTTAGCCACAGGGGTTACGATTCCCGTTCTTCCCACTTGGTAATCAATGGAGAGTAGGGGAGAAACAACTCGCTCCGCCTTGAATTTGTAAGCGATTGCCCACCGCGGATTTTTGGCCGTGTAACCAATCTGCCGTTGTTGTTCCAACGAGTTCACCTTTATGACGATCCCGTCGATGTCGAACGGCAGTTTTTTCCGTTTTTCATCCCAATCGTTGATGAATAGGAATATTTCTTCGAGATTATCGGTTTTGAAAGTGGTATCGGAATCTTTAAAACCCCATGTTTTCAGAAGGGATAATCTTTCATAGTGAGTGTTCCCCGGAATATTTTCGCCCAATAGGTAATAAAGATGTGCCTCTAATCCGCGTTTGGCGGTTTCGGCGGAGTCTTGCAGCTTTAAACTTCCCGAGGCGGCATTGCGCGGATTAGCAAACGGCATCTCGCCGATCTCCTCCTTCTCCCGATTCAGCTCCTCAAATCGGTGGTGAGGCATGACGATCTCGCCGCGTACCTCGAACTCGGCAGGGTAATCACCTTGAAGGCGTAAGGGGATATTGCGGATTGTGCGCACATTTTCAGTCACATCATCACCTTGAACACCGTCGCCGCGGGTTATGCCTTGTACCAAAACACCGTTTTGATAGATGATGCTGATAGCCACGCCATCATATTTTAACTCGCAAACATATTCGACGTTTTCGTGTACGGCACTGCGCACCCTGCGGTCAAACTCGCTGATCTCCTCTTCGGAGTAAGTGTTTGCTAATGACAACATGGGATAACGATGTTTTACAGACTTGAACTCCTTGACGATGGAGCCACCTACACGCTGTGTCGGACTTTCCGGCAAGCGGAATTGTGGATATTTAATCTCTAAATTAGCTAACTCATTCAATAACTGATCAAAGTCATAGTCGCTAAGTTTCGGATTGTCTAAGACATAGTAGTTGTAATTGTGTTGGTTTAACTCTATGGTAAGCTCTTGGATTCGTTCAAAAGCTTGTCTTTCAGCAGGATTTGAGATGTTGGTGTGTTCCATCGTATTTCTTTAAAAATGGAGGCAAATTTACAGAAATAATCGAAGAAATATTTGTAAGTTTGCCACCTTAAAACTGGAAAATTAATCAGATGCTATATTAGCAATGATGCGGATAGATAAGCAAAAGAAATTTAACAACTTAAAATAAGCATATTATGACAACCGAAAGAAAAAATTACACTTTGCCTATTATTATGATGATTCTCCTTTTTGGGATGATCTCATTTGTCACAAACTTAGCAGCCCCAATCGGAGTAATTTGGAAAAGTCAACCGCAGTTTGAGGGTTCAAATTTCCTTGGAATGTTAGGTAATCTTATGAATTTTATCGCTTATGCGATCATGGGAATTCCTGCGGGGAAACTTCTGAGCAGATTGGGATATAAAAAGACAGCATTGCTTTCTATTGCGTTAGGCTTTGCCGGTGTCTTTATTCAGTTTTTATCCGGTGTTTTTGATTCCTCCAACGCTTTTGTAATTTACCTTATTGGCGCATTTATCGCTGGTTTTTCTATGTGTGGATTGAATACGGTGGTGAATCCCATGCTCAACACCCTCGGAGGAGGTGGCAATAAAGGGAACCAGTTAATCCAGATTGGAGGGACATTTAACTCCTTGACAGGAACTTTGACCCCTATGCTTGTGGGCGCTCTTATCGGAGAGGTGACAAAAAGCACTGTTATTTCTGATGTAAATCCTGTTTTATTTATTGCGATGAGCGTTTTTGCCTTAGTATTCATTGTTTTATCTTTGGTGAGAATTCCTGAACCGCATCTTGAGAAAACGGTTGCCACTACTCAAAAAAGTGAATATAGCGCATGGTCGTTTCGTCATTTTGTCTTAGGGGCTATTGCTATTTTCATTTATGTAGGGATTGAAGTCGGAATACCTGGCACCATGATGTATTACTTAGCGGATGCTGAAGCTGGAAATATGGGTGCGTCAGTGGCGGGTTTCGTTGCGGGAACCTATTGGTTTTTAATGCTTATCGGTCGCTTCATAGGAGCAGCTATCGGAGGGAAGATTTCCAGTAAAACCATGTTAACCGTTGCGTCTGCTTTGGGCGTTATTCTAGTTGTTGCCGGCATGATATTAGGAGATAGCGCAAAGGTAGCTATACCCGCATTCACCGGTTCATCCTTTGAAATGGTAAGAGTTCCTATCGCTGCCATGTTCTTTGTCCTTTGCGGACTCTGCACCTCTGTTATGTGGGGCGGCATTTTTAACCTCGCAGTGGAAGGCTTGGGAAAATATGTTACGGCAGCATCCGGAATTTTCATGATGATGGTGTGCGGTGGCGGTATACTCCCATTGATTCAAAATGCAATAGCAGACGGAGCAGGATATATGGCTTCTTATTGGGTGCCTGTTGCCGGATTTGTATACCTGTTATACTATGCTTTTATAGGAAGTAAAAATGTAAACAAAGATATTCCTGTTTAGTTTGGAGTTCTTGTAATATCCGAATGGCAGGTGTTGTGAGCGAATACCAGTATACGCATAGATTAAAGAATTGATAATAGGGAAATTGGAAATGCGAGTATTCCTATAATGTTTATAGTCGGACTACTTTTATCATTTTCGGATTGTAATGCCAATTAAATTTAAGACATATAGTAAATCAACCATAATTATAAACACAAAAAAAGTATCATGAAAAAAGTGATCAAAACAGAAAAAGCGCCCGCTGCTATCGGACCGTACAGCCAAGCAATTGAAGCCAATGGCATGTTATTCATTTCCGGACAAATTCCAGTGGATCCTGCAATCGGTAAAGTAGTTGAAGGAGGTATCGTGGAACAAACCGAGCAAGTGATGAAAAATATCGGAGCTATTTTGGAAGAAGCCGGATACTCTTACAGCAACGTTATCAAATCGACTTGCCTGCTGAGTGATATGGCTAACTTCAAAGCCATGAACGAAGTGTATGGCAAATATTACGCTGTTGACGCACCCGCCAGAGCAGCTTTCGCCGTGCGCGAACTTCCCATGGGCGTATTGGTGGAAATTGAAACGATCGCGGTTAAATAATACACCGCTGTAATATAAAATGGCACGGAAGGTTTAGTACTCTCCGTGCCATTTTTGTGTGCCGTAATGGATGTTATTTCCATTAATTGGTTCGCTTTTGTTAGCAGTCTCAACAATTTCTTAATGTATTGAAAAAAATCAGACTCTTTTGCATACAGAGTGTGGGGCAAATGAAATAGAACCTTATTTATACTGTTCCGGTGTCACGGAGATGGTGAACAGATAATTGCTGTATTTATCTTGGTAGTAGTAGTTTATTGTAACATTTTTATCGCGTTGAAATTTTAATTCAGGGTTAGTGCGAACAAAATTTATAATATTCGCTTCCAAATGATCTTTTAACCCATCAATATCAATTTCCTCTTTTTCCATATTTATTAAAGTGTGATTATATTGGAAAACCTTTGACGGCAATGCGATGGTGTTGTCCAAACGCGTTTCACTATCAATCATTATTGGACAGGATTTATTAATTTCACTGGCAGATTTCATCATAACTTTGTCTAAAGAGGGATTGAAAATCAATTGTTGGACAAGAAAACATCCTGCTATTCCAATAATTATTCCGATAATGCTTCCTGCAAGTTTTTTACGATTTACTTTTTTTGCTGGTTCATGGGACGGCGGAATTTCTTCTACTTTGGGTTTAGGTAGTTCGTAACCACAAAAACGACAATATTTTAAATTATCAGTATTTTCACTTCCACATTCATTACATTTACTCATGGCATTTTGTTTTTGTTTGACACTAAATATTTCTTTATAAATAATTTTAGCTTCGCAGCCATTTCTTTAATCCTCCAAATTAAACCACCCCTTGTGTAGTCCCCGCATTCCCCGGTAGTTTTCTTGCACTGCTTTTATGTCGATGTCATGGTTGCCGGTAGGGGTGAATTTTTTGCCGATACCGACACGGCGGGTACCGTAATCTAAATAACCGAGGTAGATCGGAACATCGGCCTCTTCGGCGATAAAGAGGAAGCCTTTTTTCCATTTTTCATTTCGCTTACGCATGCCTTCCGGAGAGATCAATAATGCCACTTTTTCCCGCTCACGGATCATTTCCGCCGCATAAAGATAAAATCGTGAGGCGTTTTTTCGATTAAGCGGTATGCCGCCCAACTTGCGGAGCAATACGCCCATTGGCCACCAAAATGCTTCGCTCTTGATGAGGAACAACGCATTAACTCCCATTGCTGTCAATGTGATTTTTCCGATGACAAAGTCGTACATACTGGTGTGCGGCACAAATAGCAGCACATATTTGTCATCTTTCGGGATATTTTCCATATCCGGTTTGAATCTCAACAATTTTAACAGAAAAAGACAAAATTTCTTCATACTATTCCTATTTCATACTATTCCACAAACTCGTACCCGTACTATGCCGGGATGATTAGTTCCGTTTGCCCGTCGATCGTCAACATAGCCGTTTGTCCGAATCGTAATGCGCGGTTATCCGGCGTATGTCCCGCAGGGAAATTGTAGCAAACGGGATAATCAAATTCCGCAACATGTTCGGCGACAATTTCTTCGGCGGTTTTCCCATACGGCACTTTGTTGTCGTGCATATCACTCATCCCGCCGACAATCAAGCCCGCTAAATTACGTAATTTTCCGTTTCGTTTCAAGTTCATCATCATTCGGTCGATATGATATAGATATTCATCCAAGTCTTCAATAAATAAAATTTTGCCATCGGTATTTATGTCGGATTTTGATCCTAAAACGGAATACAAAATCGAAAGATTTCCACCGATAAGTTCACCTTGTGCTTTGCCGTTTCTGTTTAACGGATGCGCATCGGTAGTGTACTGCAATGTTTCTCCTTCCAACGCCTGCAATAATGAATAGAGATTAGCCGCCGTATCCTGTTTTACGCTGATTGGCATGGTGGAGTGGATTGTTGCGAATTGTTGGTTTTGATGAAGATGGGTATGGAAAACAGTGACATCGCTATATCCGCAAATCCATTTTGGATTTTTTGAAAGTGATGATAAATCAATTTGGTCAATGATGCGGACGGATCCGTAACCGCCTCGGGCGCAAAGTATTGCTTTTACATTAGGATGATCCAGCAAGTGTTGGAAATCTTCTGTGCGTTTTCGATCATTGCCTGCATATTGGTTCTCTTTTTCAAAAAGATTAGGCGAAAATAAGATTTTATATCCTCTACTTTCAATGATTTTTATGGCAAGATACAGATCTTCTTCTTCTATTCGGTGAGCCGTGGCCGTAATACCGATCAAGTCGCCGGGTTTCAGATAGGGTGGGGTAGTTATCATTACAAGTTATGTTTTGCAATTATGGAATTTGTGAGATTTCGCAGCCAAATGCGTTGCTTGCTATTCGTGATACGGGAGGGAATGCCGTTTGGTTTTTTGTCACGGAAATAGCCGCCGGTCAAGTTTTCCGTTTCGGGGGAAGTGGCTAACCAAAGCATGGTTTCCGCGCCTTGAGCCGGTGTTTTGATGAATGGCCGGAAAAAGATGTTGCAGAGGCTGTCAATCACTTTGTTGTGCATGCTAATGATACTTGTATTTACAATTCCGGGATCAGCGCAATTGATCATGATTCCTCGCTTTTTCCACTCTTCCGATTTATCTAAGGTGAAATAAACCAATGCCAGTTTTGAATTGCTATAACAACGAAAGCGGTTGTAGTTACGTTGGTTTACCGGTTTTAGGAATTGGGGCGAAAGGCGGAACCACTTGTGCGAAAAGGAGGCCATATTGACAATACGCGTGCTTTTCGAAAAAAACGGCAGTAATTCGGTGGAGAGAATATAGTGTCCCAGGTAGTTTACACCGGCTACAAGTTCGTAACCGTCTTGTGTGACAGTGGGTTTTGCCGGCAAGGCGCCCGCATTGTTCAGTAATAAATCAATTTGAGAATGCGCTTCCGTCACCTCTTGCACAAATTGCTTGATGGATTGGATAGATGCTAAGTCTAATTGATAAAGTTCGATGTTGGTATTGGTTTCAGCTTTGATGGCATCGCAAACTGGCTTGGCTTTCTGCTTGTTTTCGCAAGCCATGATCACCTTATAGCCGTCCATAGCCAATCTTTTGGTGATAATCCTCCCCATTCCTCCATCTGCCCCGGTAATGATTGCCACTTTTTTAGCCATATAGGAAATGAAGTTTTGTAGTCCCGGCGGGGCTCAAACCCGCAACCTTCAGAACCGGAATCTGACACTCTATTCAATTGAGCTACGGGACTGTTTTTCGGGTTGCAAAAGTAATAAAAATTGGGAATTTATATTACTTACCCAGTAATTTAAACATATTCTTTTTGTAAGCTTCCACACCCGGTTGGTCAAACGGATTGACATCCAGTAAGTAACCACTCAAAGCGCAGCTGAATTCGAAAAAATAGATTAAGGCGCCAACCTCTTCTTCGCCGATGCGGGCAAGCTCGATTTGCAAATTAGGCACTCCGCCAGCAACGTGCGCCATACGGGTTCCTTGCTCCGCTACATGGTTGATGTTTTGTATCGATCTTTTAATCAGATAGTTCAGCTTGTCCAAATCCTCCTCGTCTTTTGGAATAGGCAGATAGTGCTGATTTTGGTTTAATGATAGCACCGTTTCAAACATCAGACGCTCACCCTCTTGGATATATTGTCCCAGTGAATGCAGGTCTGTACTGAAGATTGCGCCGGCAGGAAAGATTCCCTTTCCCTCTTTTCCTTCGCTTTCCCCAAAAAGCTGCTTGAACCATTCTATAAAACAGAAGAACTTAGGTTCGTAAGCTGTCATAAGTTCTACTTTTTTCCCGCTTTGGTACAATAAGTAGCGCAGCAGGGCATAGCGCATGGCGATATTTTTATCAACGGTTTGGTTCTCAAAAAGATTCGTGCGCATTTGTTGTGCTCCGAATACTATTTTTTTGATGTCGAAACCAGCGATTGCAATGGGTAATAACCCCGCGGGGGTGAGCACCGAGTATCTTCCCCCCACGTCTTGCGGTATCGAAAAAGTAGTGTAACCGTTTTTTACAGCCATTTGGCGAAGTGCACCACTCTTGGGATCTGTAATTGCCACAATGCGGGAAGCAGATCCTTCCTTGCCGTATTTTTTTTCGCAATGCTCTCTGATGATGCGGAAAGCAATGGCCGGCTCAGTCGTTGTTCCGGATTTGGAAACCACGATGACAGCGTATTCTTTTTGATCCAATAGTTTAAGTAGACTAAAAAGATAATCTTCGCTAAGGTTATTGCCGGCAAAAAGAATTTGCGGCCGTTTGATATGATCGGATTTGGCTTCAGGGAAATAGGGCGTTAATATTTCAATGACAGCCCGTGCCCCTAAATAGGAACCGCCAATTCCGATTACTACCACGGCTTCCGAAAAAGAGGCCAGTCGATCGGCTTCATCTTTAATGTTCAGCATCAGATTCAAATCGAAATGTTCCGGCAGATCCAACCAGCCTAAGAAATCATTTCCTTTGCCATATCTGTTGAGCAATTGTCGATACGAATGCGAGAGCCTTTTGATAGCCGGCTCATATTGTGGGTCTTCCAAATTGATCATGCTGTCTTGACAGTGCAGCTTAAAGTATTTATCCATATTTCAATAATCTTAAGGTCTTAGATAACAAACTATTCATGCTAATTGTTAATTTTCGCTAATCCCATCTCTCGGAATCTCTATATCCTTGTCTCTTTACCCCGCTTTTTCCGTTTCTGTCGTCTCCTTTTCTTTTTTCTTTTTCCGGGGTTCCGGAGTGTATTTCCCTTCTGCAATTTTCCCCCATTTGAAGACAAGTCCCAGCTGGAGATTGAGCGTATTTGCATTAAGGGGGTTGATGGCACCCAAAATATTGTCGGTGCCGAAGTAGAGGTAAATTGGGGCAAGATCAAAGCCGAGGCCTATGCCTAAATTGGTGAAACTGTTGGGTTTCATTGTGTAATGTGCGCAGATGTCGAATACTTTAGCCAGTTTTCCGTTGTATGCTAATGTGAATTGCGGCAGTAGCTTTTTGCCGATGATTGATCCCATAAAATAAGCGGTAAACCTGTGTTTGTCATTGATTTGATAATAATATTCTGCGGAAAAACGCATGGTGAGGTTTATTTTTTCGCCTGATACATTCCCAATGTCGACAGGGAAATAGTTTCCAAGGGAGTCGAAAAGTTCTGTGCGAGCTTCCTCGCCTTCTATCAATTGTGAGATTTGATCGGATGTGAGCCCGTTGAAGAAGAAATCCCCGTCACTGTAGAAAGAACCGGCGTTGTCCAATTGGCTGGTGATCCTTATGCCATCGGTTTTCCATTTGATAAAGCCCATGTCAAGCAGCGACGCGCCAACTCCCATGTTGTCATTGATGCGGTAAACCGCTCCCAAATCCAACGAAAATCCAATGTTGCGGAGCACGTTTGTATAATTTCCGGTTATTTCATCAAAATTAAAGTTGAAATTCCCGTCTTTATATGAGATGGGAATGGCGGAGGCAACGGAAATGTCGACGTTGTAGTTTGCCGTCATGGCGTAATCCACAGGATCGGTGTAGATTTTGGCGGAGAGATCACGGGTTCTGATATTGGCAATTCCAATAAGCAGTTTGGGTTTTATGCCAATGTATAATTTATCAGTTATAGCGACTTGTACACCCAAAGCAAACTCTTGATAAGCATCCAATGTGATATTGGCGGATGGGTTTGCGTAATTGTCGTCGCCGGTGAACGCCATGTTGCCTTTTAAAGGAAATGCAAATAGATCTTCGGAGAACTTAAAATACTGATTCATACGGGTTCGGGTGCTGAATGTGATGAAGGCGCTTTTAGCACGGAATCCAAAGCCCAGAATCTCTTCGTTTAAACTCAAATTCAGCCAGTTATTCTGCTTTGAGAGCTTTTTAATGAACTTATCTGCATCAATGGAGACAGGATACCCTTCGCTGTCGGTTCGTAAGAGCTTGTCGTAATGCAATGAGGTATTTGAAAAACTGAGATTCAAGTTAGAGACTGCCGGCATGCCGATATATCCTTTGTACGGGGTGTGATGGGCGGGATTATCCGAATTGAAATAGGGGTTATAGCGCATGAAATTTTGCGTCATCACATTTTGGGCGGAAGAGGCAAAAGTTAACAGGCACAAGGCGAAAATGATATATATTTTTTTCATACGTACAATATCTTTTTAATTAATAACCAATGAATATTAATCCTCTTTTCTTGAGAATATTTGTGCTCCGGATGTGTCATATTTTAATTTCACACCCAATTTCACTTTCAGATGGTCTTTCACGTTCAAATCCACCCGATGCCCATCCGTGTTCACCTTGAAACGCAATATAATTTGATCGCTATTTATTAAATTGTCCAACCGGTCAAATGTGATCACCTGGGTTGTTATTTGCGCGGATGGTGTAGCTCCGTTTATAGAACCCGGCAAAGTGAAACCATTGCTGAATAAAGAGTCTGTGAGCTGTTGCGCGGTGCTGTTGTAGAAGTAGGCTTGCATGCTCATATTTAGCGGTAATCCATTCGTGATGGCGAAGCGGAAGAGAGCCTCTTGCAAAACGTCCTCAACGAGATCGGGCGTGGCAATATCTTCTAAAGAGAACGGTATCGTGTCATTATAGTAGATGTTTTCGATGTTAAATGCGAAGGGGATAGATAATCCATATTTTCCCTCGATTTTTGATTCCTGATCAATATAGATGTCGCCGGCGTCAAAACCACCGGGGTTGAAAACGGCTTCTCCCGCCATTTTGATCGATTTGTAGTCGGTGCTGATCCGGATGGAAGGCATGTTCTCAATCTCTTCTATTTGGAAATCAACAGGTGAGACGGGGATTGATACATATTCGGGTGTTGTTTCCAATAATGAAGACTCGCCACTCGGTCCATAAAAGCAAGCGGTGTCAATGCGAAGCTCACCGGTTACATAGAAAGAGTTTCTTACCGCAATGTATAGATTCGGATCATAAATGGTTAGAGCGCCACCATAATTATTGGAGAAAAGGTCGAAGTCGAAAGATGATGAAAAAGGTTCCGCATAGGAGGACGCTTGGCCAAGAAAGGATTGGAGGGCAAGACTCTCTACGTCGCAAGTTACATCTATGTCAAATTCTTCTTGTGGAGTAGCTGAAGTTTGCGCAAATCGCAATTGCACCTTCACGGTCACATTGTTCTCAGCAGTAGGCGAGAAGACAAGGCCGTCTAAATCGATAACATGAGAGAAATTTCCACTGAGGGCCGACACGCTTAGGTTGACTTGAAAGATTTCGTCTGTGGCGGTTTTAAATTCCGGTATGGTTATCGTTACCGCAATGTTGTTGGAGGTGATATTGTGGTTTACGTTCAACGTTATTTCCCCGCCTGAAATTTCGGCTCGTTTGATTATGATGTGCTCGTTGTCAAGGTTGAGTACTTGTGCAAATTCAATCTCAACGGGTTCGTCAATCAAAAAAATATTCGGAATGGAGTGGCTGAAAGTTTCTTGAAATCCAGGGAATTTCAAAAGCTCGGATGCGTCGGCGATCAGGTATTCGTCAGATTCATAGGAGAAAAAGAGATTCCCGTCACCCGTTTGGCTGATATAACCTTCATCATTGAGCTGTTTAATCAAGTCGTTTACGGAATATTCCGCATTCACCAAGGGGATACCCCATTCTCCTGCAAGATCCACACCGTCCATCCGGTCGAAATTAAATTTGTTCTTATTACAACCATACAGTACCAGTAGAATAGCCGGTAATAAAAAAAGTAGTTTTTTTCTCATATTTATCGTATTAATGTTACATTTCCTTTTGTTTTATATGTTCTATTGCCCATACAACGGACTTCTAAATAATAATCATAAACTTCCGCAGGGGCCTCCTTGCCTTTCCAAGTTCCATCCCAACCGTGTTCCAAACTGGTGCTTTCAAACACCTTTTCACCCCATCGGTTGTAGACACGGAATAACACATAGTCAACGATGTTGCTCCGTACATACAAAATGTCATTCACGCCGTCGCGATTAGGTGTAAATGCGTTGGGTACATAAACATACGGATCCTCGCAGGCCAGTTCTTTCACGTAAATGTGGACGGTATCCGAACGCGGGCAGCCATTAGGATCTGTTATCACGACTCTGAATATAGTCGAGGTTGCCGGTTTTGCCGTTGTGCTTGCCGCATTGGGGGTGCTTAAATTTGCATTTGGAGACCATTGATAGGTGAAACCTCCATTGTACTGCGTGCTGAAAAGTGTCGTGCTTTCGCCTTGGATGATGTGGGAGCTGTCTGTCCAGGCTTCCACGCCATTCAAGAAAAGATCTTCGTAAACCACAACTACGGTGGTGTCGGTAAGTTGACAGCCGTTAATGTCAGTGATTTCAAGAATGTAGCTTGTTGAGGTAAGGGGCTCTATAGTGATTGTTCCGGTTCCTAATCCACTCACGATCGAAGATGTCGGACTCCAGTTAAAACTGCACTGCGTACAGTCGTATTGGGCGGGGATTACCGCTTGTTCGTAAGGGCATATCGCTATCGTGTCAGGTAGCGACAGTGAAAGTTGGGAGAGTTGAACCTTCACGGAAACCGTTGTAAAACAATTGATTGAACCTAACCGAAAATAATAAGTAGTCGTGGATGTCGGAGCCACATAAAGCCAAGGGATGGAAGTGTCCTCGTTGATGATTTGGTCGAAAGTGGGTGATGTTGACCATAAATAATAGTCTACATCGCTATGGATGATGGGATTAAGCAATACGCTGTCCCCCAGGCAACAGACTATGATGCTGTCGATTTCGAAATCGATATTGACGACATTTATGACATAGACTAATGTGTCGAAACAGATTCCGTTGGAGATGAATAGGGTGTATATTTCAGATTTATTTATGGTTACGATAGGATTTGAAATGGATGGATTGCTTAATCCCGTTGTCGGTACCCATTGGTAGGTTAATGCGGTGTCTTGCCCGGGAGGGATTCCGATTTGCAACGGAGATCCATCGCACAGAGATATATGAGGAAGGGTGTCTGATGTATTAGCCAAAACCGTGATTTGCTTGACCATTGTGTCGCTTCCGTTACAACTGTTGGGATCGCTAACAACCAGTGTCACGTTGTATATTCCGAAAGTGTTGTAGTTGTGTGAAGGGTTTTTTAGCGAGGATGTTGTACCGTCGCCGAAGTCCCAGAGACAAGAGGAGGAGGATCCAAGGAGTTGCGAAGTGTTGGTGAAATTCACGGATGCCGGAGCGCAAACCGTATTCGGCATGATGAAGTCGGCCACGATGACCGGCAAGTCAAATTCGATTTTCATCACGGCAAGGTTGCAATTCGTGCTTCCGTTCACTTCGGACCAAACGCCTGGTGTGGTGGGGAAGTCGTCATAACCTTGGCAACCGGCGCAAACGGCTTGGTAGACAGTTCCTTTTTTGTCAAACCGGCTGGTTCCGCCATCTACGTGGTCGCCTAATGTAGGACTGCCGAAGTAGGTGGCGTAAATCAATGAGGAGGCGTCGCTTGAAATGCAAAGCAGATAGTAATCATTGTTGTCAGTGGTTAATTGCAGAGCGTCTGCGGTGACAGGCAAGCCCGATGTGCCGCCTCCTGTATTCACACTGGGACCGCCCCATCCCGACATGTAGATGTTGCTGCATAGATCAACGAGGAAAGCTGTGGGTGAGATGTCGGGTTCGCCATTGGCGCTGCCAAAAGCCGTAGACCATACGATGTTGCTTAATGACGGATTCAACTTGGTGATGAATTGCCCGCCGCCAGGCGTATTCCAAGCCGCATTGCGTATCCAGAAATTTCCCTGAGCGGAAGTTTGCCCGAAGACATGAGGGTAGCCTTGACGGTCGGTTTTCAAAAGGTAGGTTTGATCATATACCGTGTCTCCTAAATACGTGGAGTGAAAAAGCTGGGTGCCAAATTCATCGATATGGGCGACAAATCCGTCAGGTTTCGTCGTCGGCCCACCGCCTAAACTGCCTTGCGCGGCATTTTGTGTGACCGGGAAGTTGAAAGAGTTTGTGCCGCCACAGATGTAGATACTTTTATCAGATGCGATATCAATGCTGTACCCCGCGTCGTCGGCAGAACCACCTAGATATGACGCCCAGATCATGTTGGTTAGATTGTGGTTCATCTTGATAATACAGGCGTCTTGTGAGCCACCGCCGAAAAAGGGTTGTAACACACCGGATGTGACCGGAAAGTCGTTTGATAGCGTTGATGAAACCACGTAAACATTACTGTGGTTGTCCACCATAATTTCACCTCTTGCTTCATCGGCGTAGTTTTTGAGCATGGGGTCGGAAAGATTTAACCCGTCATTTCCTGTTCCCCCTACAAAAGTCGAAGCCAATATTTGCGTTCCGCTATTGTTGAACTTCACGATAGCAATATCACATCCTTGAAACCCAAGTGCGCTGGAAATCGTAACCGGTGTGCCGCCGTTTAAAGTTGTTTGAAAGACACCCGGTGTTATCGGAAAGTCTTCCGAACTGGTTGTCGCCAAAACGTATAATTCATCGTTTTCGTTGACAATCAAGCTGTTTGGTATTTCCGTGCTTTGTCCGCCCAAGTAAGTTGAAAAAAGGAGTGCCGTGCCGTTTTGATTGAATTTGGATATGGATATGTCAACTTGCCCACCCGCATAGTTGACTTGGAAGGCGCCGAGTGTGGTGGGATACCCCGTATTGAACGCCACGCCGCCGGCATACGTGTTGCCTTGCCGGTCATAAGTGGCTGTGAAACCCCAGTTGTCAGCTGTCGATCCCGTATAAGTTGAAAAAACCAATACCGGGTCGATGATCAGAGGTAGTATCGGATTGTATTCTCCCAAATCGAAAGTTACCCTGTTCTTATTCAATTTGTAGCGGCATGTCACCGGGATCGTATCACCGACACCTCTAATTTGGTAGGCGTATGGTTTTAGTTCCATGTAACTCCCTATCGCCGTATTGATGATTAAGTTTTCGCCGGAAATAGACAGCGATTTCATTCCTTCATATTCTAATTCAATAACATGTGGAAGCGAACCGGGTTTTATTATAAACTCATACTTTAAATGGGAGCCGCTTTGATAGTATCGTAAATCAATGCCTCGATAAAGTCCTTCATAATGGATCTCCTCGAATGCGCTCACATTGGAAGACCATTTTTTCGGGTCGTTGCCGATGTAATAATTGTAGTAGAATGGATATTCTCTGTCTCCGTGGCTTCGCAGCTTGGGGTTGCAGCCTATAAATTTGGTTTTATATGCCACGGCATCAATGTACTGCGGCGGTTTAACCGATGTGTTGGTCTTCGCTTTACGGAACAGATCCAACTGCTTATCGTCCATCAGGACAAACCGCACCCCATCGTTCTCGAAAAAGATCGAACCATTGTGTATCTGTGCGGAAAAAAGCACATTCCGGTCCCATTGCTTTTTATTTTCAATAAAACGGATAGAGGTCACCGAAAGGGTATCCCTTTTTTTGGCATAGATGTATGAAGGATAAAAAAGTATCCCCAACACAATAATGACATGTGATAAATGTCTGATATTCATGGTGCTGGGGATATTATAATTAATTTATAGCAATTTTGCGGATAACTTTTCCTTGCGCTGTTTCAATATGGAGAATATATAATCCCGTAGTCAAATGACTTACATCCAATTGTTGGTTGAATTGTCCGCCATCATGGTTGTATTGATTGGCGAACAAGGATTTTCCGGTGATGTCATATAACCTCAAATTGACAATTCCGCTTTTTTCCGTAGAAAATTCAACATGAACTAGATTGTTCGCCGGGTTCGGATACACGGTGACGTCACTGGCGCCAACCGGATCATCGATGCCTAATATCGCGTAATATTCCAATTTAAATCCGCTGCCTTCCAGCCAGTTGTCTGTGCCGAAAACGATTTTCAATTTTTTATAGTTCGCATTATACACGCCTGTCGGTGGTTCATAGATGTCGAATCTTTTCCATAATGTGGCGGGTGTGGTGGTGGCGTTGTAAACATCGATGAAGTCGCCGGCTCTCAAATCGAAATCTTTGATGACAAAAGAGAAACCATTGACAAATGTCGGAGTTAGGTTCCAAGTGCATTCGCGTTGCGGAAGATACAATCCGTTGACTGTTTCCGGCGAAATGGTCTCCGCAACCTGCCAATTTAAGTTGACAGTGGATGTTTGTGGCTGCGGATTCAAGCTTGTGGTGTAAGAAATATGGAATCCGTAATGCTCTCCGTCTTTGCTGATGGCGCCATTCGATTTGAAGGCAACCAATACGCTGTCAGCGGTAACAGTAAAGTTTTGCCCAATATTCGAAGCGTCTAAAATAATTTTTACGCCACTCTCAACGGTTGGTCCATTGTAAATGATTAGCTGGTCGTCCGTTGGGTGGATGTCTAATTTATTGATTTTGAGATTGTAATTTGTGGCAAGAGGTGCTGCTAACATCCATGTTTTATCCGGGTTAGCACTGTATGGCCGGTGTGGGTTGCCGTTGGAAAAAGATCCTATGGTAGCGGTGAGGCGTTCATGTCCGGTCAAGGCAGGTGCTGTTTCAACAACGGGGTATAGCCAAGTGATGGCTTGGGAGACTACCGAAAAGTTGTCGCTACTGCCGGGTTTTAGATACGAGATTCTGAAGTAGCCATCCATAGAGCCGCCCCATCCCCAGTTGACGTGGAAGAGCGAGTCGGCATCGTAGCCATCCAAGATGAAAGCGTGTCCAGCCCTTCCGCTACCGTCATTTCCGGAGTAGATAAGCGGACGTTTCATATCGATTTCATCCATTAATATTTTTATGTAAAATTTCACCAGTGTATCCGGGTATGTGCCCATGTGTTCCATGCGTGCACCGGAATTATATTTGAAATTTGAAATCATTTTCTCTCTGGCGATTTCCGTATGTGTCCCTGATCCATCAGCCGAATATCCCATCTGGGTCGCTACACCTGCGTGGTAGATCAATTTAGCCACCTCGCCATTGTAGCAGAAGAGTTGATCGGTCATGGCGTCGTAATTATATGTATGGTCGCTGAAACGCACGACTTGGCGAGGGTAGGGGCTGGGAACGTAACTCACGCCACCCTGTCCGCTTTTTGGATAGCGATAGTAGTACATGACTTGGGCCATAGCCAAGGCCACGCAGCCATTCGGCACCCGGTAATCGTAGTACGCACCCGCATTTCTGTCCCAAGGACAATATGTGTTGTAATATTTAGTCTGATTCCATTGGCTTGTTAGCAATGGCGCTGCGATGACATCCGATTTTTCCTGGCTGGGAATGAAATTGTCGGATAGATAGTAGTCCCATTGAGCGGGAACGCCATCCCAAACCCGTCCGTCTTTCGCATCGGAAG
Organism: Bacteroidales bacterium OttesenSCG-928-B11; assembly: GCA_030267125.1. GTDB lineage: Bacteria > Bacteroidota > Bacteroidia > Bacteroidales > WCHB1-69 > JAGVVH01. The sequence continues at coordinate 21,764 of JAJDJJ010000015.1, forward strand.
ATAGTTGTTCTTCATAAAAAGAGAGCCAAAAATCCGCCGCAGGTTGCTCCTCAATGTTGCTTTCGAATGAATATGCTAAAATAGGGTAAGTGCTTTTGCTCCCTGAAACAATCACAAATCCATTGTCTGAAATATTAAATTTGTATAATAAATTCGACCCTTCGCTTTTTGCACTTGGGAGTAATGTTAGTGGTTGGTTGTTATTATTCAGATTATATCCTTTTTCTGTTAAAAAATTCAAGGCTGCTTTTTGAGCCTCCTCGGGTGTCACATTGGCTGAAAATGCAGGGATAAGTAAGAATAAAAATAGATAGATAAATGTAGTTTTTTTCATTTGTTTTTTATTTGCAAAAGTAAAGAATTTTATGATTATTCACTCCTCCTTTTTCACTATTTTTGCCGAAACTTTCACGATGTTTACAAGCTATTCCAAATACTTAGACCAAGCGATAAACGAGATTGCCAAACTGCCCGGTATAGGTAAGCGCACGGCACTTCGTTTGGCTTTACATATCAATAAATTAGAAGATGATGATGCCCGCATTTTGTCGGAATCAATACTGAATCTCAAAACTAAAATTGTCAAATGTTCGGTGTGCCACAATATCTCCGATGATGCGATTTGCGAAATTTGCCGCCAACCCAAACGCAATACCCAAACGATTTGCGTGGTGCAAGATATACGAGACCTAATTGCTATTGAAAACACGGCGCAATACTCAGGCCTTTATCATGTTCTCGGTGGCGTAATTTCCCCGATGGACGGCATTGGTCCCGCTCAACTGTCGTTGTCCGAGTTTTTTAAACGGATTGATAGCGAAGAGGTTGAAGAGGTGATTTTGGCATTGCCTGCCACTGTTGAAGGTGATACCACGAATTTTTATATCTATAAGAATATTAAAGATAAAGTGCGTAAAATCACCACGTTGGCCCGCGGTGTCGGTATCGGTGAAGAGTTGGAGTATGCCGATGAGGTCACACTGGGAAGATCACTCCATACGCGCACCGATTTTGAAATGCAATATCAAAAACGATAATTTATTCAGATGGATGTAAGTTTTATTTTTCAAGCATTTAAAGATGTTGTTTCCAGTACATTATCCATTACGGCATTAGTGATGGTTATGCTGCTTTTGGTTGAATTTGTGAATGTGAGCTCTTCAGGGAAAGTGATGGAAAAACTGAAACACAAACCTTTCCTGCAAATTATCGTGGCGGCATTGTTAGGACTGATACCCGGGTGTATAGGCGGTTTTGCAATTGTCTCGCTCTTTACTCATAAATTGCTCTCTTTTGGGGCGTTAGTAGCTGGCATGATTACCGGTTTTGGTGATGAGGCATTCGTGCTCTTCGCCATCAGTCCCCAATGGACATTCATTCTCGCCGGTTGTTTGCTGCCCATTGGGATCGCCGCAGGAGGGGTTACCTATCTTTTTTCCAAGAAGAAAGATTTTGTGAAATCGGGGCATACGTTGGAACTACACCATGATTGCGCATCCCACGATCACCACGAAGAGAAGGCTAATCTATCTGTTAAAAATTTAAAAAACATCAGTTTCCATCGGGCTACTTTGATCTTTGGTCTATCTGTTTATATCTTTTTCCTTGTTTCCGGCAGCTTTGCCCATAACCATGCGGCGCTACCGAATATTCAGGGATTGGAAACGGACGGCCTATTGAATCCGCCGGATCAGACAAACTCAACGGATTTGACTTGCGATCATAGACACGAGCACCACTCGTGCGGGGATGCGCATTGCGAGCATGGCCACGGGCACGAGGGGGTGGATTTTGAGCACGATCACAACGTGGAACACAACCACGGCGCAGGTCATGAGCACGGTGCTTTTTCGTGGGAAAATATCGTCTTTATCTTGCTGGCAGTCATAACCCTTGTTATTATCGCTTTTAGTTCCGAACACTTCTTGGTCTCGCATTTATGGGAACATGTTATCAAGCAGCATTTCATCTCCATACTTGTTTGGACATTCGGCGTGTTATTTTTCTTGCAGATATTCATGCACTACGTTGATGTCAATGCTGTTTTAGGTCAGCACCACTGGGCGATGCTCGTCACCTTGTTGTTGGCTTTGCTGATCGGTGTCATACCGGAATCGGGACCGCACCTGATCTTTGTGGTGATGTTTTTCAATGGGACTATCCCCTTCAGCATCTTATTGGCTAACTCTATTGTTCAGGATGGACACGGCGCTTTGCCGCTCCTTGCTGAATCTCGTAAAAATTTCATTCTGATGAAAGGAATCAATATCTTCACAGGCTTGATTGTAGGGCTGTGTGGCTATTTCTTTGGGTTTTGATTTATTGTATTCTAATAAACCGTCACCTTGATTTCCCTTTTAAATTCACGTCCTTTTTTATCGTAGATGTGGGCAATGAGGCGGTGCTCGGAAATGTTGTCAAACCAGACTACTGAGGCAGATTGGCTGTCTTGATTGAGAATGAAACCGCCAATAGCATGCCATTCAACAATTTCATCACTCCATTCGGGTAACGAATAAACGGGGAGCGGATCAGTTTTCCGGACGAAGACGCTGCCGGCAATGCGATACTGAGGATCATTCTTAGTGATATTGGTAAAGAGGAAATGTTGCAATTCAGAATTGATTGTTTCGATATTGTTATTGAAGGATCCGTCGATAGCTACTTGCGGTTCGTGTCCGTAGCCTTCGAATGCGATATATTTCGCAGGCATATTTCTTTCTCGCATGTGGTTGTATATCATTTCGGAACCATATAATCGCCAATTAGAAGAGAGTCGGCTGTGCCAAAAATCGCCCATGCCGGTTTTGAACGGAAGACCTTCTTGGTGTGGCACGATGTCATCCTTGGTGCCGTGGAAAAGTAGGGTAGGGATGCCGGGATTGTCGATGATGCTGAGGTCTGTGACTGCGCCCCACAAAGCCGCTACACCCGAAATTTTGAATGGATCGGACAAAATATTGCCGGAAGCGTCTAAGTTGCCGAGTGGCTCCTTGCGGTCGTAAACGACATCATATTTCTCATCCTCATCCATATAAGCAGCCGTCAGGGCGATGATTCCGCCGGCACTGCTTCCGCCGAGGTAGATTTGGTCGGGGTCGATGTTGAGCTGGTTGCTGTGATGCGTTAGATAGCGCAATGCCGCCCGCGCATCCTGTACCCCGCGGTAGATAGAACGCTCCACCGATTTGAAACCGGCCAAATTAAAACCTAATCTATAATTGAGTGAAACAAATACGTAACCTCGTTTTACCAGCTCTCTCGTTAGCGCCCATTGCAGGCGGTTCTCCTTGTCACCGAAAAGGAAAGCACCCCCATGGATATAGACGAAAACCGGTCGTTTGTCGTAATGGTCGTTGTAAGGCTGGTGGATGTCAAGAAGCAAATTCTGCTCGGTCAGCCCTTTGCGCATCACATTAGCGGTGATATCTTTCAATACCGTGCTAGCCATCGTCATGTAATCATCATTCGGCACATCGTTCAGATTGCGGGATGTGTAATAGCCCGAAGCTTTGCCGTACAAAACATTCCTTTGAGAAACGATGCTGTCGAAAATATATTCTTTGTATCTATTCTTTAATTCTGTATATATATAAATATGATGAGAAAAGCTCATCGTTACTTTCTGTTTCTTTAATCCGAATGGATTGTTTTTTGGAATCAGGACTTTGAAATTGTCGCTGTTTTCTTCGGACAGAATCTTCAAAGGTATGGCTGTTTCTTTGGATTGCACAGTCATATTCCCATAGTAATCGGATTCATACCGCATCTCTTCTGTATAAGGAGCATCACTTACCGCAAATATATTCCCCGTCAATGTGATGGAATCGGTGTCTCGTACAATGTAGAGGGAGACTCCCTCTTTTGCAGTTCCTTTGATCACCGTGTTGGGCGGGAGTGATCCGAATTTGTAAACCTCCGGTGCGCAGGCGGTGATGAAAAACGCTAAAATGGCGATTGCTGCTTTATTTTTCATTTCTCAGTTTCTCATTAATCAATTCTATGCCCCAAATATTTCGCGGGGAAACGATGTCGATCCAGCCCGATTCGATAGGTATGATCTTGCTATTGATGACAGCGGTGAGTTTTGTGTAGGGATAGGTTTGGCAGAAGTGTTCGGCATCCTCTTTGCGGATGATGATATAATCGGGGTTTTGCTGGAAGAGAAATTCGCGGCTGATAGCCCAGCTGCTTAATCCCGCTCCGATATTTTGCCCTCCTGCCAACGATAGAATTTCGTGGATATGCGATCCTGCGGGTGCGGTGAAGTCGCCTGCATCGCCAAACCCCGCGACATAATACAACTTGGGGCGACTGGGGAGTTCGCTCACAAGCGTGTCAATTTTCGACATTTTTTCTTTCATGGCTTCTATTTCCGCAGCGGCTTTATCCTCTTTTCCCAACATCTTGCCCAGCACGGTGAGCGTGTTGTAGATGCCCTCGATTTTCTCCTCCTCGCGGATGGCGATCACCGGAATACCCATCATCTCTATCTTGTTCACATCATCCTTGCGCACAATCGAACCGATAAGCACTACATCGGGTTTTAGGGATACAACGTATTCTATGCTAAAGTTCTGCATTCCTCCCACCTTTGCGATTTTTTCGGTTTCCGGCGGATATTTGCAGAAATCGGAGATGCCTACTAAATAGTCACCGGCTCCCAGCATGAAGACCATTTCGGTGATGCCCGGAGAAAGTGAAACAATCCGTTCCGGCTTTTCCATTAAAACGACCTCCCGGCCGTAAGAATCCGTCCAGCAGAAAGATGGATTGGAAGCGGTTGCGGGTTGTTCAACCTTGCCTTTGCAACCGCTTAGCAAAAGAAAAATGCCGGCAAAAACCAGCAAAATCCTATACTTAAAGTAGCATATCATTATATTTTTTCAAACTTTCCAACACGTTTGTTCTCACGTGGATGAAATCGCATACCCCTGCATTGCGCAGTTGGTCGATACATTCGGTAGGGTTGCCCGCAACTACGACGGGTATGTCGTAAACGGCGGTCACTTTGTTGGCGATCTCCACGCCTACAGTGGCATACTCCTCGTCGGAACTGCAAACCACAATCAGGTTAGCTTCAGCTTTCAATGCGGCTTCAATACCTGCGTCGGCCGTGTCAAAACCCGTGTTGTCAATGATTTCGTAACCGGCACAACCGAAGAAGTTGGTGGCAAAACCAGCTCGGGCTTGACGGAAGTTTACGTTACCGATTTTTAATAAAAAGACTTTTGGACGACCGTTTACTTTTGCGTACTCTTCGGTAGCAATGCGCAATTTTTCAAAAGCCATTGCGCCGCGGTAGGTTTTCAGTCCTGGTGAATCGTCTTCTAAATCAACATATTTTTCAATCTTGTCGTGCATCTTCTCGTTGATGTTCGGATATTGGTTGGTGCCCAGCAAAATGCTTTTGCGGGTGGCAATGTCCATGTCGCGTTTTTGGCAGCTCTTTTCGATGTCGGCTTTTACTTCACCCTTTTGGATCATACTGATCATGCCGCCATTCGTTTCTACATTTTGGAATAATTTCCATGCGTGTTCGGCGATGGCATCAGTGAGGCTTTCAATATAATAGGAGCCCGCAGCCGGATCAACCACTTTATTGAAAAAAGATTCTTCTTTCAACATGATTTGTACGTTGCGGCTGATTCTTCTGGAAAACTCATCGTCATTTTTATAAACGGTGTCGAAAGGTTTCAACGCCATGGCATCAGTTCCGCCGATTGCCGCCGACATGCCTTCTGTTGTGGTTCTCAACATGTTCACGTAAGGATCGTACAGTGTTTTATTCCATGAAGAAGCCACGGAGTTGACATAGAGCGCTGTCTCTTTGTCGGATTTCGGATTGTATTGTTTCACCATGGTGGCCCATAACAGTCTGATGGATCGCAGTTTTGCAATCTCCATGAAATAGTTTGAACCGATAGAGAGTGTCAGTTCCATCTTGGTGGCAAATTGGTCGACAGGGATATTTTGGTCGGAAGCAAATGCCAGATATTCGTTGGCGATTCCCAGTGCGTAACCCAGCTCTTGCACGATAGTGGCACCGGCGTTGTTCATAACTAAACCATTCACATTCACAATTCTAAACTTGGGCAGGTCAGCTGTCATCCTGAAGATTGCAGCAATTTGTCCCAAATCTTTTTCCTGAGATGTGTAGAATTTGTTTTTCTTTAACATGTAAGTGATCGGGTCGAAATCGATGCCGCCATGAACGGCTTGCTTATCGAAACCGTTTGTAGATATGAAACCTGCGAAAAGGGTCACTAACTGTTCGTAATTGCTGGAATGGTTGAAGCGAATACCAAACTTATTCAGGTCGATATTGGCAAGTAACGTAGCCATGCTTTCAACCGAATCAATCGATTTCGCATTGAAGGCGATGATGGTTGCGCCTCTCTTCAGTGCATCCACGGCAATTTGATTGGCAGTCGCCGGATTGCTTTCTTGCACTTCCTGAACGATTTCCCAGTTGTTATTGTCTCTCTTGTCGCCCCTTGTGTACGGATAGTCATCGGGTAGCGCGTCAAGATAGTCGATGGCTTTCAAATCTTCAGCCCGATAGTACGGCTGCACTTTGAAACCTTCGTCGGTTTTCCAGACTAACTTTTTCTCATAATCGGCACCTTTAAGGTCCTTGTTGATAAGCTCTTCCCATGATTGTGTAGATACGGGAGGAAATTCTTGGAATAATTTCGGGTCGTTCATATTGATATTGTAAAATTTCGCCCGCGAAAATAGCATTTTTAGTGACAAATGAGTGGTGAAACGTTTCGATTTATTCTTTACCTTTGTATTTCAATAATAAAAAATCAACATCTTGAAAAATAACATTGTACAAGTGATTTTCCTGCCGATAGTCTTTTTAATATTGCTGATTTTTCCTATTATGGTTTCCGCGCAGAAAGACAAACCGTTTGAGATTGAACGCGCGACGATCTTGTTGGATTCCACTTACGACAGTAAAATAGAATCTCCCATTACTCAAAAGATCGCCTATTATCGGGAGTTGCTTTCCGCTGAAATGGATGTGGTGATTGCTCAATGTTCGGAAACGCTGGCCTCCTACGAACCTGCAAGCCCACTCTCTAACTTGTTGACGGATTTGCTGTTCGATTACGGTGATCGCTACATGCGCGAACAGGGTGTTGAAAAAACAGGGGTTTCGCTGCTTAACTTCGGCGGTATCCGGAATGTGATGCCTCAAGGCAACGTGACGGTCAGTGACATCTATAAGATTGCGCCATTTGAAAATCGTGTCGTGATCATTACGATCAAAGGGAGTGAATTGAAAAAGGTATTCAACCGTTTTACCGAAAAAAGAAATCAGCCCTATTCCCAACTGGAAATGATCTATTTTAACAATAAACCGGACAAAATCACCATCAACGGCAAAAGTATTAATGATAATGATGAGTATCATTTAGTGACAGTTGATTTCATTCAAAACGGCGGGGATGCTATTTTAAAGGATGTTGAATTTGTTAAAGTTGCCGAAACGAACGAACTGCTTCGCGATGTGCTTGTCGAAGAGATAAAAAAGATAACGACTGCCGGAAAAATCATAACGCCGGTTAAAGATAACCGGGTGATTATACGACCGCAATTTTAAAAGCAGGATTCTATGACACATTATAAAATACTTCTCTTTATAGCATTTTTTTGTCCATTACTGACTTTCGGGCAAGGGAAGGTCTTAACTATTTTGCACACCAATGACACGCATAGCCAAATTGAACCGTGGAGTGATAAGAAAATGAAAAACGTGGGAGGCTATGCCCGCCGCGACAGTGTGATCAGGGCGGCGAAAGAGAATGAAACACCTTTGTTGGTGGTGGATGCCGGCGACTTCTCGCAAGGAACACCCTACTTCAATTTCTTTGGAGGCTATGCTGAGATCGAAATGATGAATCTTATGGGGTATGAAGTCGCAACGCTGGGCAACCACGAATTTGACAATGGAGTGGATGCGTTGAGCCGAAGGTTGCAAACAGCCCAATTTCACATAGTTTGTGCTAATTATGAGTTCAAACACAAGAAATTATCCAAACAAGTGAAACCCTATGTGGTTCTCAAGAAAGATGATTTGAAAATCGGGGTGTATGGATTATTGGTGGATTTGCGGGGCTTAGTGGATCAGAAAACTATTGACAGCACAACCTACAAAGACCCGATCGCAGTCTCTAAGGAGATCGTTCCCTTTTTGAGGAATAAAAAGAAATGCGACCTGATCATCTGCCTCTCCCACTTGGGATTCGAAGATAATCCGAAATGGGTGAGTGACTCCACGTTGGCATTGGCTGTGGGTGATATCGACATCGTTGTGGGAGGACATACGCATAGACTGCTGGAAGACAAAGTTGTGAATGGCGTGCAAATAGTGCAGTTGGAATACGGTGGAATGCGGATTGGAAAAATAGACATAAGAAGAAAGAGAAAATAGTGCGATTAAAGTAATGCGTAGATGATTGAAATATAAAATAAAAGATGAAAAAGATGGAAAAAATTATGGTTACCGGAGGCACAGGATACATAGGCTCGCACACAATCATAGAGTTGTTGAAAAGAGGTGGTCTTGAAGTGTTTTCGGTGGATAGCTGCGTGCGGTCAACGCCAGAGACAATTGATAGGATCGAGAAAATTACAGGAAAAAAAGTTAAAAACTACCAGATTGATATCTGCGATAAGGAAAAATTATTCCATGTTTTGGAACAAGAAAAAGGCACTACCGGTGTGATTCATTTTGCCGCTCTCAAATCGGTGCCGGAGTCGGTAGAAAAACCGTTGGAATACTACCGGAATAACTTAGAAAGTCTATCAAATGTTTTGGAAGCGTGCCAGCAATTTAATATCCCCAATTTTATCTTCTCATCCTCCTGCTCCATTTACGGTGATGTGAAGGATTTGCCGGTGGATGAATCAACGCCCGTTGGGGTGCCTTTCTGCTCGTATGCGCATACCAAGCAAATAGGGGAGGAGATGGTCCGCTTTTTTGCCGAAATTCACCCGAAGTTAAAGTCAGTGATACTGCGATACTTTAATCCGGTTGGTAGCGATATGAGCGGCATGAACGGCGAGCTATCCCCCGACAAACCCAATAACCTGATGCCCATCATCACGCAAGTTGGGATTGGCAGAATGGAAAAGATGACTGTTTATGGAACCGATTACGACACCCGCGACGGTTCCTGCATCCGCGATTATATCCATGTGTCGGATATCGCTAACGCGCATATCAATGCGTTTGAATTTTTGTTCGACAATAAGAATAAGTCGAATCTTGAAGTATTTAACTTAGGCAGCGGCAAAGGTGTGACCGTATTGGAGATGATCAATGCTTTCGAGAAGATCACGGGAGTGAAACTCAATTATGCGCTGGGTGACCGTAGGCCAGGTGATATTCCAGCCATATATAGCAATAGCGGAAAAGCTGAAAAAGAATTGGGATGGAGATGCCGGCATTCACTTGATGACATGATCGAGTCGGCTTGGAAATGGGAGAATTATCTTAAAAATAATCCGAAAGTGTAAATATTCAATATGAGCTATATAGAATTTGACAAAGATAAATTAGTGAATCTCGATTTTTCGAAAAATAAGGAACTGTTGCGTTGTAGTGGCACCGGGTCGTTTTCGCAAACTACGCTGGCCGGTCTCAATACCCGGAAATATCACGGTCTTTTCATTGTTCCGCAAGACAAGTTAGGCGGTGAACGTCATGTGCTTGTCTCCGGCTTGAACGAGGCGATCGTGATCAACGACCTGGAATTTCACTTGGGTGTTCATCAATACAAAACCAAAGTTATCGACCCAAAGGGACATAAATACTTGCAGAAATTTGACGCGGATCCGATACCGACTTATCGTTATCGTGTGGGAAAATTCAACTTCAAGAAAGAGTTCCTCTTTTTGCAAGGTGCAGATCGGATCATTATCAAATATACCATTTTAGACGAAATAGAATCTGCTTCTATACAATTTAACCCCTTGTTGGCTTTTCGGGAAATCCATCAGCTGTCGCACGAGAATGAGGCTGTAGACAAATCTTTTAAATCGATCAAAAACGGAGTTCAATATTGCCTCTATCCCGGATTTACCCCGGTTAGCATCCAATGTTCCGCTGATGATGTGTTGAACTATCAACATGAACCGGTTTGGTATCGCAATTTTGAGTATGAACAAGAAATAAATCGCGGTTATGATGGCTATGAGGATCTCTACAACCCGGGAAAACTGAATGTTGAAATCAATAATAGAGATATTTACATAACTATTGGACTGGAAGAGATCGATCCTCAGGAAATAGAGAACTTGTTTCAAAAAGAGTTGGAAAATCATTCGTCAAGATCCACATTTTACAATTGCCTGAAAAATGCCGCTCAACAATTTATCGTTGAACGGAACAACAAGACGGAAGTGATTGCAGGTTATCCATGGTTTGGAAGATGGGGACGCGATACCTTTATTGCATTGCCAGGCTTGACTTTGGCCTTGAAAAATAGCGCATTATGCAAAAAGATTTTGGATGATATGCTGGCGGAGATGCAACATGGACTTTTCCCAAACATTGGAAATGGGGAGGCGGCTGCTTACAATTCTGTAGATGCTCCGTTGTGGTTCGTTCGAACATTACAACAATATTCGGTGTTCACTAAAACGCAGAAAAAAATCTGGATAGAATACGGTCGTCATTTGAAAGCCATTTTGAACGCCTATAAAAACGGATCGCTATACAATATTAGAATGTTGGAAAATGGCTTGATATATGCTGGAAATGAAAATGTTGCGCTAACCTGGATGGATGCTGTCGTGCATGGAACTCCCGTTACACCCCGGACGGGGTGTCAAGTTGAAATTAACGGTTTATGGTACAATGCCATAAGCTTTTGTATGGAAATGGCAGGCTTGGCCGGAGATAAAGAGTTTGTGGGGGAGTGGGAGAGATTGGCGGCTAATTTTCCAGCCGTTTTCAAAGAGACCTTTTGGTCGAAGGAGAAAGGTTATCTCGCTGATTTCGTAAATGGTGATTATAAAAACTTTCAAGTCCGCCCTAATATGATGATCGTCACGTCGTTGCCATACATTCCTGTCAGTGAAAAAATTAGGCAACTGATTTTGAAGAAGACATTGGAGGAGTTGCTGACGATTCGGGGAATTCGCACGTTGTCTCCCTCCGATCCGGATTACAAGGGAAGTTATGGCGGTACGCAGGAGGTGCGCGACCGGGCTTACCATCAAGGAACTTGCTGGCCGTGGTTACTAGCGCCTTTTGCCGATGGTCTGATTGCGGTCTATCAAAAAAAAGCGTACCCGATGTTGAAAAAAATTCTCTTCGACTTTGAACCCTGTATGAAAGAGTACGGATTGTCGACAGTGGCGGAGATTTACGATGGAAACCCGCCACACCGCCCCAATGGATGTGTGTCGCAGGCTTGGAGCGTTTCCGCTTTATTATATATTAAATACTTGCTGGAGAAAGCTGGCGAAATTTGACGGTAAAACGTAGAAAAAATGTTAAAATCATGAAAGTATTGATGTTCGGTTGGGAGTTCCCGCCCCACATAGCGGGAGGATTAGGAACTGCGTGCTACGGTATAACCAAAGGATTGGCGAAAAATAATGTTGATGTGACTTTTGTCATGCCCAATGCCTTTGGCGATGAAGACCAAAGTAATATCAGAATTTTGAATGCCTCTGATATCGAAATTGACCCTCGTTTTTCTGAATTTTACAACCAAACACAAAATATATCTTTCATTGAAGTAAACTCAAAATTAGTTCCTTACGTTGGATTGGACGACTATTTCAACGTGATCAACCAATTGAAAAGTGGACACTTTGAAGAGACGAAAAGCGCAGGGAAACGACGCTATAAGTTTGCCGGTGGTTATGGTGGTAGTTTGATGGAAGAGGTGGCGCATTTTGCAGTGATCGCAGCGGAATTAGCTAAAAATGAAACTTTTGATGTGATTCATGCGCATGATTGGCATACTTACCGCGCAGGTATTGCGGCAAAGAAGGTGAGTGGCAAACCATTGGCAGTGCATATTCATGCCACTGAATTCGACCGCTCAGGAGAACACAATCTCAATACGGTTGTTTATGAAATTGAACGGGAGGGAATGGCGGCGGCCGATGCGGTTTTTGCTGTCAGCGACCTCACCCGCAATATCGTGATCAACAAATACGGCATAGACCCGGCGAAAGTTCATACTGTTCACAATGCTTTGGAACCCAATACAAAAGAGACAAAGCGGAAGAAGGCGGTGCAAGAAAAAATCGTGACTTTCTTAGGAAGGGTCACCTTTCAGAAAGGACCGGAGTATTTTGTGGAGATGGCGCGTAAAATACTAGAGTATCACCCCAATGTCCGTTTCGTATTGGCCGGTGATGGTGATTTGATGACCAATACCATCGAGCGGGTAGCCGAATTGGGTATTTCCGATCGCTTCCACTTTACCGGTTTCCTGCGAGGTGATGATATCAATAAGATGTTTGGTATGAGTGATGTTTATGTAATGCCATCAATTTCAGAACCTTTCGGTATCTCCCCGCTCGAAGCGATGCAGGCGCATGTTCCCGTAGTCATTTCTAAACAGTCGGGCGTTTCAGAAGTTTTGCAATATGCGATTAAGGTCGATTTTTGGGATATCGATGCTATGGCCGATGCGATTCATGGTATCTTGAATTACCCTGCTCTGGCGAAATTTTTTGCCGAAAAAGGAGCGGAGGATGTGCATAACCTCAAATGGGAAAAAGTGGGCAAGCAAATCTTGGCACATTATAATCAATTAGTTACATAAAATAAATATACATATATGCAAACCATTTGTTTTCACTTTCAATTAAGCCAGCTCTATCGATTGCGTACCTATCGCTTTTTCGATATCAATGAGAAGCATGATTATTTCGATGATTTCCAAAATCAATACATCACTACGCGTTTGGCTGAACGATGTTATCTGCCTGCCAATCAGATGTTGTTGGAGCTTAGTGAGGAACTGGGCGATAAAATGAAATGCAGCTTCTCGATTGCCGGTAGCTCGTTGGAGCTTTTTAGGAAATATCGCCCCGAAGTGATCCATTCGTTTCAAAAATTGCTTAATAGTAATGTGGTTGAGATTGTCGGAAATACGTATGCCCATAGTTTGGCTTCACTATATAATAAGTCTACATTCTTGGAACAAGTGGATAGACAGAAACGACTGCTGAAGGAAATATTTGACATTGAGCCAATTGCATTTTGCAATACCGAAGAGATCTATTCGGATGAGATAGGGGAGTGGTTGTATGAAGACGGTTATAAAATTGTGCTGACGGAAGGGGCGAAACATATCCTGGGCTGGAAAAATCCCGGATATCTCTACTGTAATCCCTATCAACCTGATTTGCAGCTGATGTTGCGCAATTTTTCGCTCAGTGAAGATATCGAATACCGTTTTTCATCCCGCAGCTGGGATCAATTTCCGCTGACAGCTGAGAAATTTATGGATTTTTTGAAAACCACACCGCAAGATGTGCCGATGATCAATATTATCATTGATTATGAAACGATTGGCGAGTTTCACACAGCTGAAACCGGTATTTTCGACTTCTTCAAATCCCTTTTCCGGATGTTGGCTAATTCCACAGACTTCCGGCTGGTTTCTCCATCCGATGTGCTGGCTATGAATATGAAACCGGCTACCTTGCACGTCCCGTGGCCTATTTCCAGCTCCAGCGATGAAAAAGATGTTAGCGAATGGATCGGAAATGAATTGCAGGAAGAGGCTTTTAAACAGTTGTTTAAGTTGGAAGAATACTATGCGGCCTCTAAAAATGAGGAAGCAAAGAAAGCTTGGTTGCACCTTCAGGGAGCCGATCATTTCAACTATATGGCAACCCGCTGGTTTCCCAATCAATCCGTGAAGAAAAATTTTGAAGTCTACTCGTCGCCATACCAGGCTTTTATAAATTTCATGAATGTAGTGAATGATATTGAGCTACAATTGAAAAAATAACAAAATCACATGGTTTTACTATGAATATTGAAAACTACAATGCAATCTTAACCTCGTTGCCAACATCTGTTCTTTTGGTCGCCGTTTCGAAAACAAAACCCAATGAAGATATCCAAACACTTTATAATGAAGGGCAACGAATCTTTGGTGAAAATAAGGCGCAGGAACTGAGAACCAAATATGAGATGTTGCCGAAAGATATAGAATGGCATTTTATCGGGCATCTGCAAAGCAATAAAATCAAATATATAGCCCCGTTTATTGCAATGATTCATAGTGTGGATAGTTTAAAATTATTGCAGGAAATCAATAAGTTAGCTTTAAAGTATGATCGGGTTATCCCTTGTTTGTTGCAATTCCATATTGCTAAAGAAGAAAGTAAATTTGGTTTCGACTGGGTGGAGTGTGAGGCGATGCTGCAAGATCCCGATTTCTGGGCATTGAAGAATGTTGAAATCGCCGGAGTGATGGGTATGGCAACCTTGACCGATGACGAAAATCAGATCCGAAGCGAATTTCAATTGTTGAAAAATCACTTCGATAGATTGAAAGCCGGCTATTTCCCTGATAACGCCAACTTTAAAGAAATCTCTATGGGTATGACCGACGATTATCAAATTGCGATAGAGGAGGGGAGCACATTAGTGAGGATAGGAAGTGCGATCTTCGGCGAACGATAAATAGGGATAATGTTGATAGGAATTATTCCTGACACTGGCCTTTAATTATTTGATTCCGGGGCGCATCCCTTCGCCCTCCCCTGCAAGCCTTTCCCGTCGCTCGGGTCAGGCTTTACGCTACAAGTCCGCGCCGGTTTCACCACCGCAAACCCCACCCCTGAAAACCGCCTTGCGGGCTTTCCGCTGCAATCCTTT
>JAJDJJ010000153.1 GCA_030267125.1 Bacteroidales bacterium OttesenSCG-928-B11
TATTAACCCGAAAATCGGGCGGCAAAGATAGTTAAAAAATCACGATGAATGACGAATGTTTAATTTTTAGAGAACGAGAAAATTGGGGAACAAGGGAAATGGTGTGTTTTTGACCATTTTACTTGGCTTTATCACACATTTATTATGGATAGAAAATGTAAATCAATCAGTTGCAACTAATCATGAATGATCAACCCTCCTCCGTCAAATAGACTTCCGCCATATAATTCCACGATGGTATAGCCTGATTTTTCCACAAAATCTACAAATTGTGTCGGATTATCTATGTTTTTAACATTTCCGATAATGAAGAGATTCTGGTTGGAGACACCCATACAACCGCCAATTAATCCGTATGCATATCCGGGTAAGATTATTTTTCGAGGATTAACATACAGGCAATCAAATCCTTCTATGAGTAACTGTTTTTCAATTCCTCGATCGGAAGTGATGAAACGGTTGTCTTTTAACGGCAATAAAGAACATCTTGTAAATGCTTGATTTACATGAATATATTTCCGATTTCCGCTATTTTCCAAAATTATTTCATCGGTGAAATTTTTATGATGGATGATGAGGTCGTCGGTGATGACGGCATTGTAATAGACGGGTTTGTTTTGACTGTTTTTTAATGAGGATTTACCTTTTAATAGTTTGAAATTGCTTGATTTTAACAAATGATGATACGTTTCAAAAATATCGGGAGCAATGATCAATTGATCATCAACTTGGCATAAAAAGATATCGGGATGACCTGCAACAGGCTTAGGCACAATATCCTGCGACATAAACGGAATAGTTTTCCCATATTGCTGTAATCGGCAAGTTGCTTCTTCCGGAATCCGTGCATCGTGGATGATCAGCATACGACTTCTATGTTACATTGGCAATCAGACAGCTGATGATCAGTCATAAAAGTTACCTCAGTGAATTTTTCTTGCAGCCACTTCCTGTTTGAAGCTTGATAGCCGATGGCGGCATTGATTGCTTTTTCGGGGATGAAGATGCGGAGATGTTTAGCTGTGATATGCTCTGTCTTTTCATTTAAGATATCTTTCCATATTTCGCTTAATACTAATTCTTTGAAAGAGACATGGAAAGGTCCGGCAACCAAGTTTTTCCCCGTCAGCAAACCCTCGGAAGGGTGCAGGCCTAATCGTAAAATCGTAACGTTATGCCGCTCAAAGAGTCTCATTAATGACTTGCTCCATTGCACGGCTTCGTTTAACGATAGCGGTTGATATTCCCCACTGCGATATCTCTTTTCCAGATCGGTCTCTTTGATGACTAATGTTGGGTAGATCCTTGTGTAATCAGTATTTAGGTTGATGAAAGTTTGAGCTGTATGCAAGCTTTTCTCAAATGTATCACCGGGCAATCCGATCATCATTTGTAGTCCCAATTGAAAACCATGTTGTTTGATCAATTTCGCTGCCTGGTGCACATCCTCTACCGAGTGTCCTCGCCGGCTGTTTCGAAGCACATCCTCATCTAACGACTGTGCGCCCAGTTCGATAATACTCACATGGCGGCGTTTCAAATTGATTAGAATCTCTTCATTAATATAGTCGGGGCGAGTGGATAGTTGTATGGTATGGATCACCCCTTTTTGAATATAGGGCTGAGCGATATCTAAATAGCTATTTTGTTGATCGATAGTCATTCCAGTAAAGCTACCGCCAAAGAAGCCGATCTTTTTATGTCCATTTTCCGGAAAGGTTTGCAGGTATTGTTCAATCTGGAGTTTCACTTCAGAAGGATGCGGCGAAGCAGTCTTATCGGCAATATTATACTGATTGCAATAAGAGCAGCGAAAAGGACAAGCTTCTTCGGGAATAAAGATGGGAATAGTGTAATAACTCTTCATCTGTTATTTTACCTCAACTCTCCCTTCTAGACGCAAATCTTCCGAAGATGCTCCGATCATAATATTGAAAAAGCCGGGTTCCACGACAAATTGATTGTCTATATTCCAGAGTGCCAAATCCCGAGGGGAAAGCGTGAATGCAACCCGCTTGGTTTCACCGGGTTGCAAAGTGATCCGTTCAAAACCGCGCAATACTTTCGTGTAAGTGGTTACGCTACTCAGCTCATCTCGGATATAAAGTTGCACGATTTCATCTCCACCTCTATTGCCACTATTTTTGATGTTGCAAGAGATAATAATAGAATCATTTGGATTGATAATATCCGAAGATATTTTCAGATCGCTGTACTCGAAAGTGGTATAACTCAATCCATAACCGAAAGGATAAAGCGCGCCTGAAACCCGCACGGGGCCTTCGCTATCGGCGCCGGGTTTGAATGGAAAAGCAAACGGAATCTGGCCGACGGCTTTCGGGTAGGTGACCGCCAATTTTCCCCCCGGATTGTAGTCGCCGAAAAGCACTTCTGTGATCGCCGTTCCGGTAAATTCGCCAGGGAAAGAAGCCTGTATGATAGCGGGAA
>JAJDJJ010000150.1 GCA_030267125.1 Bacteroidales bacterium OttesenSCG-928-B11
ATAATGGCACCCGTGTTGCTGGTGCGGGCGTGGAATCTCACCCGTAAATCGGTTATGTCAACATTTTCAACTTTCAACATCGGGAAAACAATCATATTGTAAGTTGTTGGTGAACTATTGTAGAAGTAGAGTGATTTGGAACCGGTTTTAGCATAGCCTGCATAAACGTATGGTCTATCAGAAACAGATGTAACTCTTTCATAGCAATCCGGAAATGTGGCGGAAGCGCCAGTAGCATAGTCTTCAAAACCTTCTGTGTAAGGAAGTTTAGCAATGCCGCAGTCGTCAGCGTAAACTATTTTGATGTCATAGTGCTCAGTTATATTATTAAACTCAAAGGAGTCAATTGCACCGTATGAAGCGTCATTGACAAAAACCTCCTCAATAGCATAACGCGCTGTTTCATGAAAATAGACGGTTGTGTCATTGAAAGCGGTAATGACGAGATTCCCGTTATTGGGCGTTACCAATCCGGTTGCGGTAATCACCGTTTCATCCTCGTCATTTAAAACTGTAGTGGTTGTGATATAATATTGGTTACTCAAATGAGCCACAACATTCCAAGTATTGGTTTCCTGGGGATTGCTAATAGTATATGTATAATTAGATATGAGTGGATTCTCGTCAGCAAAATTTTCGACGGTAGCTCCATTCACAACGATTCTTGTAATATAATAACCCGTCTCAGCACTGATGGAGATCGTGATTGGAGAATTATTTGTACAAAGTTGGGAATACGTACTTGCGGTGATCGTTCCATAGTCCGGAGAGGGTGCTATGGAAGGCGTTACTTGTATGTTATGAGAAACATTCACCGTGACTGAGTCTATCGTGGAGCTTGTTCCTGATGTTCCTGTAACATAATATGTTGTGGTTGTACCGGGATTAACAGTTATGCTCTCCCCGGTTTCCCCTGTGCTCCACTCATAGCTTTCCCATCCCGAAGCGGTCAATGTTGTTTGAATATTGGCACAGATATCGGTGATACCGGCTACCGGCACTCCACAGGACATCCATTTCATAATGGGAAAACCGCTGTTTTGTTGTGCCTCACAATCTATTTTGAAAACCGTATCCGCGGTAGTAGTGATATTACTGATAAAGCTTTCGGTTTGCATTTCCGCGCTGGTTTTCACTGTTCCGTTTCTAGTATATGTTCCGGAACCGGTAAAATTAGAATAACAATTTGTAATTGAAGTAGCACCTCCGGATCGAGGAGTGCAGATTCCTGCCCAGTTTCTATCACTGACAGTTGCTTGATTGATCGATACGGTTCCGGCAAAATAGCAATTCCTGAATTGCGTTTTTTGATCTGTTCCTACAATTCCTCCGGCCCAACTTCCTCCGGCATAAATAATTCCTGTAACACCGCAATCTCGGATAGTCACGGAAGTTATGGTATTAGATTGTGCGAATGCCGATCCCGCCAAACCTCCGGCATTATTGGCCCCCGAACGAACATCGGCGTCTATAACCAAACATCGTTCAATGAGAATAATCGAAGGGGAAGATGCGCTTTGTCCTGTAATAGATCCAACTAATGTTCCGCACATAGCTGCGCCTGTCCGGGTTTTAGGTCTCACTAATACAACACTGTCGATCGTGACATTTCCCCGGAGTGTTCCGAACAATCCAGCCCGATGTGTTCCGTTTGTTCCGGCAGAAGCTCGCCGGTCGCAAAAAAGGTTGTAGATTTGGTGTCCATTTCCTTTGAATATTCCTCCAAAGCAAGGTTCCGTCGCATTTTGCGCATCTCCTAATCCTGCTCCGCCGATCATGGGCCAGTTGTTTGTGGAGTCACCGTCGAAATTCAACCAAATATCCGCCATCAGGTGAACGGTTTTTCCGATGAAGGTGGTTTGCGTGGCTCCGTTCGTGCCATTAACCAATGCAGCTAATCCGGCTAATTCCTCCGCCGTGTAGATATAAAACTCGGATTCGTCAGCATCATACCAGCTGTGGTCATACGTCGTTCCGTCCCAAACTGTTTGTGCATTGAGTTGCTTATTACTGCCAATGACGGCTAGTAGCATGGTTAGAAAAATGAGGGTTTTGAAATGTAAAAGTGCTTTCATTGATTGTTTAATTTATTGAATAATAGATTTTAGTAGATTATCTTTTGATTTTTTGCTTTCCGAGCGACAATATTACAAATAAAAATTTAATCTCACAACAACTATATTTTAGTAGGTGACCACCACTTGTGTCTGCACTAATTCTTTATTTTTGCGGCTAAATTTGAAAAAGATGGATATCACCCAATACGACGCGTACCCTTCGCCATGCTATGTTATGTTTGAAGAAGCTTTAGAGGCTAATTTGCAATTATTGAATTTAGTGCAGGAAGCAGCAGGAGTTTCTATTATTTGCGCATTAAAAGGTTTTGCTTTTTGGCGGACTTTCCCGATGATGGCTCACTATTTGAAAGGCGCCACCGCCAGCTCCCTGAACGAAGCGCGGTTGATTTCCGAAGAAATGGGCAAAGAGGCAC
>JAJDJJ010000151.1 GCA_030267125.1 Bacteroidales bacterium OttesenSCG-928-B11
AATCCCGCATATCGCACCCACTAAAGTAATGAACACGATGTTTTTCATCGGATGAAGGGTTCTGCCTTGTACTCGAGTGTCCTCCAATGTGCTAAAATGTTTTAAAATATCTTCGCTCATAATACGACTTATTTAATTGACAACAAGGCAAATATATAAAAAACAATAATACAAACTAGCATAATTATCTGAATGTTAGTAGTTTACATTTATTATTGATAACTTATTGTAAATTAGATAAATAAAACAGAAATCAGGAATAGATAGGGAATAGATCGTACAAATAAGAAGACTGTTTAAAAAATTTTGGTGCGGAAGCCGTGAAGACTACTCTAAGAAGAGCATTTTCATGCTATTCTTTTGTAATATTGCCGCTCCAAAAAAAGACAGTAACTAAAAAAATAAAACCTTAAATTATTAATCAAAATCATCAATTATGAGATTATTATTTCACTGCAAAAACTTTTTTCACTTAACATTGGTGCTATTTATGACAATAGCAATCAAGCCTCTACAAGCCCAATCCGTTTGGGATGGCACCACGTATGATTACAGTTGGTATGATGCCAGCGAAACCGAATTTTACATCTACACCGCAGAGGAATTAGCCGGATTGGCCGCGTTAGTCAACGGCACTAACGGCGCTACAGTCACAACCTTTCAAGGGAAAACCGTTTACCTAATGGCGGACGTATGGCTAAATGCCGACGGATCCATTACCAATAACTGGCCGGCAATTGGCGGTGGAGGCTCGAAAGACACCCAAGCTAGCTACTGGTTTTCCGGCCGTTTTGATGGAGGTCACCACATTATTTATAATATGTTTTGTGATAAGACAGCATCAACTACAGGAACTTGTCATGCAGCCCTATTTGGCTGTATATCAGCCTTAAGTTCAGCGGATACGGCTATTGTACGAAATGTGGTCATGAAAAATGTGATAGCTAAAGCGAGTAGTTCAGCAGCAGCAATGGTGGCACTCGCAAAAGGAGCTAATCCCGTACTAATAGAGAACTGTTTAGGAATAAATGTAAATGTGAGATCAAATAATGGCGCCGGTATTTTAAGCATGGGGTACAATCAAAACAACCACAATCTTTACATTGCAAACTGTGCGGTTACAGGTGGCGACATCGGAAGTACTTCAGAATCAGGAGGAATTGAAGGGAATTTAGGATCCTCCTCTTATAAAGCAAAAATAATCAACTGCTATTTTTAAGGAACTGTATTATCTGGTGCCAAGATTGCCGGATATTATGCTGAATTAACTAACTGCTATGCTTCTACAAGTGGTACAGGGGGCAATGGGGGGTCCTGCACAGGAACGCCTACTCTACTTGACACAACCGCCATGCGTTCCGATAATTTCTGGCAAAACCAATTAACTGCCGGAACTTTCAAAGCAGATTGCAGAAATTTGAATAATGGATACCCTATTCCCACCGGATATAATTGTGGCGTGCTGATTGAAGGTGAAACCAATATCTGTTCAGGACAGAGCACCACCTTAACTGCCACCGGTTGGGATAGCTACCAGTGGAGCCATGGATTAGGCAGCAATGCAACGGTTACCGTTAATCCTACTTCTACGACTACATATACCGTTACCGGAACTACCGGAGACAATTCTGCCGTGGATACCGTTGTCGTTTTCGTTGAAAATGACATACAAGTTACTGCTTCTATCGCGCCTTCTTCGGATGACATCGTCCACGGGACCATTTCTCCCGCCTCCACTTCCCAATCCTGTGCAAGCAGTTCGCCAATTACGATCTCCATCAGTGCTGAGACGGGTTATTATATTACAAGAATCGTTGTGAATGGAGCTACCGTCGAAAATTTTGCTGACGAGAATCCACTCATATCTAATCACACATATATTATTAACGATCCTCGCGAAACCAACACTTGGAATATTGTGGCTCATTTGAGCAACCAATATCGTATCACAACTACTACGGTTTTAAATGACGAGGACGAAACGGTGATTACCGCATCCGGATTGGTGACACCCAATAACGGAAACCTCGTCGTTACCGCTTTCAGTGACACAACCGTCTATTTTCATGAAACAGCGCGTTATGCTATTGAGGAGGTTTTTGTCAATGGCGCTTCATACGGTGCAATTGACTCCTTTGAGTTTAATGGTGTGGCAGAACACTTCGACATCAAATTGGTTTATGCCGATGACTGCGGAATCACTAGATTTTCTTACACAGAAGGTTTTGAAGATTACGCCACAGGATCCAGCGCCGCATTCCCGGATTGTTACGAAAAATTAACAATGTATAGTCCCTATCCTTACGTGAGCACCTCCTATCCAAAAACAGGAAGTAAATCTTTTTATTTTTACACAACACCAACGACTTACAATATGATTGTCTTTCCGATGATAAAAGTTGAGGATGCTGACATAACCGATTTACGGGTGAGATTCCACGCCCGCGCCAGCAATACGGGTGCCATCAT
>JAJDJJ010000152.1 GCA_030267125.1 Bacteroidales bacterium OttesenSCG-928-B11
TTCGGTTCTTTTTTTGGCGACAAAGACGTTGTAGATAAGCGAGGAAATATCTTTTCCGAAATATTCAAATCCGTTCACGACACTTTCGATCGCTTCGATAAGAATACCCGAATCGCTTTGTTTTTTGCTGATGAAACCGTCGATGCCCACGTCAATAAGCGCATGTACCATATTCAATGAGTTTTCTGAAGAAAGCACTAAGATTTTTATCTCCGGATAATTTTCCCGTAGCCGTTTGGCCACTTCGACACCCGAAATGTCAGGTAAAAGGATATCCAAAAGAATGATATCCGGTTGAACGGTTTCCAATAAAACGAATAACGACTTTCCGTTTTCCGCCTCACCTACAATAGATAGTTCCGGCATCTTGCTCTTTAGCGCCGCTTTTAATCCCAAGCGAAATAACGCATGGTCTTCAACAATTACTAAATTTTTTAATACAGGTTCATTATCAGTTAGTTACAAACTCGTCTCGCAATTCTCTTGCAATAATGCGGTAGGCATTTTTAACAATTGGGAAATGCGATAGCCGCGCAAAAGTACATAAAAAAACGGACGGTAAAAACATATTACCGTCCGTTGTATTACTATATAAGTGTGTTATATATAAAAAATAATATAGTTAGATAATTAACTTCTTCTTCTTTTTATAGATGAGGTAAACGACCGCAAACAAGCCGCAAACAAGGGCGATGCGACCGCTCCACAGTTGGAAGTTTTGCCAGCCGGTGAGCGGTTTTTTCACTTTTCTTTCCACCTCGACCGGATAAGGCACTCGGATGGTGTCGGTGGTGAGGATGGAATCCGTGGTGATCCTGTCCCTGTACAGGTATCGATACCGCTCTAAAATAAGCGTGTCGCCCTTTTCCTTGACGAACACGGAATCGAGACAGTAGATGGAATCCCTAACTAACTTATCCCGGTACTCGGTTTTCACGCTTTCCACCGGCACGTGTTTGATCGAGCCGCAGGCGTGGCAGAGGATTATAAGGGCTGCGATTGATGCAAGTTTTTTCATGGCATCGTGATTTTGGTTTGCAGTTTGAAGCCCGCTTGAACCTGCGTGATGTCGGCATTCACACCGTTTTCCATATAACTCATGGCGGCGACGATGAGCATGTAGTCCGCTCCATCGGTGGCGGTGAGGATCTTGTCCCGTTGGACTCCCGACCACCTTTCAACACTGGCGACATACCGCCGCGTGTTGTTTTCATTGGGCGGAGCCCATCTCGATACGATCTTTTCGATGGTGTTCCACCCTCGGGCGTTGTAGGTGCCGAGCGTGACGAACGCGGCGCGGTAGCCGTGCGCCATCGTGGAAAAGGTTTTGAATGATTTGTCGGTACCGGCGACCTCGCCCTGGTATTTGTCCGCATTGTGCCGGATGTTCAATGGGTTGTTGTTTCTTAGTCCTCTCGGTGTCATAATTCCTCCTGTTTTTGCGTGTTTAAAAATGTGATTAGCTGTTGGATTTCCTCCTTGTTCTCGAAGAGCTTCAGCAGCGTTTTTTGGACTTCCTCGATGCCCTTTTCATTTTGCCGGAGATTCTCGATCACGCTCTTTGTCTCGACAATGATGATGCCGATGGCACCGATGACGGTGAAGTACGGAAGATTGAGGATGAT
Organism: Bacteroidales bacterium OttesenSCG-928-B11; assembly: GCA_030267125.1. GTDB lineage: Bacteria > Bacteroidota > Bacteroidia > Bacteroidales > WCHB1-69 > JAGVVH01. The sequence continues at coordinate 1,626 of JAJDJJ010000152.1, forward strand.
ACTCGCCGCGACGTCGGCGATGGAGAGCATGATCAGCAGCCCGAAATAGCTTGTAAGCTTGGTGATGGTGCGGCGGTAGCCGAAACTCGTGCGGGCTATTTTGAGCCGTCTGGCACGTTTTACGCCAAAGTAGAGGTCTATCAATGCGGAAACGAAAACGCAGGAGTAGAGGACGACTAAAACGATAAGGAGCGTTTTAAAGTGATTCCAATCTCCGCCCATTATCGAGGGTATAAATAATAGTGTCATGATTTTGATTTTTAGATTATTATGGATTATTGATTTAAAAAAAGCCGCCCGAATGAGCGGCTTTTGCTGCGGGATGGTCCTTCTCTGTTAAGTGACAGTGACCGAACCCACGTAGGAACTGTTGGAGATCTCCTTGCCATCCTCGGAGACGAAGCCCAAAAACACTTCGACCTCATCTCCGACAAAATGACTTGGCACGCTGATGTCTTGTGGAAAATCCAGTCTCGTAGCCGCCTTGACAACGGTGACCGCCTCGCCTTTTTCGGGGTTGTAGATGACCACCAGGGTTTGGTCTGTTTCCTTGGCGTTGCCCACGCCCACATTGTCATCCCAACCGAGTTCCAGACTTGCGCCGCCACTCGCATGGACTTGCGGATCAGCCGCCCCCTCCAGATGCCCGCGGCTAATCAAAGCCCGGGTGTAGTCGATGGCGTAATCGGGATAAGTCCCCGTGATGGCGTTGTGGTAGTTGTAGGACATCGCGCTGTTGAACTGCGACATTCTGATGGCGTAGAGTTTGAAACCTACTCTGAGGAGGTCTGTCATCGGCTGCAAGAAGCGCAGCACGGTTGCGAATTTCGCA
>JAJDJJ010000154.1 GCA_030267125.1 Bacteroidales bacterium OttesenSCG-928-B11
GGGATGCGGGTTGGCAGCGGAGCCCTATAGCCCAGAGTGTTGATGTTGGGCAGTCCGCGTGCGTGGGCAAAGGCAAGGGTATGGCGAAAAAAACATGAGTGGGATTGTGGGTGGCTTTTTTTCGACATTTCCTTGCGTGTGGTTGGCGGTGTGGCGTGTGTGCAGTGAGGAACAATGAGGAGAACGAGGAACGAGCGAGACGAATTGACGAACGGAACGCATGCGACACCGACAACAAGGAGTAATACGTGGAACATGCGATTCTCGTCACTGACTTCAATATTTTGGAATACGATTGATTGATGAATGACGGTAAATGTACGTCAAGCCGGATGTGTGTCTTTATCCGTTCCTAAATTGTCAAATTGTCAAATTGCCAAATCTCCAAAATGGCAAAATGGCAATTTGGCAAAATGGATATTTCTGTATCGTGAAGTTTGCTCGCCACTAATTCACAAATAATTTTTTTGTAGATATTACCTCAACCGTTGATGTTGCGGATGTCCGTGTGCGGTGGGAAAGGCAAGGGTATGGCGAAAAAAACTTGCGTAGGGTTGTGCGGTGGCTTTTTTCGTCATTTCCTTGCGTGGGGTTGGCGGTGTGGCGTTGCGTAGTGAGGAACGCGAGAAGGCGGGTGTGTGGGAGGCAAGCGGACGAACGGAGCAGCGCGCCACTGCCAACAAGGAGTATTCCGTGGAGCGTGTGATTCTCGTCTCTGACTTCAATATTTTGGAGTGTGTTTGATTGATGAATGATGGTAGATATACGTCAAGTCGGATGTATGTTTTTACTCGTTTCTAAATTGCCAAATCTCCAAAATGGCAATTTGGCAAAATGGCAATTTGGAGATTTAGTTTCTGCGAAGTTTGATTGCCACTAATACACGAATAATATTTCTGTAAATATGACCTTAGCCGGTGATATTGCGGGTGTCCGTGTGCGGTGGGAAAGGCAAGGGTATGGCGAAAAAAACTTGCGTAGGCTTTTGGGTGGCTTTTTTCGGCATTTTCTTGTGTGGGGTTACATGGAGCGTTTGATTTTCGTTTCTGACTTCAGTATTTTGTGATGCGTTTGATTGATGAATGACGATGGATGTACGTCAAACCGGGTGTGTTTCTTTATCCGTTCCTAAATTGTCAAATTGTCAAATCCCCAAAATGGCAATTTGGCAAAATGGCAATTTGGAGATTTGAGTTGCTATAAATCTCTCCAATTTCTTCTAAATCCTCCAATTCCCCATTTGGGGAAATAGGGAAAATGGAGTATTTGGGGGAAATCATCGGTTTGTTGCCACTAATGCACTAATATACGAATAATCTTTTTGTAAATATTACCTCAACGTTGGATGTTGCGGGTGTCCGCGTGCGGTGGCAAAGACAAGGGTGTAGCAAAAAAACATGTAGAATTGTGTGTTGTTTTTTTTCGGCATTCCTTTGCATGGGGTTGACGGATGTGCCGTGTGCCATGAGGAATATGGACAGGGAGACGTGTGTGAAATATGCGAAGAAACAAAACGCATGACCTGCTGCCAATATAACGGGGTGGAAATATGGATTTCATATTCCGTTACACTTTCATAGTTTTTATACACTTTATTTTCTCGCTAAAAATTGTTTTTATCATTTTAAGTTATAAAAAACTATATATTTGCAGCGTTTTTGAAAAGTAAGCGAATGATCATTTGAAATATTGAAATTTGAGTATAAGTCATTGGAAAATGATTAACCTCATCTAAATGGATAAAAATTATAATGAACGAATACTGTAGAGTATTATGTAAACACGAAAAGTATTTTTGTATTATTGTTTTGTTTTTTGGGCAATGATAACATGTACAGCACGAGAGAATACCCTGTCAAATAAAGGGACTGTAGCTGTAAGAATGAACTAAACAAAAAGCAGCAGTGCCTGATTGCTGAAAAATTCAGGAAGACGAAAATCAATTAATTTGCGTAAGTAAGATGCTCATAACCGATACGCAATATGATTTAGTTAAAATGTGCAATCGAGAGTTGTCACACCAGTTGATGTGATTTTCCTGCGATAAGTGGAAAAAATATTAACTTTTAAAATAAAAAATTATGGCTGCATTAAATTCATTTGGTTCCTTTTCAAGTAGTGTTATTACAGCACCAGAAGGAATAGTAGTTGAAGCGAAGAAAAAAACCACGGGAGAAGGTTGTTATACTACCGACGAACGAGGCCCTGGTTTAATAGACTCTGTTTATTATAGTAGTGATACAGAATATTACAAAAAAGGTGTACTTATCAACACTAAATATAACGTTACACGTTACGTATATAATTGTGATTGCGATTGCTAGGTATCCTAAAAGACAACTATAATTTAATAATGTTTAAAATTTTAAAATTATGAATACATCAAGCACTTTTGAT
>JAJDJJ010000155.1 GCA_030267125.1 Bacteroidales bacterium OttesenSCG-928-B11
CGAGATATTGGTCACAAGCACGAGCGTTAAGGACAGCAGCGGCGCGATAAGGGGCGGGGAGCGGGTGGTGCGCGGCCCGATCGCCTCGCTGGCCTGCACCACGAAAGGCGAGATCTACGAGGACAACGTGAGCCGCAGCTTTTTGGTCTCCGTGGACGAGGGCGCGGAGCAGACCCGCCGCGTGATCGAGTACCAAAACGCGCTCTCCGCGGGGCTGATCGACAAGGACGAGGCGAGACAAACCACCGCCTTCTTGCAGAACTGCGTGCGGCTGTTGAAACGTTACGAGGTGGTGAACCCTTACGCCCACCGCCTGCAACTCCCTCCGGAGGCGCACAAGATCAGGCGGCTGAACGAGCTGTACCAGAGCTTCGTGAGGCAGATCACGCTGATCAACCAGCACCAGCGGAAACGCGACGACAAGGGGCGGCTGATCACCGACAAGGAGGACTTACAGACCGCCTGCGACATCCTCTTCGAGAGCATCGTGCTGAAGGTCGATGAACTGGACGGCAGCCTGCGCCAGTTCTTCGAGAGGCTGAAGGCGCACGTGTTGAAGAAAGGCAGAGACCACGAGTTCAACCGGTTCGAGATCCGGGAGGCGACCGGGGTGAGCAAGACCCAGCAGCACCACCACATCGGCAGGCTGGTGAGCCTGGAATACCTGCGGCAGAGCGGCTACCCCAACCGCGGCTACAAATACAGGATCGCCTACTGGGACAACATGGAGAAGCTCCGCGCGGAAGTCAAGGAGTATCTCGGGGAGCAGTTGAAAAAGCTGTGAATCGGGAGAAGAGGAGAAAAGGAGAAGAGGAGAAAAGGAAGAGCGGGGAACGGGTCGTAGTTGTAAATTGTATCACATCAATTACTTAGCATAATATATCATTAAAAATAAGGGCTGGCGTTCGGTTTTGTGAAATACCAGACCGAACGCCAGTTCAGAAGCTAACTTATTAATTATTAATTGTTAACTGTTAATTATAGGGCTGGCGTTCCGCGTTCGGTCGAGCGTGTATATAGGGGTTTTTGGAAAGGTCATACTAAACACGAAATATAACACAAGATTATGAAAACAAGCGAGATAAGCAAGGAACACAAGGAGCTGGCGGCATCGTACCTCGAACACCGTATGAGGCTCGGATACGCAGAAAAGGGATGCAAGTCATTGTATAACTATCTTTTAGAGTTCCTCGGGTGGATGGAAAGGTACGGCGTGGGCGACGTCCGGGATGCGAACGCCAGCCACATCCGGGATTATGAAAGTTATCTGCGGCAACGGCCAAACAAAGTGATCGGCGGACAGCTGACGGAAAAGAGCATCTACACCCACCTGAAGAACGCGAGCGACTTCTTCGAGATGCTGTGCGCCAACGGCGGCTTGGAGTCCAACCCCTGCGCGGGCTTGGAGATCGCCCGCCCGCGGGACAACGCGAGCCGGACGGCGTTGAGCCGGGCGGAGACGGAGCTGATCTACGCCGCGGCGGAGACGGGCAAGGAGCGGGCTATACTGGCTATGGGTTACGGCTGCGGGTTGCGAGTCGGGGAGATGGTCGCGTGCAACGTGGAGGACGTGAACCTGCGGGACGGCATCCTGATCGTGCCGCGCGGGAAAGGGAACAAGCGGCGGGCGGTGCCGATGAGCGGCGGCGTGAAAGAGGCGTTGTCGGAGTATCTACACAACGAGCGGTTCAGCCGGGAAAAGGCGTTCATGCTCAACGAACGGGGGCGGCGGATGCGGAAGTGGACGTACAACCACAGGCTGCAGGAGATCATCGAAAGGACGGGCGACCAAGCCCTGATCGGCAAGCGGATCACCACGCACCACCTGCGGCACAGCATCGCCACGCACCTGCTGGAGAGCGGCGTGGACGTGAAACAGGTGCAGCTGTTTTTAGGACACTACCACTTAGAAACCACGCAGGTGTACACGCATATCAGCCAAAAGCAATTAGAAAAACTGACGCTATGAAATTAGACGAGTACCTGAGAGAGAACTACAGCGCGAGCAGCACCGGCAGCTACCTGAACACCATCGGGCATTACTTAGCCTACATGGGCGACCGCGCCGAAAAGGCGACCCACGGCGAGGTGATGGAATACATCGGCCACCTGCGAAGCCGCAACCTGCACCCCAAGAGCGTTAGAAACCACCTGCACGGCATCAAGATCTACCACAGCTACCTGCAAGCGGCGGGCAAGCGGGAAGACCACCCCTGCAAGCACCTCCGGCTGAAAGACCGCGTGGACAAGCAGATCCACACCGAAAGCCTGTACAGCCGGGAGGAACTGCGGGAATATTACGACGGCTTCCCCGAGGGAAAGGAGAAGATAATAGCCGGGCTGCTGGTCTTCCAAGCCTTGACCGTCCAAGAGATCAGCGGA
>JAJDJJ010000156.1 GCA_030267125.1 Bacteroidales bacterium OttesenSCG-928-B11
ATCCTATCTTGAGTTGCTATAATCCTGTCATTTTCAAGATCGATGTTGATTTTCAGACGATTGGGTTTTATAGTTTCAATACGCAGCGATTTATGGAAAGCGGCGCCTCCCACCTTTACATAGCAATTCCAAATACCGGTGGGGTCATCCGCTTTTGTAGGAATTTTGAAAACATACAACCCGTTTACCCCAGTCGTGGATATCTGTTTGAAGTAGAATTGCCCGTTGGGATTATACAATTCAAGCGATACGGGATGATCGGTTGGGATACGGCCTTCGCGATCTTCCAACATGAACGAAAGAAAGAGCGTGTCTCCAGGTCGCCACACTCCGCGTTCGCCATAGATAAGGCCTTTCAAGCCTTTCTGCAATTTCTCTCCACCCACGTCAAAACGGCTGAGCATGTTCTCCATGCCATCATTTACTTTCAGGTACGTTTTGTTCCTTTCCGACTCCACTACCAACACAAACGGTTTGTTCTTTGCTTTAATTTCAGCAAACCCATTGCGATCAGACTGCGCTGTACCTATCGGTTGAAGTTGGTAGTTATACGCCGTGATGGACGCGTTCGCAATCGGACGTGTGGTGAGGAGATCGTTTACGCTGACCCATACATGATTGGCAGCATTGATCTTGGCAATCACACCAATATTGGAAGAAAATACGTTCGTGATTGCTTTCCGATTGGATTCCATATAATAACTGGGGTGACACGGGTTGTCTCTTTCTCGCCAGTCGTACAACGACCAATCTCTGTCGGAATCCTCATAATAGTAGCTCGACGCCTGATCCCAAGCAGCATCCTCTTCGGGCGTGATGACCTTAGACGCATACTTGGCAAGACGTTCTCTTTCATTCAAAACGATCGTTTCTCCGGAACAGGGATAAGCGGAACAAGACGGGTCAAACGAAAGTTGAACGCAGTAAATCGCACCGGGATCCTGCTCGATCAGTTTGCTAAGATCGATGAAATAGTTATCCCAAGCGTTGATATCTTTCGCAGGATCGCCATCCAAGCGAAGCCGGTCTTTATATACAAGACGTCCCGAACGACGAATACCGGATATATAATCCGAAGTTATGTTATTATCTTGCAAAAACATCAACACATTGTTTTCATAAATCTTGATCACCTTCACATCCACAGCACTCAAACTCACCGCACGGAATGGGAGTATTAAATCTTTGGAATCAGGCAAGATACTGCCTGACGAAAGAAACTCTACTTGAGGTTTCTGCGAAGCGAGCTCCACAGTGACTGACCTCGATACCTTCAAATGTTTATCATCGCAATCCTGCAATCCCGCATCAATGAATACCTCAACACTCCGATTACGCATATTTTTAGTATCAAAAAAAATCTGTATTTTATTGTCCTTTACTAAATAAACAGGATTCCGGATATCTTTAGGTATGATAAATCCGCTCACTTCCTGCGTGGCGGATATTGGATTTGAAAACGTTAAAACGATCATATTTTCAGGTATTTCCACCACTTCGCTATGTAACAGGATGAAATTTCCCTTTGCCGGAATTGCCATTGTGATTGATAGGTCTTTTTTTGTCGATGCCCCGAACGCTTTACCATTCACAGTAATTTCCACTTCACTTTTCATCTTTTTCTTCTCAATACCTCTGATTTCGAATCTATAAAGATACGGATTTGCAGTTGCAGTGACGATGGCGGAAAATTTCTCACTGCCCCGTTTTGCACTGATCATTTTGTCCACTATTTCGATGCTAGCAATATCGCTCAACCGGAGTTCTCCGGTAAGGTTCACTAAATCGGGTGTGTTTAGCTCGATATCCGTGGAGGCTATTTTGACGGTGAAGTTACGTTCTTGCACCCGGAATGAGAAATCAAAGTTGTTCAATGATTTATCCACGGGCAGCACTTTCGACAAGGCGAATGCGCAGTTATAGAGTGTTCCGGGTTTTAATGCACCGGAATCCGGCACAAATTTCACTGTTTTCCGATCTATCCAATACGCCTTGCCTTTCAATGCCGGCGTAAAAGAGAATAGTTTCTCCCCAATTTCAAGATTTTCTTGCGCAAAATCCACATCTTGTGTTAATTCAATATAAATGTTTGCTTGTGATGAGATTATACCTCCTGTATAAGCACTGATATAAGGTGCAAAATCGGTCGACGGCACAATGTCCTTCGTCTTTTCTTGACACCCATTACACATCCATAAAATAATCAGGGATAAGAAACCCGGCAAGAAAGGCGATAAACGTTTCATAATAAGATGATTTTTAAAAAAAACGACAACTTGAAATCACAATTGGGCAAAGCTACAAAAATCCGTAACAAGATGCCACGAATTAATTAACTGAAATATGGTGAATTTGTTTTCCATT
>JAJDJJ010000157.1 GCA_030267125.1 Bacteroidales bacterium OttesenSCG-928-B11
CGCCTTTTACTTCACTTCTTCAAAATTGAGCGTATGTGAATATCAGTTAGTTATGTTTCTATGGTACAAATGCGGTACTGATGTTGGGTGTGCAAATCATCGGTTACATTGTCGTTTGTGATTGTTTTTGTTCAGTTTGAAGTGCTATTCATTGTCAATGAACGCGCGAAGATTCTCTACTCATACTCCATTCTTCTCTCTCGAAATTCATTTATTTCGCCGCAATCGCACAATCTGAAATTTATATCGTAATGTCGCTCTAATTTATGTTCGTGAAAATGCCCATAATACCAATCTATTATGTTTTTTTGTCGTTCTTGTAACTTTGCAAATATCAAATCCATCGTTGCTCGCTCCTGATCAATGACTTGCTCTAACCCATCATCCTCTTTTAACCAAGAACCAATACCCTGTTTGGTGGTTGGATAGGCAAAAGAAGGAATCGTATGCGTTGCCACAATGTCAATATCATTAGGAAATACACGATTGATTTCGTTTAGCCTTTTCTCATCAAAATAAGGCAATTCAGCGGCACCCCAATAGGTTTTCTTTCCTGTTTGTAGCTCTCTTTCTATCCTGTATGTACGGTCAATCGAAGTTGCACCACCTATGCACAAAATATTTGTAGCTCCAACCTGTACAATACTGTAATCCTCTAACAAGTGAATGTATTTATGTTTATTGAAACTGCCATTGAAATAAACAGGGTTATCATGATTCCCTCGAAACATTACTAAGTGATTATTCTTTTTTGATAACCGAAGATTAAGTTTGCGGAATAAAGTCAAATAGTATTCGTCCTTGTGAAATCCCATGCCAATATCTCCACAGACTATCAGAACGGCATTGTCGTATTGATTCAGTTTATAGGCAATCGTTTCAAACTCTCCATGGATATCGCCACAAAAAAGCAAGGCATCTATATTTTCAAACCGTATATTACTAAGCATTTCTTTTCTGTGTGAATTATCCGACATTTTCGCTACACTATGCATTGCCCCATTTGTTGTTGCTCGCTTTGCTTACTTTTTGCGTGATCGATGCGTGATATGCGTGATTTTTGCGCGATCACAAAAGTTCGTAAAAAGTTCCAGCACCTGCACCAGACATTCCTAATAATCCAAATTTTTCAACCAATTCTTTTAGTTCATTAGTTGCTGTCCTATTTGAAATATCATTTATCTCCTGATATTCCTTGTTGGTAATTTTCCTTCTTTCTTTCACATACTGAACTGCCTTTATCTGCCTCTCATTAAGACCAAGCTTCAGTAATTGCTCTTCAGTGAGATTATCCTTAAAGAGAGTTACCAAGAAACCGCCATCACGTTCTGTAAGTTCGGGCTCAGGAAGTCCAGCTTCTTTGCAGGTCTCAATGATACGAACTGTGCCACGTCCCCAAGAGTCAATTAGTCCTCCTTTGAAGCAAACATCGGCAATAAGTGGATTACGTGGATGGGACGAGTGAACGTGTTTGAGTGACTCCAAGGTTATTTCTTCAGGTAGCGCACCGTCATTCCAAATAGTTATCTTATCATCATATACACGTATCTGAATAAATGAACCCATATATTTGCGGTGTACCAGTGCATTGAGAAGCATTTCTCGCAGTGCCGGAATCGGATATTCACTATGTTCCAGACGAAGCATTCCTTTAAATTCAATGGAACGAGTCAGATACTTATGGTCTAACCGCTCTAACACGCTTTTCAGCAGAACGATTAAATTCCCTTCTTCAACATCTTGAAATCGCAAATCTGCATCTCCTTTAAAACGTCCAATCTTCACAAAGGCATTCGTAGAGAAGCGTCTCGGGTCTTTGCCGAATAAGATTATCGCTGCACGTGTAAGTTCTCCGTTTTTAGTCAGACGTAACTTATCGAAAATCTCTTCCATTGTTAGTCCTTCCACATCCGGCAAACGATCTTTTTCTTTTGACATCTCCAAATACATTCGGAAAGAGCGTTCGTCAATATCGTCAAAAGTTGCCCTCGGCTCAGTCACCTCATCCCAAGTCAGACCTGAACGTTTGAGTAGAAACTCATTGAGAGAGTTTCCGGTTAGTTCCATCTTCACACTCCCACTACGATAAAAATACTGACCATGCAGCGAGATAGGCACTGAATATGGTTGGACTACAATCTCAATATAGTATTTATCATCTTCCTGCAAAAGATTTACATCAGCGGAAATTCCCATGTGATTTCTGATTTTGTTGGGAATATCCTCCATCAGTTTTTTATAGTCTTCCACTCCCGTGACTTTCCCAGAATCTTCCTTGCCAATATAAATTCCACCACCTTGTGCGTTGGCGAAACCGCAAACCCATTCCAAATATTTGTCGTGCCAAGAG
>JAJDJJ010000158.1 GCA_030267125.1 Bacteroidales bacterium OttesenSCG-928-B11
TTGAATGCGATATACTGACCGCTTCCCGTGTAATTTTCAAAAGTCACGGTATATTGTGTCACCACGCCGGTTTTAACAATGGTATCCACCGGTGTATAAGTGGTGCCATCTGTTGGGTCTGTCATCACGCCCACAGTGAAAGTTCCCGCTGAAGTAGCACTTCCAGCCCTGCCATAGAAACTCACCTTCAAGGTATTGATGGGTATGGACGCGTCGATTTCCTGAAGAGCCGCCAATGCGTATACGCCGGCGCCAGGCCAGTTAAAGTCTAAGTAATTTGGTGCGGAGTGGCGATATAAAGCACCGTCATTGGAAGTAACATAGGGGCCTTTAGCTGCATTGCTCAGCCCTGTCCAACAATTGGGAACGGTGATTGCAGCATCCGTGCCTGTGGCAGTATTGTCAAAATTCTCACTGTGCGGGAGGCTAGTGATCGCACCACACGCCATATTAATAGTGTATTTTGTCCAAGTGCTGTTGTCGTCCGTGCCGCAGTTTGCCTGCACCCAGCAATCGTAGCTGGTGCTTGCCAACAAGGCTGTCCCGTCAGACAGCGTGGTAGCGCTGTAGGATGCTGTCGTTACCGTAGTGGCAGTGTATGTGCTGTGGTCAGCGCCGGCGGGCACAATCTTTACAGACCATTCTGTCTCCGTGCCGCCTGCCGTCCACTCGATATCGGCGGCGGTCATAGTAACCGCAGTGGTGTGGATATTCTTAACCGCGGGGCAGCTGAGTGCCTTTATGGATACATTGTCGATGGCAACGGGAGGATCGTAATTAGTGTAAGAGTCGTTTTTCCAAAAGAAGACGATATTGTAGTTGCCGGGGGCGGGAACATCGATTATGCTCATCTTGGTCGTCCAAGTATTGTTCCCTTGCAAGTTTCCGCCGCCAATATCGATCCATCCGCTGGGCGTAATGTTGTTGCTTCCTGCCATATTGTTGCTCTGTCCAGCGGAAATATTCGCTGTCAAGGGAACGAGGAAAGCTCTTCCTAAGTCCCAAGAGCTCTCTCCCGTACACTTCCAGTCGAAGGAAAACTCGAGTTGGCTGCTCGCCGCAGGAATGCTGATCGTCCTGTAGGCGTATACGTATGAAGTGGTGCCACTGTATGTGTTTCCTGTACCATTGCTTGAAATGTATAGTGACGCGGTTCCTCCGTTATTCACAGCGGTTCCGTTCACCCACTTATTACCTTGCGTGCCGTTATTCAACTCCCAGCCGCTGTTGGTAGTCGGGTCTTCGAAGTCACAAGTATAGGGAAGTTCAGCCGGAATTTGTGTCGTCCGGAAGGTGGTTGCGCTAGACCACTTGCTTTGGTCACCGCCGCCGCAATCAGCCTGCACATACCAGTAGTAGGTGGTCTTGGGGGTCAATCCGGTGAGTTGGTAGTTATCTGTGGCCACCGATCCGTCGAAGAAGTCCCCTACCGCGGTGTCAAGTCCGATCAAAGGCGTGGTGGAAACCTTGAGGTTCCAAGCCGACATACCTGACGCGTCCCACACGAGCGTGGCGGTATCGGCACCGATATTGACAGTGTTTCTGCCTGTGGGTACGGGACAGGTAGGCGGTGTGGTGACGGGGATATGGTTCCACGGTCCGCCGCATTCGGTTTGCACATAGACATGGTAGGTGGTCTCGGGATTCAAGTTTGCGACGGGGTAGGGATTTTCCGTCAGACCGAGTTGCTCGTCTATTTCGTTCGCGGGGTTCGCGGGGTCGGATTCAACCGTGGTGGAAATCACGAGGTTGAGTACGTCATTGCCGCCGAAGTTCAAGTCGAAGGAATGGGCTGTCAGGTTAGTGATTGTGACGGCAACCAATTCCGCGGCATAGTTAAAGTTGGCCGTGGCGCCGCCGGTCACCTCGTAAAATTCCATGACCAGATCAATCGTGGTCTCCTCTTCAAAGTAGTAAGCCGTGTCATTGGAATAGTTTTTGCAACATCCGTCACCGCCGATCCAGCTGCCCGGGATCAGCCAAGTGGTACCGCCGTCAATGCTGAGGCGCACGTGGTCGTCGTTACCCACGGTGAAAGTGTAACTCCCGCAGGGGAAAGTTTTGGTCATCTTGTAGCGCACGCCGAAGTGGTCGCTGGGAGCTGTTCCTATCCAAGACGAGGTGACACCCGACCAAGCGCCCGTGGTAGTCCTGTTAAAGGTCGCATTTTCAGTAACCATACCTAAGTAACTGCCAAAAACGTAAGGGGTGCTCATTTCGTACACGTAGCCGTTCCAGATCCCATCCCCATAAGTTTCATTGGCCGTGGTGCCGAAGTTGAACGTAGTCCACACGCTTTCACCGTCATCGTCTCCGCAAACGCT
>JAJDJJ010000159.1 GCA_030267125.1 Bacteroidales bacterium OttesenSCG-928-B11
GGTCGTGCAAATATTTCGTGTCTCATCCACTAACAAAAAAGCCTCTCTTTTTATTATCTTCGCGCTCGTTGAAATTCTGTAAACATTGAACATGACACTCACAAAATTACACCCCCTGTTTTTTTTCACTCTCCTCCTCCCCTCCTTTTTCTCTCTTCAAGCACAGGACAGCACCACTGTCCGACAGATGATTGCCACCCTCTCCTCCTCAGAAATGCATGGCAGATCAATTGCTTACGATGGCGAATACAAAGCGGCGGAGTATATCCGGTCTATTTTTCGAGAGACTAAAGCGGAGCCATTGGGTAATGATTATTTCCAGTCCTACAATTTTCCGGGATTTGCCATGGAAGGCAATGTGTCGTTGAGTATCAATGGAATGGAACTCAACCCTTTCGATGACTATCGGATCTATCCGTTCTCAATGTCGCTGGATAAGCAAGACATTCCTGTTATTTCTGCCGACCCGATCATCCTTATTAACAAGGAAAAGAGGGAGAAATTCATCAAAAAAAACAGTGAAAAATTCAAAAACAGTTTTATTTATTTCGATATTTCAATGTTAGATGAAATGAAGGATAAATATCAAGCCGACCAAATCCGTCTTGCGATTTACTTCTTAAGCATAAGTCGGAAGAATCAGTATTTCGATGTGTTAGGCTATCTGATTGGGGATACAAAGTTGCCGGTAATCGGGCTGAGCGGTACAACGCATGAACGACCTTACGCATACATTCAAGTTATTGCGAAAAAAATGAAGAAGGCTAAAACACTGTCTGTGAGCTACAATAATCGCTTTGTGGCGCACAAGGCCAACAATGTGGTGGCAAAGATTGAAGGTGTGCGGCAACCCGATTCGATGATCGTCTTCACGGCACACTATGATCACATTGGTTGCATGGGTAAGGATGTGATTTTTCACGGCGCACACGACAATGCCAGTGGCACCGCTACCGTACTGAGTTTGGCGCAATACTATAGCAAAAACCCATCCGACTACACGATGGTTTTCTGCCTCTTCAGCGGAGAGGAGGGTGGCTTGCGTGGATCCAACCACTTTGCGGACGAGCCTCTGATCGAACTTGAAAAAGTTAAAATGCTGCTCAATTTAGATATGATGTGCGGCGGCAGCGAGGGGATCATGGTGGTGAACAGTCGAGAAGGCATACCGTCGTTTTACTATGACAAGCTCGTGAAGATCAACAACGAAAAACAATACCTGCCTGCGGTCAAAAGTCGTCCTAATACATCAAACAGCGACCATTTCCCTTTCACCGAAAAAGGCGTGAACGCATTGTTTATCTACACGATGGGCGGACCAAGCGGCGGCTATCACGAATACACTGACACCGAAGAAAACTGCGGCCTGAGCCAATGGGAGAATATTTTCCATTTAATAATCGACTGGGTGGACGTGATGACAAGTAGTAACAAATAATGGACCGCAATTTTTAACAAACGTATGAAATTATATATTGTACCCACACCAATCGGCAATTTGGAGGACATCACGCTTAGAGCGTTACGGATTCTAAAATCTGTGGATTTTGTACTGTGCGAGGATACCCGCACAACAAACAATCTATTGAAACACTTTGAAATACAGCAACGCTGCGTCCCTTATCACATCCACAACGAACACAAACAACTATCGCAAATCATCCGACAGATACAGAACTCTTCGTCGGTGGCGCTGGTGAGCGATGCGGGCACGCCGGGCATCTCGGATCCTGGTTTTCTACTCATACGCGAAGCCATAATGCAAGGCATTGAGATTGAGTCCCTCCCCGGAGCAACCGCCTTTGTTCCTGCGCTCGTCAACTCTGGTCTTCCCACCGACAGTTTCCATTTTTTCGGCTTCATTCCGCATAAGAAAGGGAAAGAGACATTGTTGAAGAAAATGGCGGAATTAGAGTGCACGGCCATCTTCTATGAATCGCCGCACAGGTTGCTCAAAACCTTGGAGATGATGGCTACAATCATAGGCGGTGACCGCCAAATCACCATCTCCCGCGAATTGACCAAAATCCATGAGGAGAACTTCCGCGGCACCATCACTCAAGCCATTGAACGGTTTAAAGAGGGGGTAAAAGGAGAAATTGTGATTTGTCTTGGAGCAGCCCGAGGCTAATACAAGAAAAACCGATTGTGATTTTTGATATATTTGCCCCGTCAAATACATGACCTATAATAGCATTGTCACCAAAAAACAACATTATGAATAAACGCATTACCCTTTTGATCATCATCTGTTTTTTTATTTCAACCCTTTTTGCAC
>JAJDJJ010000016.1 GCA_030267125.1 Bacteroidales bacterium OttesenSCG-928-B11
GAAATGGAAGATCGTTTGGAGTTTTTCATGTGATCTTGCCCGAAAAATAACTATAAATAGGTACTACTCTTTCAGTAAAATCTTCATTATTAATCTTATTTTTGTGGGTTGAAAAATTTTCGGTATGCGGTTGTCAGATTTAAAAACAGGAGAGAAAGGTGTTATTGTTAAAGTGCTGGGTCATGGCGGTTTTCGGAAACGAATCGTGGAAATGGGTTTCATTCGGGGCAAAAGCATCGAGGTGATTCTGAATGCGCCGCTCAAAGATCCCATCAAATACAAGGTGATGGGCTACGAAGTTTCGCTACGAAGACAAGAGGCCGAACTGATCGAGGTGCTTACCGAACAAGACGCTGAAAACTGGTTGAAGGAACAGGAAATCATACACAATCAACCCATTAGCGAAGAAGAGGAGATCACAGAGGACGAGCTTCGCGACATCGCATTGAAACAACGTCGTACCATCAACGTGGCTCTTGTCGGCAACCCTAATTCCGGGAAGACCACACTGTTTAACACCGCTTCCGGTGGCCACGAGCGGGTTGGGAACTACAGCGGTGTAACCGTGGATGCCAAAGAGGGCAGTTTCAATTTCCAAGGCTATCATTTCAAGATTGTGGATCTGCCGGGAACTTATTCGCTTTCAGTCTACTCTCCCGAGGAGCTTTACGTGCGGCGACACATCGTGAACGAGATGCCCGACGTGATTATCAATGTGGTGGACGTCTCCAACCTCGAACGCAATCTCTACCTCACCACACAGCTCATCGATATGAATGTTCGAATGGTGGTGGCACTCAACATGTACGACGAATTGGAAAAGAGTGGAAATAAGTTAGATTATCTTTCACTAAGTCAACTGCTTGGTGTCCCGATGATTCCCACTATCTCGAAGAAAAACTGGGGGATCGATAATCTCTTTCACGTTATTATTAATCTCTACGAAGGCGCTGATTATATTGACGAAAACGGCAATATCGACCCCGAAATCTACAAATCCCTGAAAGATTGGCATGAAACGGAAGCGGATCATAATCACGACCCGCAGATGGAGGATTATGCCCACGAAAGTGAAAACAAGCATCATAAATACAATAAGGTTTACCGCCATATCCATATCAATCATGGGCCGTTACTGGAAGAGGCAATCAATAATGTCAAATCCATTATCGCTGAAAATGAGAATATCAGGGCTAAATTTTCTACCCGGTTCTTAGCCATCAAATTGTTGGAAAAAGATAGCGAAGTGGAAGAGATCATTAAAAACCTGCCCAATGGTAGCGCGATTTTACATGAACGCGACAAGATGGCGGAGCATATCCAAAAAACAATCAAAGAGGATAGCGAATCGGCAATTATCGATGCAAAATATGGTTTTATTGATGGCGCGCTAAAGGAAGTTTACACGGATAACCACATTGAAAAGAAAGAATACACTAAGCTGATAGACAGAATTGTAACACACAAAATCTGGGGCTACCCTATCTTCTTGGCAATTCTTTTTCTGATGTTCCAACTCACCTTTTCATTGGGACAGTATCCGATGGACTGGATAGAAAAACTGGTCGATTGGACTAATATATTCGTACACAGCCACATGGCAGACGGACCTTTTAAAGATCTACTCACTGATGGGGTTATCACTGGGGTAGGGGCAGTGTTAGTTTTTCTGCCCAACATCCTGATCTTATATCTATGTATCTCTTTCTTAGAAGACACCGGCTACATGGCGCGTGCCGCCTTCATCATGGATAAGATCATGCACAAGATGGGACTACACGGCAAGTCGTTCATCCCTTTGATCATGGGGTTTGGCTGTAATGTGCCGGCTATTATGGCTTCGCGGACAATAGAGAGCCGCAAGTCGCGATTGATTACCATTCTAATTAACCCGTTGATGAGTTGCAGCGCCCGGCTGCCCGTTTATCTCGTTCTCGTGGGTGCATTTTTTCCTAATTACAAAGGTTTGATTCTCTTCGGTTTATACCTCACCGGTATTCTATTAGCCGCTTTGATGTCGCGGATTTTCAGCAAATTCATGATCAAAGGTGAGGATTTGCCTTTTGTGATGGAACTTCCTCCCTACCGCATGCCCACGGCGAAATCTATCCTACGGCACACTTGGGATAAAGGGAAACAGTATCTCCGCAAGATGGGCGGCGTGATCCTCATTGCCTCAATTGTGATTTGGTTTCTCGGTTATTTTCCTCAAAACCCGCATTATGACACGATGGCCGAACAGCAAGAAAATTCTTACATCGGAAAGATCGGGAAAGCCATCGAACCGGCTATCAAACCGTTAGGTTTCGATTGGAAGCTGGGCATCGGGCTGCTCTCGGGTATAGGTGCAAAAGAATTGGTTGTAAGTTCGTTGAGTGTCATTTACGCAGGCGGAGAAGAAGATAGTGTCAACTTGGGAAGCCGTATCCCGATTACACCGCTGGTGGCATTAAGCTATATGCTTTTCGTGCTGATCTACTTCCCTTGCGTCGCCACTATCGCCGCTATCAAGCACGAAACCGGCAAATGGAAATACGCCATCTTCACCATGTTCTACACCACGGCATTAGCGTGGATTGTGAGTTTTGCGGTGTACCAAATCGGAAGCTTGTTGCTTTAAAAGCAAAAAGAAAAATTGTAATCATGAAGGTCAATATCACCAGCAAAAACGATTCTATGATTTAACTTCAGTCTTTGAAAAGCATGTTCTACTGCTCCAATACCGCTTGTTAGCAGTAGTGCATTAGTTTGTGTTGAATATCCATTTCCATATCGGAATTATTTCTACATCATCAATTTTACTTGATTGATTGTAAGTGATTATTGTCTTTTTAGTTAAAGAAGTTTCTTTTTCAACGGCTGCAAAGCCTCCAACTTCTCTTGCCTGATTTTCGGGTGTAAGTTCATAACAAACTTGAATTCCATGATAATCAAACTTATTTTTAATCACGAAATCACATTCTCCATGGCTGTTTGCAAATGTGATCTCTTCGTATTTTTGTTTCTGTAATTCATTGAATACAAAATTCTCAAATAATTTGGCTTTATTGTCCCAAAAACGATACGAGACAGCGTTTGTTATTCCGTTATCTGCGACATAAATTTTATGGCTGTTCCGCACATTTTCTTTTAATGAAAAGGCAAAGTTTGATACGTCTTGAATTATATGACTGTCGTTGAGAATGTTAATGTATTTTTTAGCTGTGTTTTCGTTTGTACCCGTTGCGGTTCCCAAACTCTTGTAAGAACAAACTGCCCCGGCATTTGATATGCTATAAAGCAGTAGTTTCTTGAAAGTTGCAACATCGCCGATTTGATAGCGAGAAATGCAGTCTTTCATAATGATTGAATCGAAATAGCTTTTCAGCAAATTTGATTTTATTTCTGTATTTTTCAACGGACTTATTTCGGGAAAACAACCCCATTCTAAACAATCATCAAGCAATCGAAGGACTTTTGGACTTTCGCTTACCGCATCGAAATAAGTGTCAATTTTGTTTTGCGATAAGATTTCAGAAAATGAATATGGGAAAACTTTTTCTTCTAAATATCTGCCTGACAACAAAATTGAATGTTCATTGTTCAAAAAAGAAGAATTAGAACCTGTCACAAATATTTTTCGAAAAAGTTCGCTGTCATAAGCACTTTTTACAAATGTTTCCCAGCCTTTAACCGCTTGGGCTTCGTCAATAAATAGGTATTGGATTTTTTCGCCTGTCAGTTTTTCGGCAAGTTCAATAATGTTATAAAAAAGGCTTGGGTTTTCCCAAATTTCATAATACAGAGGGTCGTCCATATTCAACATTAGGATTGATTTCGGGTCTTCGCTCTTCATTAATTCATTGACAAGCATACGAAACCCTGACGACTTTCCGCTTCGTCTTATTCCTGTAAGAACTTGAACATGCCTTACTTGCAAGTTGTTTTTTATGCTTTCAAAAAAACTCCTTCCGTGTAAATGTTGATAAATTTTTCCCTTCCAATGTGGATTTTGCTCTAAAATTGCTCTTTCCATGTCACTGATTTTTTCGCAAAGATAATGTTTTTGTCGAAATAAAATTCGCTATATATGTTATTTTATCGAAATTAAATTCGTCAAAAAGCATCCGTTTCGAATTGTGAACGCATTACAGCAATACCGCTTGTTTGCAAATAATTGACCAAATCATTGTCGTTCGGCTTCTCTATATTTTGATATTGAACATATTCGGCAAATGAGAAGGGGTATATTTCTATCGTAATTGCGCGACCTGTAAGAATAGTTGCCAATTCGCTTGATAGCAAGTAAGCATTGCTTCCGGTGACGTATAAATCCACGTTTTTAGTTTGATAGCAACTCATTTTTAAACTGTTCAAAAAGCGTGGATTTGCCACATCTACGCACTCCTGCCACAACTTTAATTATCTGAACATCTTTCAGTTCTCGCAGTTGCGATAAATATATTTCTCTTTTTATCATCGTATAAAATTCCGATTTCTCTTAATTTTTGACTATTTTTCGGAAATGCAAAATTCCGAAAACTTTTAATTCATGTAAACTTTTCGTAATTGCTAATGATAGATAGTTACTCTTTGCTTTTTTTGCTTCATGGTCGCACTGCCTCTCAAATGGCACATAACGAAAATACATACGCAATCATTCCCCTTGCAATAGGACTTATTCTCCGTAGGAGATCTCTGACACATTCGTTTTTCGCCTGCCGTAGGTAGGCGGCGAAATCATCGAATCTCTGTGGATGAATACATTATTATATATACAATAAAATATGAAACAACTTGGGCGGAATTGCTCTCAAAACCATATCTCTTCAAAAAAATACGCAACCTTTTTTTTCAAATTGAAAATCGGGAAAAATAATTCTTATATTTGCAAGCTGGGTTTTTTAGAAAAGGAAACCGATAAGATATTGATATATAATCGAATAAACTATATTATTAATTTAAATTTAAAACAATGAAACAATTAAACTTTCTTAAAGTAGCATTAATGAGTGCGATGCTGCTTTTTGCTTTTTGTGCGGCAAGTTTTGCACAGGCAACGGTTGTTTTCTCTGAAGACTTTAGCAAGTTTACTAGGGGAACTGCAAATGATAAGCCAAGTAGCACTGAAATAACCGATACGGTGAATAAATTCACCCAAACTCTCGGGTGGACAGGAACAAAAGTGTATGAAGCGGGAGGTGCTGCGAAATTAGGGACAAAAGACCTATTGGGATCTTTGCAAACTCCGGCAATCTCTTTAATTCATGATAATGGTAATTTCACAGTGAAATTTAAAGCGATGGCATGGAAAAATGACGCGGATTCCATATATGTGCGTATCATTAATGCCGATACGGTTACTGAGACCAAAGTGATTAAAGGCTTAGGTAATACGGATGCTTATACTTTGGAAGAATATGAACTTAATTTGTCAACAGGTGGTTCCGCAACTAAAATTAAGTTCGAAGCGGTGGGAACGAATAAGGCGCGTTTCTTCCTTGATGATATTGAGATATCACAAATACTTCCACTTCCTGCCATCACCATCAACACTCCGGCAGACGGGAAAAAATATTTAATAACCGAACCATTATACATTGATGTAGAAATAGAAAATTTCGTATTGGGAACAGACGGTATTATCAAAGTGGAACTTGAATTTTTGGAAGTCCCCGTTTTTATTGCAAATGAAATAGAACTAGCACAATGTGCGGCACTGCCATTAAATACACTCTTGGAACCGGGTTCGCACACAATCAACGCCACACTCCTTAATATGGACAGTACGGAACTGACTACACCTGTTGCGGCTTCTACCACTTTCACATTGAGAGGATTGCCCGCTCTTACTATCAACACTCCGGCAGACGGTGAAACATATTGGAGAAATGAAAATCTATCCATTGATGTGAAAATAGAAAATTTTGTATTGGGAACAGACGGTATCATCAAAGTGGAAATAGAGGGCATTGAAGGATTGGATGGTCCAATATATTTCAACAATGAAGCGATGCTACAGGGCATGATTGCAGGATTAAAACTGAATGAGTTGCTGCTTTCAGGAACATACAAAATCGATGCCGAGCTTCTTAATAGTGACAGTACAAAACTGACTACACCTGTTATGGCTTCTACCACTTTCACGTTGAGTTTGCGAGGCAATACACAAACCATTTGGGATGGAACGGCAGATACAAAATGGTATACAAACAACCCTGATGCAACAACCTTCTATATTTACACAGCGGAAGAGTTGGCCGGATTGGCAAGCATAGTAAATGCGGGAACCACTACTTTCCAAGGTAAAACGGTGGAATTGAAGAACGAAATTTGGCTGAATACCGATGGTTCAACAACCAATAAATGGACACCCATTGGAGGATATCCGGGTGGTGCCACCAGCACTGAGGCAGGAACGGACGGTTCTAATAAATACTTTGAAGGAACTTTTAATGGAAACTACCATTTAATACACAATATGTATGTAAATAGGGGAACCAATAAAGCGCATGCTGGACTATTTGGCTCCATTAAAGCTTCATCTACTTCCACTTTTGCGAAAGTGGAGAACGTTGTGATGGTGAATCCTATCTCTATAGGGCACTCCATGTTAGGATGCGTTATTGGTTTTATTGGAAACGGCGGACCCGCTTATGTTGAAAATTGCCAAGTTGTTAATGGTAGCATCACTGCTACAAATAATAATAATGGACTTATTGTTGGTGCTGCTTGGCCCAATGGAAATAGTAGCCGTCCTACTTATATTACCAATTGCGCGGCAACGGGTACGGTAAAGGGGCAATACATCGGTGGAATTGTGGGGAATGGGAAGCGTGTAACAATGAAAAATTCCTATTTCGCAGGAACACTTACTCGGGTTAGTAACAATAACAATTATGGCGGAATAGCCGGTATTGCTGAGAACTTTACAGGAACAAATAATTATTCAAATACCGCTAAAAGCACAGCCGCTAATTCACAAGAAGGAACAATTAAAACTCTAACAGAGATGAGAGATCCTTCTTTTGTAACACTTTTAGGTGATGCTATTTATAAAATGGATAATGGACTTAATGATGGCCTCCCAATACTTATAGATGTTGAATATTGTAATGGACCTAAGAACCTGACTATTTCTGATATTACAGAAACTTCTGCCAAAATTAAATGGGATCAAGGTGAAGGAGAGACTACTTGGACTTTAGGATATAGAATTGCTGGAGGTAAATACCACACTAAGTTGCTGGAGACTACTTCATATCTTTTTGAAGGATTGTTACCTTTTACCTCTTATGAATTTTATATTTCAACAGAATGTCAAAGTAGTTCGAGTGGCAAGGCCTATGGTCATTTTATGACACTGGATCCTGCGCCGGCAATGGCTCCTTATACAAATGATTTCGAAGGAGATGAAGCCGGTAATTGGTCTATTGCTAATGATACCTCTGCCAATAAATGGTATGTAGGATATGCACAAGGATTTGATTATGATAATAAATTATTTATATCCAGTACAAGAGGGAATACAAATAAATATAATGCGACACAAGCTTCTATTGCTCAAGCTTACCGTAGTATGATTGTTCCGGAAGAAGGTGCTTATTTTACTTTTGATTACAGAGTGGGCGGAAATGCAAACGACTATTTGATGGTATCTGCAATACCTCAGGGAGAAGCTTTTATAGCCGGTACTATTCCAAGCACGAACTTGGCAATCCTAACCGGTGCTAACGAGTGGAAAGAGTACATGGCTGTTTTGGAAAAAGGAACCTATGTTTTGGTATTCACTTGGGTAAATGACGACAACGGGGAGAACCAATTCCCGGCAGCTATTGATAATATCTCCGTACAACCGATTACGTGTGTTAAACCTTCGGATCTTGTAGTTAATGTGGATACAACCGGCGGTGCGGTGAAAGCTACTGTTTCTTGGACGGCGGATGAAGATCAAAATAAATGGATTGTTGAATACGCGGAAGTGGGTAAAGAGGCAAGCTACTCTAAAACAGTAACGGATACCATCACCACACTGACCTCTATTCAACCGAATTCAAGTTACACGATTTCTGTGAAAGCGGTTTGTGAAGATGGCGAATCATTGCCATTGCATTCTTCATTCTCAGTAGATTGTATTAAGAAAGGTTTTGGTGCAAGGGGAGATGAAGTTATTTGCGAGACTACGACAATAACCACTACTTATCCGGTTAATCATACCTATGACTATGGCTATGGACAACAAATTTACAATCAATCATTATTGCCTCAAACTCCCGGATACATCTATTCCATAAGTTTTTATCCAACGGGAAGTAATAGCGTCAAAGCTGGAAATAATAAGATATGGTTGCAAAACACGGATAAAGTATCGTTCTCCTCAGCATCAGATTTTGTTCCTAATTCGGAACTTACCGAGGTTTATGATGGGACGGGCAAGGATTGGAATATAGTTGCAAATACTTGGAATGAATTTGTACTCGATGAACCATTTTATTATGAAGGAGGAAACCTGCTTTTGGCTTTTCTTGAAAACAAATCAGGTTGGACTACTATTAGTTTCAGAGCTGTGAACCATAATAATGGTGTGAACACAGCCATTGGAGCAAGAAGAGATGGTAGCCCAATAGATGTTAGTTCTCCTCCTGCGGCTACTGATATAGGTACATTTAATAATATGATAAAATTGGATTTTATGCCTTATGTTTGTAATGATGAGCTATTATGCCCGACACCTGAATTAGTTTCAAGTGACATTACAGCAACTTCGGCTACTATCTCTTGGGAAGCAAATACAGACGTAGAATCTTGGACAGTTGAATATAAAAAATCCGAGGAAACAACCTGGACGATTTTAAATCCCGAAAATGCAACTGTTGCATTAACAGAACTGGAAAGCAATACTTCGTATGATGTCAGAGCAATAGGATATTGTTCGGAAATCAGTAGGGGAGAATACTCTGATGTTTTAACATTCACCACGCCTTTTGGCTGTACTGAAATTCCTCAGAATATTGCCAGCGTAAACTCTTCCAATACCACAACCCTGACTTGGGATGCCGGTGAATATACCGCTTGGGAAGTACAACTCAAGAAAAACAGCGATAGCGAATGGAGTAGTTTTATCGTTGAAGAAACAACCATTGCTTTCAGTGGATTGGATGTTACAACAAGTTATAACTTCAGAGTGTGCGGTTTGTGTGGCGAAGATTTCTTTAGCAATTGGGCAACGCATAACTTTACCTCAGGATGCGATGCAACTACTGTATTGCCTGTATATGAACAATTTACCAATAATGCGACTCCGGATTGCTGGATCAATTTAGATAATAAATGGACCTATTCAGGTGGTGTGGCAAGATCTGCCGGCACCAATCCAAACAACTGGTTAATCTCTAACGGCATTCAATTGCCTGAAACCGGCGCTACACTCGCTTTTGATGTGGCACTAAACACAGAAGGCAGCGAAAGAATAGAGGTGCTTGTTTCTGAAAGAGGTACCGACATGACTACTTTTGCTTCGTTGGAAGAGGTTATCATTACCAAAACCGAATATAATAAAGTTGAAGTTACATTGCCGGAGAGTTTAGCCGGAAAGACTATCTACTTGGCTTTTGTTCACAATACAGCAGTTTCAAATTCTACGGTACTGTTGGATAATATCACTATCGCAAACTGTTTTGATGTTCCTGTTTTAGCTGTTTCTTATACCGGAGACACCTACGTTAAATTAGCTTGGGAGACTGATGAAGCCACACAATTTAATTTACAATATGTAAAAGGATCTGCTACAACATGGAATACTATTCCTGTGGAAGGCAATGAATATACCGTTACCGGTTTAGATCTCAGCTCAAACTATAGCTTCCGGATTCAATCTGTTTGCTCGAATGGTGGACAAAGCGATTACTCTAATACAGTAACTACAGTTACAGCTTGTATGTTTATCTCAGAACTTCCCCATTTCGACAATTTTGATTCTTATACAACAGGGCAAGCTTATTATCCTACCTGTTGGACAGTATATAAAACTTCAACTGCCAGCGGAACGCCGTATATAGCAGCTAGTGATAATCCGCCCAGTTCGCCAAGATGTTTGGATTTTCACCATACAAATTCCGGATATAATCTCGCAATTTTGCCTCCGTTAGATCAAAATATCAATATTCATGATATTAAACTTTCATTTAAAGCATTACAACGTATTCTAAACAGAGGTCAATTCCTTGTAGGAATTATGGACTCTCCAATCGATTTGGAATCTTTTACTGTGATTGATACGGTAAATGGTATTGCTGCTACTACATGGTATGATCATGCCACTACTTTTGAAAACTATACCGGATCAGGCCGTTATATTGCCTTTAAAATGTTGAATGGATACGGAGGAACAAGCACCAATAATACATTTTTAATAGACAACCTCCTCATTGATCTCATTAACCCTCCCTTTGTATGTCCTGTTCCGGTGATAAGTTACACTCAACAGACAGATTCTATTATTGTTACATGGGCCGCTAATGAAGATGCTGCCGAATGGATTGTAGAGTATAAATTTGACTATGAAAATAGTTATACGGCACTACCCGCTGTTACTGCTCCAAAAGCAATTATCGAAAATCTTGTATCCGGAAATACGTATAACATTAGAGTGAAAGCGATATGCGCGGCAGATGACCAAAGTGGTTACTCCGATGTGTTGACCATCTCTTATTGCTCCGACCCGCAAGAAAAACAATTTAGTACTGCTGGATCAACAACTACCAATAACTATCTGCCTTTGAATACGTATAATGCTAATTCTGCTTCGCAACAAATCTATTTGGCTTCGGAAATGGGTGGCAAACGCGTAATCAATGGAATCTCTTTTGAGTTGAATTCAGGTTCATTTAGCAATAAATCAGATGTCTATATTTTCTTGGTGCATACTGATAGAACTACTTTCCCCTCAACATCTGATTATATCTCTGCGGAGGGCTTAACACCTGTTTATCACGGGCCGCTTAACTGTTCTGCAGGATGGAACTATTTTGAATTTGACAATTCGTTCATATATAATGGAACAGATAATTTAGCATTGCTTGTATTTGATCACTCAGGACAAACAGGTTCTACTGTGTATTTTAAAACACATGCTATATCAAATCAACGTTCAATTTATTATTATTCTTATGCAGTTGCTAATAAGCCATCTTTTGCGGATCCGAGGACAAATGGTACAGGCGGTAACCTCTCTTCTTCTTCTAATGCATTCAGAGTGAATACAAAATTCCACTCTTGCGGAGATTACCCTGCCATAGATATCGTTGTTGATGATATCAAATCATATTCTTATTGTGATTTGACGAATTTGGATGTTGAATTTACCTTTACGCAAATAGGTACCGACAGTGTGGATACGGTTATGGTAAGTTACGCGATAGACGGTGTTGCCGGCGTGACAGACACACTTGCATTTGATCCTCCGTTGACTTATGGAAAATCTTACACCCATAAATTTAAAAACCCGGTATCCTTCCTGAATGATGAAAACACGTTAGCAGTTACGATTGAAACAAAAGCGGATGAAAACTTGGCAAACAATACCAAAGCGATTGTTCTGGAGAGAGTTGCTCCTCAAACGATACCTTATACAGAAGACTTCTCTGCTGTTGATGTAAATGATAACGGTTGGAGAGTGTTGGATCAAAACAATGATAATACCACTTGGGCTGTTAATAACGGTGTCTTAACGTATGTAAACGATACTATTGCAGCTAATGATTGGGTTATGACCTCTTGTTTGGATATCCCTGCCGGTAAATATGACATGAGTTTTGCTTACAATGCGTTGGATACACTCAAAGAGTCGTTCGATATCTATATCGGAACTGTACAAAACAATCCAGCGACAATGACAAAAATCAAATCGTATGCTGATTTTGCTAAAAGAGCGACTAACTATGGTGATACCATTTTATTGGAAATTCCTGATGATGATATTTATTACATAGGTATCCATGCTAAATCGCCCAAAAAATCAGCCGGTATTATCTTTGACAACCTCGTGATTAAATCACTTGTCGATATGGCGATAGTTTCTGTTGACCCGATTCCCGACGCATGTGATTTATCATCCGTTCCTGTAACCGCTACCGTTATGCAACAAAACGCAGGATCTGTTTCTGAGTTTGTCATGACCTACACGGTTGGAGATCTAACCGTAAGTGAACTTGTAAAAGACACTCTATTAAAGCAAGGCGATACATATAGACATGAATTTTCCAATTATGCAAATTTGACAGAGACGGATAATACAATCACTGTTAAAGTTATAGTTGAGGGTGATACCTACTTGGAAGACAATGTGAAAGAAATTTCCGGCATTAAACTTGTAACGCCTTCTACTATGCCTTATACCGAAAACTTCTCTGATGTAACTATCGGTAAAGATGGATGGTGGACTATTGATGGGAATGGAGACAACGTTACTTGGACTGTTGCTAACGGTGTTTTGACTTATTTTGCAAATGATACATTAGGGGCGTATGATGATGTTTATTCACCTTGTTTAGATATTCCGGCGGGTAAATACGAGATTTCATACAACTACAACGCGTTGGATGTTTTCAGCGAAGATATGACAGTGTTTATTTCCGGCGAAGGGTATGGTGAGATGTTGGGCTGGTACGAATTTGCAAGAGCTGCATCAGATTATAGCGCTGTTCACCTTGTTGAAATACCTGCTGATGATATTTATTACATAGGAATTTGGGCTGATTCGGAAGCCGGTACGGCTGGGATTACTTTTGACAATCTCGCTATTGTTCCGATGTCGGATGTGACAATTGCTACTGACGGAAACGGAACGGTTAGTGGTGAAAATTCGATTACCGTTTATAAAAACGAGCCCTATACCCTTGCCATCACTCCGAATCCGGGATACCATGTAGCTGGTATCTATGTGAACGGTGAATTAGTGGAAGGCGAAGATATTTCTGCTGCCGGACACAAATTCTTCACATTCACCCCGACGGAAAATGATGTTTATGTTTATGTTGAATTTGAAAGCAATATGTATGTAATCAACGCTTCTATTCATAATTATCTGGAGGAAAATTATGGTATGGAGACCGGAACAATCACTCCTAAGGGAATAGTTGAAGTGGCTCACGGTGCGGACCAAACGTTCTTTATCACTACCGCACAACATTTCCACATCTATGACGTGCTTGTTGACGGTGTATCCGCAATGGACGATTTGACAGAAATCAGCAATAATGAATTTGCGTATACTTTCGAAAATGTGACTAAAAACGCAAGAATCCAAGTTCTTATGACTATTGACTCGCTTGATATCATCTTAAATGTTCATGAAGGAATTGGAATCGTTTGTGGTAAAACTGCCGATGCATCCGAAGGAATATGGACTGACATCTACACGCTTCCTTATGGTGCGGAATCTTTCTACACAACGATTGTTCCGGCTACAGGTTATAGCGTGGAGTCATTCCTTAATAACAGAAATGTGGGTGCGGTTCAACAATACAACCTTTTCGACATAAAGGAAACCAAAATTTTCGACATCCATTTCTACAAAAACACCTACACAATCTCTACGCAAGCGTACGGAAAAGGTACAATTACCGAAGGAGTTACTTTTGTGTATGATCCTGATTTTGTATACGAATACGAAGTTACACCTAATACCGGATACTATATCACATCTGTGACGGTGAATGGTGTTGAGCAAACGATTACTGATCCTGACGCATTCAGCAGCTCATTGAGTAGCATTTCGCAAGATTACGAAATCATCGCAAGATTTGCCATGTATACGTATGCAATCACTGCGGAAGCAGGCAATGGAGGCGCCATCACACCGGTTGGCACAACGGTTTATAACTACGGATCTGCTGCTACTTACGTGGCAACAGCTAACGCCGGTTATTATATCTCTTCCACAACGGTTGATGGAACCACAACAGCCTTCACAGCTGCCGACAATAAAACCACACATGCGTTCGCATTCGACAACATCATTAGTGATCACGCTGTTGCAGTAGAATTTGCAATCCACACGTTCGAAATCACAGCTACCGCAGGTGCAAACGGAACAATTGATCCTACTGGAACGGAAGAGTATGATTATGGTACAACACAAACGTATACCATTACTCCAAATACCGGATACTATATCTCAACGGTGACTGTTGATGGCGCGGTGGTAGAGAATTTCTCCGGAAATACATATACCTTCGTGAATATTGCGGATGACCATACGATTGCGGTTACATTCACACGTTACCAATATGCGATCACTGCTGGCGCGGCTAACGGCGGAACAATCACGCCTTCCGGCACAACCACAGTGAACCACGGTGCTAACCAAGCATACACGGTGACAGCCGGCACAGGTTATACGGTTTCTACTGTTGTAATTGACGGAACTCCGACTGCAGTGAATGCGGCTACATTCAGCCACACGTTCTCTAACGTTACAGCTAACCATGCGATTTATGCTAACTTTGAACTCAAATCCTACACGGTGACCGTGACTCAACCGGCAAATGGAGCTATTACTCCGGGTACGCAAGTAGTGAACCATGGTGCTAACGCTGCATTCCAAATCACACCGAACGAAGGATACGAAATCCAAAACATCAAAGTAAACGGTACTAACGTGACCTTCACGGCAGATGCTTCCGGTGCTGCTTCGCATACGATCAGTAATATCACGGCGAACACAACTATTACAGCGACAATGAAGATCAAAACGTATACGATCACAGCTACTGCTGGCACAGGTGGATCAATTTCACCCTCAGGAACAGCTACGGTTGATTACGGTGCAACAGCAACCTACACGATCACACCGAACGCCGGTTACGAGATCGAAGCGGTAGTTGTTGACGGAGCAGTGGTTGGTAAGATGAACTCATTTGCTTTTGCGAAAGTTACTTCTAACCGTACAATCAGTGTTACTTTCGCTCCGATCGTGTGTGATGCGCCTACGCAACTCCATGCGACAGAAATCGATTACACTTCAGCGAAATTGAATTGGTTGCACGCTGGTGCGGATTCTTACACAGTAACTTATTCAAAACTCGGTGGAATTGAAGAGGTTGTAACAGGAGTTACAGGCAACTTCTTTGTTATCACTGAGTTGGATACCAATTCACGTTACGAATGGACGGTGAAGGCTGTATGTTCAGCATCTTCAAGCAGCGTTGACGCTCCGTACTCTTCATTCAAAACGAAAGCTCGTCCTGTTGATACGGGTATCGATTCATTCGAAGGTACGCAAATCAATGTTTACAGCAACTTGAACAACGTTTACATTGTGAACGAAGCTGGTGTTGAAATTAAAAATGTAGACATCTATAACGTTTATGGTAAACTGATCTACACAGGAAACGCATTGAATAACCCCGAAGTAATCAACTTGAATGTGGCTACAGGCACTTACATGGTGCGCGTGGTTGCTGACGGAAAAATAGGAACATTCAAAGTGTTTATCCAATAAGGATTGTTTTTAAAACAATGAATTGAAAGTAGGGGTGGGAAATCTTCCACCTCTACTTTTTTTATTACTTTTGCAATTGTAAAAAACTGAAAATGGTTAATAGACGTTATTTGAGAACAAAAGTGATGCAAGCCCTTTTTGCTCACAAAGTTAATGAAACTGAAGATATTGTTGAAGGAAGAAAAAAACTGACTGAATCAGTTCAGAATTGTTATATATTATTTCTCTATTTTTTCTCTATTTTTCCCGAGTTGAGACGGTACAGACTGAATAAACTCGAAGAGCTGAAAGCTAAAATTAATCCTACCGCGGCGGATTTGAATCCCAATACCAAGTTTGTAGATAATATTGTCATCAATCAAATAGAAGACAGTATCACCCTTAATCGGGAGTGGAAAAATAATAAAGTCAATTGGACCAACCATAATGATGTGATTGTCCAAATATTCCAAGAAGTTCAGAAACTGGAAGAATTTCAGCGGTATATGAATAATGCTGAAAGATCATACGAGGAGGACAAACAGTTGGTGTTGGATGTTATCGAAAAGGTTTTTGTAGAGAGTACGCTGATTCATTGGTTTTTTGAAGAAAAAAACGTACACTGGTTTGATGACTACAACGACGCGTTGCTGATTATGTACCGCAATATTCAATCGTTCAAAGAATCACAAGGAAAAGCGGTGAATATCTCGCCGCTCTTTAAAAATGATGATGATGTCGATTTTTATTTGGATTTATACACGAAAACCGTGATAAACGACAGCTATTACGCCTCTTTAATCAATGACAAATTGAAGAACTGGGAAGCGGAGCGGCTGCTTAATGTTGACGTGATCTTGATGAAGATGGCTATCTGTGAATTGACACAGTTCCCAACTATTCCCGTGAAAGTGATTATCAATGAGTATATTGAATTAGCGAAAACGTATAGCTCGGCAAAAAGCGGCTATTTTATCAATGGAATTTTAGATAAAGTGATCGTTCAATTGCGGGAAAACGGAGAACTAAACAAGATGGGTAGGGGATTGTTAGACAAATAATCTATTTTTAATATAACACGATGAAAAAGAGTTTCTTAATCTTACTTATTGCTATTTTTACCTTTTCTTGTAGAAACGACAAGAACGAAATCACCGTGAAAGAGATTAAAAATCCGGCATCTGCGCAAGGCAATGTGGGAAAAACAAATATGCCGGAAATCACGTTCGAGAAAACAGTACACGATTTTGGAAAAGTGATTCAGGGTGAGCGATTAGCATATACGTTTAAATTTACTAATACTGGAAAATCGAATTTGATTATCGACGGGGCGAAAGGCTCTTGCAATTGTACGACGACAGTTCCTCCGAAAGCACCGATAAAACCAGGCGAAAGTGGTGAGATAACGATCAAATTCGACTCAAAGACGAAATCAGGGCCGGTAAGTAGTGCCGTGGTGGTTTCGGCGAATACCTATCCTGTACATACCATCATTCGCGTGACGGCAGATGTTAAAACACCATAACCATATCATAAATTAATACATTTTAAACATGAATTTTTACAACTTACTTCTTTTTGGCAACCCTAACGCGGAAGGCGCACAAGGTGGCGGCGGTTCATCCATGATCATCTTTTTGGTTCTGATGATTGCAATTTTCTACTTCTTCATGATCCGCCCGCAGCAAAAAAGGCAGAAAAAAATGCAAGATTTTAGGTCAGCTTTGAAAAAAGGCGATAAGATAGTTACCATTGGCGGAATCCATGGCAAAATCACGAATGTTGATGAAGGCACTTTCGTAATTGAAGTGGAAGACGGCACTAAATTGCGTATCGACAAAGCCGCTGTTGCTATTGATGCTAACGATCTGAAAAAAGAGCAAGAAAAAAAATAGTTGGTTAATCACTTCCGGCAATGACAAAAAAGGACGAAACTGTTTCTGCGGAATCCAAATATAAGATGAAGGCGCCTTCAGTGACTTTCATCGCCTGTTTGGTTATCGCAACGGTGATCTGGCTTTTCTCGACCTTGTCGAAAGAATACACACAGACACTGGAATACAGGGTTTCGTGCTATGATCTGCCCGCTAATAAACAAGTAGCTACGCTGTCGGATTCGATATTGAACCTTCGGTTCACAACCCGTGGGTTCAATTTCATGCATCCTAAATATTCCGATAATAAATTGGAAATCGGATTATCGGTGACAACTCTTACGCAGAATAGCACGAAACGCAATGTTTATACGCTCAATCGACGCACACTTACCGAGTACATTAAAACCCAGCCCGGTTTTGATGGAGCATTTGATGAAGTGGTTTCACCAGAATCGATTACCATTTATCTGAAATAACCATGTTGAGAATTGCGCTCACCGGCGGAATTGGAACGGGAAAGAGTTATATTTCCGCACACTATTCCGCAATGGGGATCCCTGTCTTTAATGCTGACCAAGAGGCGCAAAAACTTTACGATCACCCTGATGTGAAGCAATTGGTGCAATACCATTTCGGAAAATCCGTCTATCAAAACGGGACTTTAAACAAAGCCCGACTTGCGCAACTTATCTTTTCCGATCAGAATAGTCTTTCACTAATCAATAGTATTATACATCCCCGCTTGATGGTCATTTTCGACAATTGGGCTATCGCCCAAAACAAGCCGGTGGTGATGATGGAGTCTGCAATTATTTTTGAGGCGGGATTGGCCGGTTTCTTCGATTTGGTATTCGTTGTCCATGCTTCGTTGGAAGTGCGCTTAAAACGCCTCTCTTTACGAAATCCGGAGTGGGATGCCGCCGAAATAAAGCGTCGGATGACAAGTCAGGTAGATCAAGAAGTCAAACGCCAAAATGCGGACATGGTTATTTGGAATGAAGAAGAGGGAGGAGAGGGGATCATATATTGGAATTATTCATCCCGCCCAAAAACACAGGGTTAAGAGCTCTTTTCTATATGTGGCTAATTGGCATTTAGCTGAAACAGCAAAGAACCATATTTTAGGACAAATTATTCCGGAATCGCCAAAATATTATTTCAGAAAATGGCTGTTTTTAACTGATTTAGTATCATTAAGAGTTAGTCAAATGTAATTTTATTCTGTTTATTATCAGTTATATAACATCAATAATCAAGAATATTTTCGGGATTTATAGAATAGAACGGAAAAAAATGTATTTTTGCGGTCGAATTGAAACACGGTTCGGTAGTTCAGTTTGGTTAGAATACGTGCCTGTCACGCACGGGGTCGCGGGTTCGAGTCCCGTCCGGACCGCAAAACAAAACGCTAATAGTCAAAAAACAGATTGTTAGCGTTTTTTGCTTTTTAGGATTTGTCCCTTATTATTCATTTTGTTTTGAATCGAGCATGATTCAAAAAATCATCTAAGTCAATGATTATTTGCCTTATGCGGGCTACATACGACCTTAAAATAAAAAACATAACCGTATGAAAAGAGGCTACGAATTATTGTACCTGTGCCCTTCCCGTTTGTTAATACGTTCTATTTCCCGAAGATTTTCGATTGTTTCCGGAGTGAAAAATGCGATTTCGAATTTCTCTTCGATGTAGGAGATCGCTTGTTCCGCAGGATGGCACAAGTCTTGGGCATAGAAACGATAATCCCGAAGATCGTCTTGCAAAATTTCGTAAGCGGGAAAATAAAAGATTCTTTCATTATCAACCAATTCATCCACAGCAAGATGAAGAATTGATTTGCTCACTTGGTTTTCGTGAAAACCGTCGCCCAAATGCCGAATTGGACTAACGGTGAAAACAATCTTCAGCTTATCATTAAAATCGAGCAGCTCTTCGCATAGCAGTTGGTATTCCGCAACAATTCTATCTACGGAAGCTCGCTTTTTTTCAAACTCTTTTGCCGGGATTTTATGGCAGTTGGCAACAATCAAGTCTCGTTCGATGTGACGATAATAGTATGCTGTGCCAAATGTGATGAACAGGTAATCGATATTCGACAGCTGGCGACCGATCTCTTCAATAACTTGCCGGATATTGGTTAAAAAAAGTTCTTTATCGGAATTTGAGAATTTGCCATGGTGCGCAAAACTGATCCATTTTTCGTTAAAATAGCGGATGTAATGTTCATCAAAGTGCTGTTTTTTTTGCGCCAAATCCAATGCCAGTTTTATAGAGAAAGGGTTGAAAAGCGTGCCGAAAGGATTCACAAAAGTGTTAAATCGGTGCTTTTTAAAATAATTCCCGATATGATCTGCAAAACAAGATCCCACAAACAATAGCATATCGTTATAAGAAATGCTAAAGGGATAAGGCTTTATGTCAATTTCGGTTCTAAATTTCATTTAAATTAAAGATCTTTGGTGTTCCTTATGGCGGGCAAATTTCTTTTAATAAGAATGTTAATCTATTCTTATTTAGGGATGATCAATTTAGCATAAGCTAACAGCAGGGTTTTCTCGCCTACCGTATCAAATTTGATGACGGCACGTTTATCTGGACCGGCACCATCGGTTCCAAGCACTTGTCCATATCCGAATTTGGAATGGTAAACCCGGATATCCGGAACAATCTCCCCAACCTCTGCCGGATTTCCAAATTGTTTCAGATTAACTTCTTGTGGCGTAACTTTTTGATAAGCCGGTTTGGCGACTTTCTTCACAAATGTCTTGTCTCTTTCGGAAGAGAACGAAAGCGGCGATTTCTTCTCCAACTTTCTTCCTGCTGATGCTTTCTCCGTGACATTCATATATTTATATGGAATCTCTTCCATAAACCGGCTTGGTTCGCAAAACTGCAAACTCCCGAATTTGTAGCGGGTTTGTGCACACGTGAGAGTCAAGTGTTTGCGGGCGCGGGTAACAGCCACGTAAAACAGACGTCGCTCCTCTTCAATCTCCGCACTTGATCCCAGCGACATCGAAGACGGAAACAGGTTCTCCTCCAAGCCAGTAATGTAAACGTAGTCGAACTCTAACCCCTTTGAGGCGTGGATCGTCATCAGCTTCACCCGATCTTGCGACTCATCATCTTTATTCTCCTCATCGGTCAGCAAGGCGACATTCGACATAAAGCGATCCAAAGAGGGGAAATATTCGGTGATCAACTCGCCGGTCTCTTCGTTAAATTCCGTTTCCGGTTCTTTCTCCACAAACTCTTTCATCGAGTCAATCAGTCCTTCCACATTGTCAAGACGGTCTTTCTCTGCTATATCTGCTTTCATATCTTGAATGACACCTGAACTGATGGCGATATGTTTTCCCAATTCATAGGCGTCGGTCGTGGGGATCATGGTGGAGAAACTTTTGATGCGCAAGGCAAAATCTTTCAACTTCGCTTTTGTTGCAGCACCCAAATCCAGATTATCGGGATTTTGCACATAATCCCAGATCCTGACATTGTTTTGCGATGAGGTCACTTTGAGTTTATCGACCGTTGTTGCCCCGATACCGCGTTGAGGATAGTTGATCACCCGTAGCAGCGCTTCTTCATCGTAATTGTTAATTGCCAATCTGAAATAAGCCAAAATATTCTTGATCTCTTTTCTTTTATAAAAAGAGAGTCCTCCGAAAATCTTGTACGGAATCTGCATTTTCATCAACGCTTCCTCCAATGCACGGGATTGGGAGTTCGTTCGATACAGAATAGCAAAGTCTTTATTGTTGACATGTTCATTCTGTTTCGTTTCAAAAATCGAAAAGGCAATAGATTGGGCTTCTTCCGAATCGCTCGATGAGCGGATCACGTTGATCTTTTTCCCTTCATCATTATCTGTCCATACCTCCTTGTGAATCTGCTTTTTATTATGTTTGATCACGGCATTTGCCGCATTGACAATATTTTGCGTAGAACGGTAGTTCTGTTCCAGTTTGACGGTTTCCGCCGAAGGAAAATCCTTTTTGAAATTAAGGATGTTTTGGATGTTGGCGCCGCGGAAGGCATAGATACTCTGCGCATCGTCACCTACTACGCAGATGTTGTGGTGTGCCGCCGCTAATTTCTTCACAATCAGATACTGTGCAAAGTTAGTATCTTGATACTCATCAACCAAAATATAGCGGAAACGGTTTTGGTATTTATAAAGCATCTCCGGAAAATCGCGGAGCAGTACATTCATGTAATACAACAAATCGTCAAAATCCATGGCGTCGGATTGGCGCAAACGAGCATTGTACCGCAAAAAAATCTCTGCAATGTGAGGTTTGCCGATCCGTGCATCCGTTTCGATGATTTCGGGGCTACGTGCGTACTCTTCAGCTGAGAGCAAACTCGATTTGGCAGCCGAAATGCGTTGTAGGATAAAATTCGGAAGGTATACTTTCGGATCGAGATTCATCTCCTTTACAATATTTTTGATTACCCCTTTGGCATCATCGGTATCGTAAACGGTGAGATTTCGGGTATAACCCAATTTTTCGCCTTCTACACGCAATATTTTGTAGAAAACGGAATGGAAAGTTCCCATATTAACAGCTTTGGCGGAAGCGTCGCCCACCAAATTTTTAATACGTTCTTTCATTTCGTTAGCGGCTTTATTCGTAAAAGTGAGCGCCAAGATGTTAAAAGGGTTAATCCCCTTAGTTAACATGTATGCGATACGGTAAGTCAACACGCGTGTCTTTCCAGAACCTGCTCCGGCAATCACCATCAATGGCCCATCTATCTTAGATACAGCATCTTGTTGTGTTTTATTTAGTTCGGATAGTATCTTCTCCTCGTGATTCATCGGTCTAAAATTTAGAATCGCAAAAGTACGGATTTTAGTGACAAGTAAGGAGTGGCAAATGATGGATAGTGAGAGAAGGCCGATTGATTTTAATTACATCATTTGCTCATTATTTCCATATATTTGCCACCAAAAAAGCATGAAGAAATTAATCTCTTTTCTTTCCATTTTTAGCCTTTTATTTTTATGTAATAATTGTACGGATCTTCCTGTGAAATTGGTGGATGCGGGTAAAAGCAACTATCAGATTGTGGTTTCCACCGAAGCTGATTCCATCACTCGATACGCTGCGCAGGAGTTGCAATTTTACTTACAAGAAGCGACCGGTTGCCAACTCAAGATCGTTACAGATGCGGAACCCGCTATTGACTATGAAATCTGGATCGGACGGAATAGCCGAGAGTTAATGGATGCTTGGAAGATGGATATCCCTGAGGGAGAAGGATTTCTCACGGCGATCTCTAAGCCTGTAGTGTTGATTGCGGGCGGTGGGCGCAAGGGAACGCTTTACGGCGTTTATGACTTCTTGGAAAAGTATTTAGGTTGCCGCATGTTCAACGCTAACGATGTTGATGTACCGCATCATGAAACGGTCAAATTGCCTGCCACGCAAACTGTTTCAAATCCGGTTTTCCAATACAGGGAAACACTTTTCCCGATTCCCATCAAATCGCAGAAATATGCGGATTGGCATAAATTGCACAACCGCAGCGATATTCGCCGCGAATGGGGGCTGTTTGTTCACACTTACCAAACGCTGATTCCCGCTGAGACTTACTTTGCGCAACATCCTGAATGGTTCTCTGAAATCAACGGGAAGCGGATCAAAGACGGACAGCTTTGTTTGACGAATGAAGAGATGCGCAACGAACTGATTCAAAATCTGGCGAAATTAATGGATGAAAAACCGGACGCGATTTACTGGTCGGTTTCCGATAATGACAACTACAACCATTGTGATTGCGAGGCATGTAGGAAGTTAGATGAGCAATACGGCGCAGCTTCCGGTAGCTTGCTTTGGTTTGTAAACCAAGTAGCGGCGGCATTTCCCGAAAAAATCATCTCCACATTGGGTTATCAATTCTCCCGTAAACCTCCGAAAAATATAAAACCTGCCGAAAACGTGAATATTATGCTCTGCTCTATCGAGTGTAACCGTGCGCTTCCGCTGGCGGAAGATCCCAATGAAGAAGGTTTTCGGAAAGATGTGGAGGGATGGACTGCACTCACTTCCAATATTTTCCTTTGGGATTATGTGGTGCAATTCCGCAACTATTTCGATCCGTTTCCCAATCTGCATGTATTGCAATCTAATCTTAAATATTTTGCAGATCAAGGTATCGAGATGATGTTCGAGCAAGGAAGCAATATGGATATTTCCGAGTTTCATGAATTACGCACCTACCTGATCGCCAAACTGATGTGGGATCCTTACCAAGATCCGGATGCCATTATCGATGATTTTCTGAAAGGCTATTATGGAGATGCCGCACCGTTTATCCGCCAATATATCGATAAAATGAAAGATGCTTTGTTAGCAACATCAAAGAAACTAAATATATACGGCTATCCGATCGATGCGGTAGAAAGTTATTTGACCCCCTCGCTAATTAAGGAATATACGAAACTTTTCGACCAAGCGGAAGCGGCAGTGTCTGACAATACCCGCTATGCCGACCGGGTTGCCTTTGCCCGTATGCCGCTTGAGTTTGCCATTCTGGATCTCTCCACTTTTGAGATAGATAATGATCTTTCATTCTTTAAAGCGGATGGTAATCAGAAAATTGCAAGACAGGATATGTTAGATAAACTCGATCTTTTCTGCAATAACTGCGAAAAATTCGATGTGAAAGCGTTGGCTGAATGGAATGTGACGCCACCAGCCCAATTCAAGGAGAATATTTTGAATATGATCAAAAAAGGAGCGATCAAAAATTTAGCGTCTGAAAAAAATGTGGAATTGCTAACTACTTGTTCCCCAAAGTATAATTCCAAAGGAGCTGCAGCCTTGACAGACGGACTTTTCGGTTTCTTGGATTACCGTTACCATTGGTTAGGTTTCGAGGGTGAGGATATGGAAGCGATCGTCGATTTAGGCGAGGTAAAAGAGATCAACTACATGTCGGTCAATTTTTTAGAAGTTCCGCTTTCGTGGATTTTCTATCCGGTTCGCACAACATTCTATTGCTCAACCGACAAGATAAGTTGGAAAAAGGTTGGTGAGCTTTCGAATCCTTCCACCGAAAATCTCCCGCACTATGCTATCCGCAATGATGAGGTAAATTTTTCCCCTGTCGCTGCCCGCTACGTAAAAGTGGTTGCTAATTCCATGAAAACCTGCCCTGAATGGCACAGAGGTTATGGGCTGCCGTGCTGGATCTTTGCAGATGAAATCGTTGTGAACGATAACAGATAAGAAGTGCGATCCAACAACAGGCTAAAAAAGGAAAGAACAAATTTACTTGTCTGTTTCTATCACATCGTCTATTTCTAAACGATTAATTGTTACGGGCATACCATCTCGAAGCTGCATAACACCGGTGACTAACACGGTGTCACCTACATGCAACCCTTCCACGATTTGCACATCGGCAGAAGTGCGGGCGCCCCGTTTCACTTTTACTTGCCGGGCTTTCCCATCCTTATATATATAGGCGATACTTTGTCCCATTTCTGCCAACGTAGCTGCGGCGGGAATGACTAATGTATTATGGATTTCATCCATGGTAATTTCAATGGTGGCTGAACGTCCGGGTTGGAGCTTTCCGCCGGGATTGTCGTATAACGCTCTTGCTTTCAACGACAATGTCTTCTCATCCAACTTAGATTCAACAGCATAAACCCTGGCTTGGTAAACGGAAAGGTCGTTCTCGATTGTAAAGTTGAGCATCTTGCCGGGACGAATGTCGCTTGCTTGCTTCTCATTTACCGAGAACTCCAGCTTCAATGGTTTGATTTTAGTAAGATTCGTAACTACAGTCGTTGGGGATGCGTAAGCGCCTTCGCTCACTTGACGCAGCCCGACAACACCGTCAAAAGGTGCGCGCAATTCGGTTTGGTTGATACGCGCTTTGATCAGGTCGATATCGGCTTTCAATTTTTCAAGTTCGGTAGCAACCATCTCGTAGGATTCCTGACTCACCGCATCTTTTTCAAACAGCGCTTTTTGTCGGTATACTTTTTCTTCGGCTAACGGCAATTGCGCCTCTAATTTCGTCAATTCCGCTTGCAATGTTTCGTCATTCACCTTTGCCAGCAACTCGCCCTTTGTTACTTCGGCTCCTTCGTTGAAATAGATCTTAACAATCTTTCCGGAAGTTTCAAATGTAAGTTCCACATCTTCATCCGGAATGAGGAGCCCTTTCGTTCGGAAAATATCGGTCAACGTGGAATAGTTAATTACCTGCGCATTGACACTTAATGTTTGCTGTTGAGGAGAGGCCATAACCGGTGCTTCATCCTTGTCTTTTACAAACAGCGCTTTGATTTTAGGAAAAAAAATGATGCCGATCGCTACCACAACGATCAAGCAGATTACTACTATTCTCAGGGGCTTCTTCATATTAGCTTTTTTATGACGAGCGCGAAAGTACAGAAATTTAGTAACGAAAGAGAGGAATTTATCGCCTGTTTTTATCTTGTTTATCACTGTGTTTTCACACGCGGATCTAACCAGCCATAAATGATATCATTGATGATATTAATCAATACCAAAATAATGGATACATATAATAATGAACCCATTACGACAGGGAAATCATAGAAATTAAGCGCATCGACAATGACAACACCCATCCCTTTCCAGTCGAAAATGTATTCTACAAAAACGGCACCGGCAAGCAATGAAGCGAGCCAACCCGAAATAGCGGTAACTACGGGATTTAGTGCATTTTTCAGTGTGTGTTTCACAATAATTGTACGATAAGGAAGTCCTTTGGCTCTTGCGGTACGAATATAATCTTGCGATAAAACGTCCAATACGGAATTTTTCGTTAACTCCACAACTAATGCCAGCGGTCTAATTCCCAGCGTAATAGCTGGAAGGATAAGGTTTTTAAGATCGATATGCAACCCCATGCCGTAGTCGTCCACACTATATAAACTACCAAACATACTCAGTCCGGTATAGTCGGCAAGCAGAAAGGCGAATACCCAGGCAAAGAGGATCGCCGCAAAAAATGAGGGGACGGACATTCCTAATACAGAGAAGAATAGAGCGACCTTATCGAACCAAGTTCCTTTGAAGATCGCACAGAAAATACCGATAGTGATCCCAACGATGATAGCGAAAAAGATAGCGACCACCGCCAACAGCAGTGTTTTCGGAAATGCTTCTGCGATGATCTCGGTGACAGGACGTTTTGTTTGATATGAGCGTCTCAAATAGGGTTTTTTCAGCACTAACGATGAGGTGGCAAAACTGGCGATCGACACATAGTCATAGTCGTTATCATCCAAAAACCAGAAAGATTCGGGATCATTGGTGCGGTACCAGGAAATCGGAGAAAGGTCGTTGAGGTAGGCCAAAAATTGCACTCCTACCGGAAGATCCAAGCCCATCTCCTTGCGTATCGCCTCCTCCGTGGCCAAGTCGCTGCGCTGCCCCATCATCATGCGAGCGGGATCGGACGGAAGAATTGTGAAGAGAAAAAAGACCAATGTGATCACGCCCAACATGACTAAAAAACCGTATAAAATGCGTTTGATAATAAACTTGGTCATCTTTTTTTAATGTGGGGCAAAAGTAATTGTTTTTTCTGTACATTTGGGAGATTCGACTGCCATGAACTACAAAAACTACCCGATTGTAAAACTGCTTTTCCCTTACCTTTTTGGCATTTTAACCGCCTATTTTTTCCCAATTTCGGAGAAGTTTACAAATCCGTTGCTTCTGTTTTTGGCACTTTTCCTACTTCTTTCTGTCATCTTTTACCGAATTTTTGGTTATAACAAACAGTGGGTTGCAGGACTTTTGCTGCAAAGTTGCTTCGTTTTCTTCGGGATTTCTTCCACAACACACTTGCTGACACCACCGGATAATGAAGAATTACCATTGTTGCTGTTGGAAAAATCAATGTGGATCGTCACCATTTCAGACACGCCGGTTGAGAAGTCCAATAGTGTGAAATGTGTGGGAAAGATTCAGGCGATCGATTCAAAAGTAACATTGAACGAGCAGGCGGTGTTCTATTTTCGGAAATGCGAACAGTCTGCCACTCTCCAATATGGTGATCTGTTATTAATAAATTCACAACTATCGTTCATCGAACCACCGAAAAATCCATACGCTTTTGATTATAAGCAATATATGGAGCGACGAGGTATCAGACTCACCGGTTTTGTGGATAGTCTCAACTTTGAGATCATCGGGCAACGATCATTACATCCGGTGAAAGAATTTGCATCGAAGATCCAAAAGAAGCTCTCTCGCCAATTTGCAATAGCAGGGCTTTCCGGTGATGAATACAGCGTAATCACTGCCATCCTATTGGGCAATGACGAGACAATGGATCCGGCATTGAAAATGCAATACAGTTCAGCGGGAGTAAGTCACATTTTATGTGTCTCCGGCATGCACGTCGGGATCATCTTTATGATTTTGGATTTTTTGTTAAAACCGTTGAATTATGGGCGGAGAACACGGATATTGAAATCCGTAATCCTTCTTCTATCGATTTGGGGATATGCTCAAATCACGGGATTAGCGCCTTCGGTGCAGCGTGCCGCCACCATGTTCTCCTTCGTTACGATTGGAGGATTGTTGCGCAGGAACACCAATGTTTTTCATAGCCTCTTTGCATCCCTATTTATTTTACTTGTAATTAATCCTTTATTATTATTCGAAATCGGTTTTCAGTTAAGCTACGCCGCTGTCTTTGGCATTGTGGTTTTTCAAAAACCAATTGCCGATTTGTGGAAACCAAAATTCCGAATTGTGAAATATTTTTGGGAGTTGGCTGCGGTTTCTGTCTCGGCGCAACTGGCAACATTCCCATTTGCAGTTTACTATTTCGGGCAGTTTCCCAACTACTTTCTTATCGCCAACCTTTCGGTTATCCTACTTTCGTTTATCGTTGTCGTTTCAGGTGTTGTGGTATTGGCACTCTCCTTTTCGAGCATGCTTTCAATTTTCGCAGGAAAGGTGCTGGCCGTAGAAATCAAAATGATGAATGGCGTTATTAGTTTCATCGAACAACTTCCGGGTGCAGTCACCACGGGCATAAACATTCATTTTCTGCAATTGGTGGTTTTATTATTCATGGTCTATTTTCTTGGCCTATTCGTTTTGTATCCTCGTCGACGAATTTTTTTGCGAATCTATGCCCTTGCTTCACTGCTTGCTGCGACCTCCTTCTTCATTCATCTTGAACGGAAAAAGGAGATTTCCGTGACCGTTTATGCACTATCCAAAAATAGCGGCATCAACTTCAATTGGCAAGGAGAGAGTATCTTGTTGAATAATTTTATGGAAAACAAAGGCAACGCTATCTATCAATATCATATTAAAAACCATGAGTTGAAGCGGAAAATTAACAGCCATTTACTCGATTTTGATCAAGACCTATCCCATGATGAAAAACGTTTTTTGAAACAGGATAACTTCATTGTATTCCATGATCGCACGTTTCTTTTCTGCCGCAAAGGAGATCGATTTTATGCCAGTAATTTGTTGAAAAAAGTGAATTACTTAATACTATGTGATGGCTGCCGATTAAAACCTGAGTTTTTAGAAGGTGCTATCGCCTTTCAACAGGTGGTCATTGACGAGAGTATAACTCCTTATTATCAGAAGATATGGCAGGAGTATTGTTTGGAAAAAGGGATTGATTGCTGTTGTATTCGGGAAGAAGGAGCCGCGGTGATCAAATATTGAAAATGATGAGAAGTATCACAACTTCCGTATCAATTCCACTATGCCTAAAGCACACTCGGCAACCCGTTCATAATTTACAACACTTAGATTATCCTTGGGTGTATGTGTCAACTCCTGAGTCTCAAAATTTTCGATAAACCATTGTGAGCTAACCGCAATTGCCGGACAGCCATTTTGCAAAAACATGCTATGGTCGCCCTGATACCACGGCAAGCCTTCTACGATTTCGGGCATATCTTCAAAAACTTTTTGTAATGCCTTTAAGATATGTCCGGGAAGATTGAATGGAGAAAAACAGGAAAGCCCTTCCTTGTATCCGGATCCGTCGATATTGATATTCAAA
Source organism: Bacteroidales bacterium OttesenSCG-928-B11 (assembly GCA_030267125.1). Taxonomy (GTDB): domain Bacteria; phylum Bacteroidota; class Bacteroidia; order Bacteroidales; family WCHB1-69; genus JAGVVH01. The sequence goes on from JAJDJJ010000016.1 coordinate 29,378, forward strand.
AGCATTTCGCCGAATTTGCCTGAGTTTTCTTCAACATACTTCACCTGTCCCGGCGCTCCGTAATAATCTTCTCCGTTAAGGATAACTAATTCTATCGGATAATCGGACAGCTGTTCTTTCAACAGTTCGGCCAACAGCAATACAATAACGACTCCTGTTCCATTGTCGATGGCTCCGGGTGTACCTATTTTGGTATCTATGTGAGCAGTAATAACAATCCGGTTTCGGGCCTGATGATCATTTCGACCTATAATATTGAATGCTGTTTCGGGAATACGAATTGCTTTTGACTCCAATTCTACTCTCTGCCCAACACAAGCGAGTAGCTTTTCTCCTTCGGTATCTTTTGTATAAACCGATGGAATATCGAAATCACCGTCTTCGAACAAAGGGAAAGGGTAAACACCGCCTGCACTTACCGCATTGCGTTCAGTGGCACAAATCAATGCTTTTGGGTTGCCTTTTTCCAATAAGGAAACAATGTATTGGTGCTCCTCGGGATTCCAAAAGGGAAAGTTCTTCGGGGCAATCTGCTGAGACGCAATCTCTCCGTGGAGGAGAACGATTTTATCCTTAATGTCGGTTTGTTCCAATTGGGCAACCGTATTAATAGCTGTCAATTTGCCTTTCACAAAACAACCTAATGAATATTCGGAAGAAAACACTTCGAATGATTCTCCGTTGCATGTTAACGTTGCACCCTCTGTTTTCCAATCGATAACCGGCAGTTCGGTCGTTTCTGTTCGCCAACCCAAATCTTCCAGCACCTTCTTTGCATAGGTTGTTGCCTTGCGGTTCCTTTCACTTCCGACCCGACGCTCGCCAATCTCGGAGCACAATATTTCTAAATGTGATTTTGCTTTTTCTGTTAATGTTTTTTTGTCCATACGTTGTATCAATTACGAATTAAAAATTACGAATTACGAGAAGGCAAAAGTAGGGTTTCCTAAAGTGGGGAAATTGTAAAAAAGGGGCATAAATTACCTGTCCGATTCATCATCCCTCCAATGCTCCGGTTTGTTCAATTCATCGCAACACCGGATCTTCCCTTTGCCTGTTTCAAATCCCTCCGGACTGACTGCCTGAACCATCCAGTAATCGCTATATTCTTCAGCAATCGGATAAGGTGCAAAATAGCCCAACTTGGCTGCATCGGGCAAGAAGCCATATTTCGGATAATACTCCTTATGTCCCAATACAAACACGAGGTTTGAGCCTTTCTCCCGCAACTTCTCGATCCCCGCCTTTATCAACAGGCCTCCTATGCCTTGTCGTTGATATTCCGGTTTAACAGCCAAAGGTGCAAGTATGTGCATCATCGGTTGTGTTTTCTGATTATCAAAATAGGTTCTGGTAAAAAGAATATGCCCGATTGCTTCATCTTGATAAAAAGCGAGCAACGACACGATCGGTTCCGCGGTTTTATCTGCCAATAAATCGGCTACCAACCGCGCTTCCTTGTCGTAACCAAAGGCTTGTTTCTCAACTGTCATTATATTCTCGAAGTCGTTCGGGTTTGTTTCTCTGATTTGAATGTCTTTTAAATGTTTCATTGTGTAATTAAGATTGTTGTGTAATTAAATCTTTCTCCCGATATAGAACACGTAACCGTAAAACGCTTTATACTTATTGTATAAAACCTCTTCACGGCGTTGGTTGTAGATCAGGTCTTCTACTGTTTCGTTTCCGGGGTATTTCTTTAGGAAATCTTCCTGAGCCTTATGGCATGGAGCAAAGTAGTGCTCCGCCCAGCATATTTCCGGAATAACAAATGTAGCAACAGGGATTTCCAATCTGTTAGTCATAATTTTTAAAAATCAAATGCAAAATACCGCATATAATGGAACAGATTTGATGCCATTTTCAAAGCCAAAATTCTTTTTTGATATGCGGATAGCATAAGGGGATCTGTATTTTTCGATGAAAACGCCTAAACTTTTAGAACGGTTACGTTTGCCTTTTTTCACTTCAATCGGAATGACAACACCATCTATTTGAATAACAAAATCTACTTCTGCCTTTCCGTCACTTTGCCAATAGTATGATTTGTATTCTTTGGCCGCAAAAACTTGTGCCACATAATTTTCGGTCATGGCCCCCAGAAATGTATTATCTATTTCTATCGAAGACAATATTGCTTGCAGGGGAATTTCAGAACGCAGTGTAAGGAGCCCTATATCTCCCATGTACAATTTAAAGTTTATCAAATCGACATAAGCATTTATGGGAATAAAACCATGTTCAAGACGTTGACATTTCAAAACAATACCAGCATAAACCAGCCACTCAATTGCTTCACCAAAAATGGTTGCTGTACCCCCACGTTGCACTACTTTATATTGAAATTTTGTATTTTCTTTAGCCAATTGAGCTGGGATAGAATTATAACAAGCCCTAATTTTAATACTTGTAGCCGGATCGGCATATTTTGCCATGTCAGCAATGTATTCATTCAATATGTCATGCTGAATAGATTGTATCTTTATAAAACTATTCGTCTCTATGAACTGTGCTACTACTTCCGGCATTCCTCCTATAATAAAGTATTTTTGATATAATTCCAGTGCTGCTTCATGCAGAGCTTCCGGCATTGTTTCATTTTTCCTATAATGATTTCTAATTTCTTCCGCCAGTTTATTTTTGCCCATTGCCCATAAGAATTCTTCAAAATCTAATGGGTACATGTTTATCTCATTCACTTTACCAACAGGAAAAGAGTATTGCTGTCGGTTAATCGCAACTCCCAATAATGAACCTGCTGCAATAATATGATATTCTGGCGTCTGTTCATAAAAGTATTTTAAGGAAGTTAAAGTGCGCTCACAAGCCTGTATTTCATCAAAAAATATCAGCGTCTTTCCTGCTGTGATTTCCTGCCCCTTAGCTACTTCAATATATTGAATGATTCTTTTGGGGGAAATATCTGTTTCGATAAATTTACAGAAAGCCCCTTCTATTTCCATATTAAGATATATGATATTTTCAAAGTGTTCTCTTCCAAATTGTTCTATGATATAGGTTTTACCCACCTGACGTGCTCCATTTATGATTAATGGTTTTCTTCCGGGAGCCTCTTTCCATCTCATAAGAGATTCTGTAATTTTTCTTTTCATCGGATTTTTTTGCAAATATACTAATATGTTCTGAAAAGTCAAAATATTCTGATTTTTCAGAACATATTAATGATGATCATATTTTAGATAATCACTCCTTTTCCGATTTACCATCAGTCTAAAACGGGAATAATTTCAACGCTATTACCAGCTAATCTATCTTTTGACATACCGGGCAATAATAAACCGATCCTCCCAGATAAGCCTCTTTTACGATGACACTGCCACAGCAAAGGCAGTCGTTCTTCCAGGTTTTAGCAGAAAGGATGGTTTGGTAACCGCCGTTATTCCCGTAAAGATCCGTTTGCGTATCCCGCCCGCCTTCAATGGCGGAGAAGATCTCCCTGTTTTCTTGCGGATGCTTTCGACAAGATCTCCAACAGGATTTTCAGAAGTGTCGGGAAGGTTTATGTCAGTACCCCAAAATTGGTTCAGGTCAGCCACAAGCTGTTGGATGAACGAGGTGTCTTGCGTTGCCGGGCTTACAAAAGTGGAGAGGGCAAGGTCTATAATCTTCGTTTCCGTCATGTTGAAAACACTCAATGCCAGATTGAACAGGTAATCGGGCGTGAAAGAGAATTGGCTGAGATTCAACGACCGCACGTAAGCCAGCACTTTCCACTCCCAAAACACGGTGATGGGAAATGAGGAAATCTGGCTGACCGTGAAATCTGTATGAAATAGGTGCTTCCGGCATAATGGATTGGTTTTTATGGTTGATTGTTTCTAATTTTCTTTCTGTCTGATCTCTTTTTCTTGGATTTTTCTTTTTGCAATAAATAATTTTGCAATAAAAAATAACGTCCATATAAACCTATGTTAGCGACTGTATCCAAATCCCGGAGAGTCCTTCCCGTTTTCCCATCAATGACAATGTATCTCTTCATGCAAGAATCAGTGCTGTGGGATTTGCAAGTAGTATCCATGACGTTAATTTCATATACGACCCTTTCTCCATAATACCCCGTTTTCAACCCAATTTCTCTATTATAAATCGACAGATCAATGCCATACTCCCTCCTCACTTTTCTTACCAGCCTTTCTATTCCGAAAGAAAAGTCCCAATATTTCATGTGATCAATCTCATAAATGGCTTCTCCATTTCCATCATAAACAGTAGTGTGATATATAAAATCATGAAATTGGAACTCCTCAACTCGAAGCGAGAGTGTTTCTTTTGAGTAATATTTCCTTATCCAAAAAGGATCATGTACTGAGCGCTTCGATGTTATATACTCTATATTATCACTTCGCAAAGTTTCAATGCTATCTAACGTGGTAAAGGTAAAGAAATCATAAATCAAGTTTAAGGTTCTTGGACTCCCTTCTTTGGATGTCTCTTCATATATTTTTCTATTATATCTTTCCATATCAATTTTCTCCTGTGTGTTCTTGTTTATCTTCGGATAACTTAGCCTTGACTGCGGTTGACAGCTCAATAACAGAAATCCTAATATAAGATAATACCATACTTTTTTCATTTGCGCGTGATTTTAGACATCTTCTTGGCATTTAAGTCAGGCGATTCGCTCCCTCTATGAAAAAAAAGTACTTTCCCCGATCGGCCGTCAATAACCAAAGTGACAAATTGTTTATTAAATAGATCAGCAAAATAGAGGGTGAATTTATATACAGGTATTTTATCGCAATACTGCAAGTCTAATTTATTCCAAAGCGCATATTTATATGTCAGATCAATGTCATATTTTTTCTTAATTTTTTTAATCAGGGCATCCAAAGGAAAAGTATAGCCTTCTGTTTTCAACCAATCAATCTCCTCAATCACATTCCCTTCACTGTCATATTGGGTAGTGGATAAGTCATGATTATAAAACTGTACTGTTTTCTTCATCAAATAGAGGGAGTCCCGTGAATAATATTTATATGTTGTGAACTTGCTGTATATAGCTTCTTCTTTCACACAGAAAACATCAATTCCATCCTCCCGTTCAATGGAGATCGTCCATGTTGAATCAATGGTATACTTGGTGCTATGGTATTGGTTTCTCTTGTTTGGAAAATCAAAATTAAATCTTTCCACCACAGGCTTCTCTTTTTGGTGCCGGATCAATTCTGTCTGTGATCGGCATCCCACAAAACATATTGCCGCCAGTAAATAGATTATTCTCTTCATCCTATTATTCAATAGTTCGTTCA
>JAJDJJ010000160.1 GCA_030267125.1 Bacteroidales bacterium OttesenSCG-928-B11
ACATTGCGCCGAAACTGCTTGTTGTAGGCAGGCTTCAATTTTTCTTTTTAGGTTTCCAATAAATTCTATCTATTTCGAATTTCTTTGTTTTAGGGTTGAATTTGTACAGAATAGTATTCCCGTTTAAACAATCTTTAAATTTTTCTTTTGTTAGATACCACGAACTTTCAATCTCTACTTTATTTTCATCTGAAAAATCAAATAAGAAAATAGGATCTTCAAAATCTGTCAATTTTTCACCACATTCTTGCGGTAAATCATTAAGTCTTATTTGATCTTTATAATTTCCAAACAAGAGTTCAAAATCCATACTTTTAATGAGTTCATTGTCTTTTGCTTCAAATATGTTAACCTCGTTCCCATTTCCTGCTATATCATTTGTAATTACAATGAATGAATTGTCAGAAGTCCTATATTTAGAAACAGTCCAAATACCATCTACGATTTGAAAACAAGCTGTATTGGGTTTGAAATAAATTTGATTAAAAAACATAGTGTCTTTATCTATCCAAAAATTATTTGTTTTGATTTCGTTATACCACTCTTTTCTATCCTCTATTTTCCAATCCCAAGTTGAAAATGCAGAATCTGGTAGAAGCAAAATAATATCTAAAAGTTCTTTGTTTGAAGCATAATTTACCTCAACCTTGTTCAGACCTTCAGCTATTAGTTTTACCGGCCCCTCAACAGGCTCTAAATTTTGTTCATTGACAAGTTCGTTATTTGTCCTTTTCGCCTGTCTATTTCCGCAACCGACCGCAAGAAATAATATTGCAGTTAAAATAACTACTATTTTTCTCATTGTTTTATTTTTTAGCTTTGAAATTACACCGCACTATCCTGCTTGCCTACAACGTTCGGCGGCTTGCTGTAGTGCGGGGTTCACAAATGTTCGTGCGGGCGTGAACGCTTGAAAATCCGACAGGATTTTCTGCGGGCATACGCCCCGCATTACAGCAAACCGCTTGTTATCGGCTGGCATTTTTTTATCTCTGTTTATTTTATTGCTTCTCGAGATTTTTAATATCTGAATTTGTAGAATCTTTTTCAATATGAATTTTCTTTGTGAATATCAGAGAATCATCAGTTTTCTTTATAATGTATTCTTGTCTCTGTTCAGAGTTTTCTTTAGAAATAATAACATTGTCATAAATGAATTTTGGAAAAAATGAAGATATGATAAGAATCAAAACAATAACAAGAGGTAAATAATATCCGACTATTTTAAATCTACTCTTATTTATCAGAAAATTCTTTTTTGAATTTGCATAGACATTAGCATTATATTCTGCTTCATCAATGTCTTTTCTGATTTCTTTTAAATAGAATTCCAATTTAACCTGTGCCCTTGCAATAACAAGAAATAGACAAGTTTCTATTATTGAGCCTAATATTAGAATTACGATTAATTGGTTAATATTCTTTATTGTAAACAAAGACGCTATTATGGCGAGCAAAATCATCATAAAAAAATTAAACCGAGTGTTTAGTAAATTTTCTATGTGATTTTTTTCATCTTGTAAGTTTTTCATTTTAATACATTTCTAAGATTATATTTTTATTCCTATGCCATACACTGCTTGCCGATAACGCCCGGCAGCTTGGCGCAGTGGCGGATTACACACATTTGAGCCGAAGCAACCAGCGACAAAAATAGCAAAAATCTCCCTGCGAAGAATACCCGCCATTGCGCCGAAACTGCTTGTTGCAGGCAGATGCATTTCTCTCATTCGCCACACATTCACTACATAATCCTTACGTTTGTTAACCGATCTTGACATTGGGGAATACCGCTTCTTGTCACCGCTCCACTATCCACTTACCAAATCTGATTCTTTTTATTGCCACTCCCGTTCTTAACCGATTGTTGAATTTGGAAAAGGTTGCTCCCTATTTCATCTACACAATTTACTTACCTGATTCCTTTGTCCTTAGCATTATCCGGCTCTTAACCGATTTTGAAATTGGGGAACTACTCCTTATCACCGCTCTACCATCCACTTACCAAATTCAGTTCTTTTTATTGCCTTTCCCGTTCTTAACCGATTGTTGAATTTGGGAAAGCCTCTCCCCTATTTCATCTACACAATTTACTATCCTAATCTTTTTGCCCTTATCACGATACAACCCTTAACCGATTTTGAAATTGGGAAACTGCTTCTTATCTCCGCTCCACCACTTACTTGCCTAATACATGTGCTTGTACCGCAATTCCAGACACTGCCATCTTCTCGCTTTGAATCATCCTATCTGCTTCTCGCATTTGCCTGC
>JAJDJJ010000161.1 GCA_030267125.1 Bacteroidales bacterium OttesenSCG-928-B11
GCATCCAGCACTTGCAATACCTTCCCTTCGGCGAGCCGTGGATAGACCAGCGGGCGACCGGTTGGCATGCCCGCCACACCTTCTCCGGCAAGGAGCGCGACGAGGAGACGGGCTACGGCTACTTTGGCGCACGGTACTACGATTCTGATCTGAGTATCTGGCTCAGCGTGGACCCGATGGCGGGGAAGTATCCTTCCCACTCCCCGTATAACTATTGTCTGAATAATCCCATAAAGTTGGTGGATCCTAATGGTATGGAGGTGGAGTATAATAGCTTTTCGGATAGGATTATTACCGGGTTGGCACGGATTTTTGACGGGGGGTTTCGGAAGCAGTTCAAGGAGCTAAAAAAATCCGAGGAAACATATGTTTTCAATGGGAAGAAAAAATCTGATTCAGGAGCTGGAAATTTATCCACAGATGGTGATAAATTATACATCAACTATAATCGTGGAAGAAATGCAAAACAAGGCACTAATACTTTCACTAATTTGCGGCATGAAAGCGAACACGGTGTTCAATTTGAACATGGAGAACTTGGCTTTGAATTTAAAGCAGGGACATGGTCGGCCACTAATACTGATATCGGGGATGAACTCGGAGCTAGAGAGGCTGGGTATACGGGGACAGTTTTATCTAGTGACCCAAAAAAGAACATGAGAAATTCATGGTTGTATGGCGGAGCTACACGAGAAAGCAAAATAGAAAGTTTGCGAGAAAGCGGCTATAACGCTGATAAATGGCCAGATGAGACTCGTAATAACACCAATACAACAAAAATAAAAACATCTACTGAATACAAAATGCCTCACAGGAAACGGAATTAATATTTTAAAAAATGAAAAAAGCCTTACTAATAGTATGTATGTCATTTTTAATGACTCATATAGTTGCTCAAGAATATGAGCTAAAAGGGCTCCCATTAAATATTATTGTGAAAAATAAATTTGATGAAAAAGCAAGCACAGCTTATCTTGTCTTGACAAATGAGGTAATCATAGATACTTTGCAAGTTTATGTGAAAATCAAAGGTAAACAATACATTTATGTTAGAGATTCTCTAAATTATGAGATTGGAAAATTAAGAAATCGTTGGAGTCAAAAGACATACTTGCAATTGCCTGAAAATGGGGTTATAATGAAAAAAACGGGGTTGTGGATTTATTGTAAAGATGGTATAATTGTGAGAAAAAATTACAGATTGAACATTGATGGTCCAAAAACATATCGAGCAAGTACGTCTGCTAATGACACCGTAAAATGAATAAAAACCGTAAAAGGTAACGTATAAACCCCGAGGGAGCGATACCGCTCCCTTTTTTATTTTTACAGTATTGTCAAGGCTTCCGCATGGAAACCTTTTTGATCAGAGCGCGGCGATACTCCGTATCTTGTTTCTTTTTATGAAGGCGTCAATGATATCCTTGATGGTGTTGCGATCCTTCTCGTCGAGTTCCTCCACAGCCTTGAACTGGGCTAATAGCTCGTTGTCGCGGATGGCCTGGACTGCTTTCTCGGCGGTGTCTCCGTAAATGATGTAATCAATAGAGACGTTGAACTCATCGGCCATCCTCCGGAGCGCGTCGGCGTGCGGCTGCACGCCCTTGTTCTCGTAGCGTTGCAGCTGGGTGAGGGAGACACCTGCCCGCTCGGCCAGCTGTGTCTGGTTCAACCCCTTCTTTTTTCTTAGTTCCTGTATCCTTTTTCCCGTGTCGTTCATGCCTTAAAAGATTTTATTAACACGCAAAAGTAGCGAAAACGGCGGGAATACGATGCGTGTTTATGTCTTTTTGTTAATATCTTATTTTTCATTGTCATTTGCGATATGTCTTTTTTGCGTTTCTTTGTGTCCTAAAAGACATATTACAAAGTTATCAACAAAACAAAATGGCAGGTTCAAAACCAACTCAATTACCAACTAACCAAAACTAAAAGATTATGAAAGCACAAATCAGCAAGACACTAAAACTGCAAGGAAAGTACCGCGAGAGCCGCGGGATATGGCGCGGATGCAAGACCGTTCCGTGGCTGAGCACCTCCGGCGTGTGGCTGGAGAAGCTCGGCTTCCACATCGGCGACACGGTGCGGATCACCGCGGAGAACGGAAAGTTAATTATCGAATTACAAACAGAAAAACAATAGCCATGGAAATACAAGAAATCAAATCCAAACTATCATTGTCAAGCGTGCTGCAATATTACGGCTTGACGCCCGACCGGAACAACCGGCTCCGTTGCCCGTTCCACAACGACCGCACGCCGA
>JAJDJJ010000162.1 GCA_030267125.1 Bacteroidales bacterium OttesenSCG-928-B11
AATCACACATGAAACTTTACACAAAAAAAGGTGATCAGGGGCAATGCTCCCTTAGCGGAGGTACCCGCATCGACAAGTCATCAGATCTGCTGGAGGCCTACGGCACAATTGATGAGCTAAACGCTACCATTGGCCTGATATTGGCAGACATGCAAAATGAAACGCTGACCACGATTCAGCACCGGCTTTTCGCTGTGGGCGGAATGCTGGCGACGGAGATAAACCTGTGGGAGAAGTACTGGGGCAATATCGATTTAGAAAAATACACCCGGGAATTAGAAGCGGAAATCGACCAGCTTTCGGAGCAACTGGACCCGATGAAAGGCTTTATCTTACCGCAAGGTAACCGGCTGATCGCACAAACTCATGTCTGCCGGACTGTCTGCCGAAGAGCCGAACGAAGAATCGCCAGACTAACCGATCAGGAACCGGCTTATTTGCCTTTACTAAAATACACAAATCGTCTCTCGGATTTCCTTTTTGTTTTGGCTAGGCACGAGCATCAAACCACCAGATCCCCTGAAATAAACTGGAATTCAGCAAGATAAAATTTTAGACAGAATAAACTTTCGTATCAGTTATAATGTTATTTTCGCACCCCTAAAAAAGAGAGTAAAAAATATAATTTAAAGACCATGTATTGGACATTAGAATTAGCTTCAAAACTAGAAGATGCGCCTTGGCCGGCAACGAAAGATGAGTTGATTGATTACGCGCTTAGATCAGGTGCCCCGATGGAAATCATTGAGAATCTGAGCGAGTTAGAAGATGAAGGCGAAGTCTATGATTCAATCGAAGACCTTTGGCCCGACTACCCTACGAAAGAGGACTTTTTCTTCCATGAAGACGAATACTAATTTTTCGTCACTCTTTCTATATAATTCGGAATGTTTTGCATACCAATGCGACGATTAAGTATGATTATTCTGTTTTCATCCAGAATAAATAGTGATGGATTACCACTTTCGTAAATGAAACCCAATGCCACTGATCTTCCAGCTCTTTGAGTTGTATTTCCAATTCTAATCGAAGAAGATAAACCGTGTTGTTCGTATTGATGCGCAGGATCTCCTTCACAGACATGAACTGCGGCCTTCCTTCGTGCAATACGCAGGCATTTGTTGAGTACGACATTTCGCAATCAGTGAAAGCATAGAGTGCGTCGATGCTTTGGTCGGGGGAGACGCCTGGATGGAGATGCAGCAGGATTTCCACGCTGCTGGCAGTATTGTCGTCGATTTTGCGAATCTTCAATTTCCCTTTCTCAATCGCTGGCGTGATTGAGTCGCGGATTAGCTTGGTAGTATTGGTCCCGAATGGTATTTCGTTGATCACCAATGTTTTTTTGTCGAGGATGGTAATTTTTGCGCGGTTACGGATCTTGCCGCCGCGTGCACCGTCGTTGTATTTACTCACATCGATTGAGCCGGCTGTAGGAAAATCGGGGTAAATCTCGAAATCTTTACCTTCCAGAATTGCGATCGAAGCATCGATCAACTCATTGAAATTGTGAGGTAGTATTTTGGTGGCCAATCCTACCGCGATCCCTTCTACGCCTTGTGCCAGCAGCAGCGGAAACTTAACCGGAAGCACAATAGGTTCTTTGTTGCGGCCATCGTACGACATTTGCCAGGAGGTAGTCTTATGGTTGAAGACCACCTCGATAGCGAATTTAGAGAGGCGCGCCTCGATGTAACGGGGTGCTGCCGCACTATCGCCGGTGAGGATATTTCCCCAGTTTCCTTGCGTGTCGATCGTGAGTAGTTTCTGCCCGAGTTGCACCATGGCGTCGCCGATTGAGCGGTCTCCGTGCGGATGATACTTCATCGTATTTCCAATGATATTCGCCGCCTTGTTATAACGCCCGTCTTCCAACTCGTCCATAGAGTGGAGGATACGGCGTTGCACCGGCTTCAGCCCGTCTAAAACATCGGGTAGGGCGCGGTCTAAAATCACATACGAAGCATAATCTAAAAACCAATTTTCGAACATCGACTGTACGCGGATCACGCGGTGCAAATCGTTGCTCTCTTCGTTGAAATCTGGATCGTTAAGCTGATCGTTAGGTTTTTCGTTGGATTGGTTATTTGTCGGTTTGTCCGGTTGGGTTGGCAGGTTGTCGTGTCTCTCGTCCATATCTTATCTGAATCATCTCTAAAGGGGTGCAAATATACAGATAAAAAAGC
>JAJDJJ010000163.1 GCA_030267125.1 Bacteroidales bacterium OttesenSCG-928-B11
GTTAAAAATAGCGATTTGTTCCTCCTTTTCTTTCGAAAGTCTGGCTAAAGCACTATCCATAACAGTTAACGGGTGCAGGATAAGCGAGGTCTCTTTCTCTTGCGATAGATCGTAAAAAGGATAAGGCGTTGCGATAGATGATCGGAACCCCACCTCTGTTGTCCATCCTAATGAATAATCGTCAGTTATACCATTGTTTATCAGATTATCGAAAGTAGAAGGAAATGAAAAACGAAGATAATGTTGTCGTGATTTAACAATTTTTTTTCCGTAAATGTGCTCTAACTTTGTTTTTTCTTGCGATAATAACTCCTGTTTCTCCGAAGTGTGATAGGAGGGATGAATTCCTATTTCAGAGAATTGCGAAAGTTGTTCCACTAATTCTTTGAAAGCCTTGCTATCGGGATCGATATTGCGATCATACTCGCCGAAAGGAGCTGTTAGTAAAAAATGGATCGGCTTTTCGTTCCGCAATTCATTGTTTTTCCGATGATTATCAAATTGATCGTACTCATCATCTGTCTTTAAACCCAATCTTTCGTATATCAACCCAGTCATTTTTTTCACATCGAAGTGAATGACCGCCTTAGCAAGAGAGTAGGCAAAACGAAGTGAAGATTTACCCTTGTATTGGTATGCCATATCCACATCATACGTGCAGAGTATCCTATACCGAGGTTCGGGATAATGAAAGCAGGCATATCTATTTTTCAATATATCAGCAATTTGATAAGCTATGATATTGACGACCGGTTGGCGGTGAAATCCGTTTTGAAAAGCCACAGCTCCCGAAATATCGAATCGAGCATGTTGATCTTTCGGTGTATCCGGCAAATATTCTTCATACCTGGAAATCAAATAAAAAGCCACCGCAAATGGATCGAAAGGTAAACAAGAATTTTCGACAGGAAAGAAAAGACGCAGGCCATTCCAATAAGCTTCTCCCAGCTCAACGGTTGTTATATTTTTCTCGTGAAGTAATGAAACTGATTGGAAATGAATACCATTCCTCATTGGTCCGCCATAAGAGAACTTTACACCGTCATTGTTTTCAAACTCAATCTCATCTGTGGTAAATCGGTGCGGGATGCCCAAAATCAGTCCAAAGATCACATTGAAAGTATATGATATACGGGGAGTTATAGAAGGAGTGAGAATTAATATGGCGGAGTTCATGTTTAACATTCGATAATTAGTTTGCAAACTTACGGAAAAAAGGGCTATTTGTAACAAAAAAGAAATCATATTGAAACAGCTGTGTAATAAAACAGCGGCTAATTTGCAGCACGTATAAATACCTTTAAGAATGGATGCTTTCTACTTAATTATCATCATTTTCGTCTTTATTCTTGCTATTTTTGATTTATCCGTTGGGGTGAGCAACGATGCGGTTAATTTCCTCAATTCGGCGGTGGGCAGCAAGGCGGCTTCTTTGCGTACCGTGCTCATTATTGCTGCAATTGGGGTCTTTGTGGGCGCATCACTCAGCAATGGCATGATGGAGATCGCCCGGCACGGCATTTTCAAGCCGGAGGGCTTCGTCTTCTCCGATATCATCTGCATTTTGCTAACCGCCATGATCACAGATGTTTTCCTGCTCGATATGTTCAATACAATGGGCTTGCCCACCTCCACCACTGTTTCATTAGTTTTCGAATTGTTGGGTGCGACAGTTGCCATATCCATGATCTCCATTATTAATGATACTACGGGATTATTAACGTATAACGCATTGATTAACACTGAAAAAGCTCTTTCCGTAATTCTTGGGATTTTTCTCTCGGTCGGGATTGCTTTCCTCTTTGGGGCATTGATCCAGTTTATCACAAGAATCGTCTTCACTTTCAATTACAAGAAAAACCTAAAATACTTCGGAGCGGTTTTTGGCGGAATAGCCATTACTTGTATCATCTACTTCATGCTCATCAAAGGATTGAAAGAGAGCAGTTTCATGACAAAAGAGGTGATGGCGTATATCATGAACAACACCGGCAAGATTTTATTGGCCTGCTTCGCTGTCTCTACCGTACTCATGCAAATTCTCTATTTCTTCAAAGTCAACATTTTGAAGATCATCGTTCTCACAGGGACATTCTCATTAGCGTGTGCTTTTGCCGGTAACGATTTGGTTAATTTTATCGGAGTGCCATTGGCGGCGCTTTCGGCTTTCACCGACTACAAAGCG
>JAJDJJ010000164.1 GCA_030267125.1 Bacteroidales bacterium OttesenSCG-928-B11
CAATACAAAAAAACGTACTTTTGCCACTCCAAAAACGAAAGCATTCCCTATGCCAATACACAACTACTCCATCAACAAATTCCTGCCCCTTCTCTGTCTAATTTTGCTGCTGGCTTCCTGCCGCGAGGAAGTTGAAAACGAGTTTGACGATTTTCCCGCGGCTCCGGTTGTAAACAGTATTTTAATTGCCGGCGAGCCGATACGGGTTCATCTGTCGTTGACTACGAAAATCAACTCCACAGATTTTCATTTAATTGATAATGCGAGGGTGTTACTATATGTGGATAATACTTTTGCGGAAGAATTGACCTATCAAGAAGAGGGCATCTATGAAGCCATGACCCTTGCGGAACCGCAAAAAGAGTACGCTTGCCAAATAATTACCCCCGACTTTGACACTATTTTCTGCCAAAACAGGATTCCCGCCACACAATCGATCTTGGATTTGAAATTCATCCCGGTCGCCGGTTTGGATGAGGAAGGATTGCCGCATCCGGGCATCGAACTCACCTTCGAGAATGACCCTTCGCAAAATCTCTATTATGAAGTGGCTTTGCGGCATTTTCAATATGGGGAAGAACAATATGTGAATATTTTACCCAATAACGATCCCATTATTGTGCGGGAAGGCGTTAATATTCCCATTTTCAGCAACGAGGGAATTACCGGCGATTCGTACAAACTGCACTTGAATTTCATGACCTCCGGCTACTCATCATCGGTTTCGGAACAGAAATTGGTGGTGGAGCTTCGCAGTGTCAACTACGCCTACTATCAATATGTTAAAACTCGCAAGCTATACGAACAGGGCTACTATTCAAGCGCCTTGGAGTCATTCCCGCCCATGTCTTTGTATTCCAATGTGCGGAATGGCTACGGTATTTTTGCAGGCTACACATTCGTGCAATCAGACACCATTTATTTCCTAAGCAATTAAAGATGAGATATATTGTCGGATTATTCTTGCTGCTTTTATTGGTTTTTGAGCTGCCGGCACAAAACAAAGTGCAAGTATTCGGCTTTGTCAGCGACAACAATAGCGGGGAGAAATTGATCGGAGCAACGGTGTATGACACGATCGCCCAAAAGGGAGCGATAACGGACAACAGCGGATATTTCAGCCTGTTAGTGTCGGAATCCGCCTGCCTTCGGGTGGATTATTTTGGCTACACCACCACGTTTATCCCCTTAAAAAACAATAAGAAAGACACGCTACTCAATATAAAATTGGAAATCGCTTCGTATCAACTAAATGAAGTTGTCGTTACGGCAAAAAGGGAAACGAAACCCAATGTCGTTGGGTTGAGCAGTCAGGATATGGCTTACATGCCTTCGTTGGGGAGCAAACCGGACGTTATGCGGCAGTTGCAGAGTCTGCCCGGAATCTCCATGCAAAGCGAAAGTTCAAGTTCCTTGTTGGTCAGAGGCGGCGATCCCGGTCAGAATCTTTACCTGATCGACAACATCCCGCTTATCTACGTCAATCATTTAGGCGGGTTCTTCTCGGTATTTAATCCCGACATTATCAATCATATAGATGTTTACAAGGGAGGCTTTCCCGCCCGATTTGGCGGAAGGATATCTTCCATTATCGACATCTCGCAAAAGAAAGGAGACCGCTCTTGTTGGAAAGGCAATTTCAGCGCGGGAATCACCGATTTGTCGTTTGCGGTGGAAGGTCCCTGCTCAAAAAACACAAGCCTGATCATTACCGGAAGGAAAACGTTGATCGACCCGCTCTTGCTCTTATTTTCCTCTATTTCCGACGGAGGAGATTATCAATTTTTCTACGGTTTCCATGATATTAACGCCAAATTTTCATGGGAAATAAACAAGAAAAACTCCATGACATTCAACTTTTATCATGGCGATGATTACTTTGGAACGACCTACAAAAACCTGATAATCAATGATAAAAATGAGACCGCCAAAATACGGAATACGTGGGGAAACATCTTGCTTTCGGCGAGATGGAACAACATTGTCTCATCCAAACTATTTGCCAACCACAGCCTTTCGTTCACCCGCTACCGCCTCAATCAAAAAAGCTCCCTTTCGGATGGCGACACTTTGATCAAGCACGGATACCTCAACTCCTTGCAAGATCTCTCGCTGAAAACCGAT
>JAJDJJ010000165.1 GCA_030267125.1 Bacteroidales bacterium OttesenSCG-928-B11
CACATATTTTTGAGGTAATTTTCCCATAATTCAATATCCTTGTTTTTTCTCTCTTTTTCCCACAATTCATATTTGTCTGGAGCATAAATAGATAATTCAATTGCATTGCTTTGGGTTATTGCGTATAAGAGAATATTTGCGTTCCACGCATATTCACTTGAATTAATAAATCTTAATAGAGTGTCAATAACGCTTTTGTCAATTTTTTTCAAATTGCAATTACTGCATAATTGCTGCAAGGAATCATTATTCAATACGACAATTTGTTTTATTGGCCACATTGTCGTGTCAAGAAGTTCAGATGTGGAAAATAAAGTTTTTGAAGTGAAAAAAGTTATCTTTTCAGAAGTCATTATAATAACAGTTAAATCCTTTAATGAGTTGAATTGAGCATATAACTGGATATTACTAAGTAAAATAACAAGTAATAAAAACTGAAATTTTACACATTTTTTCATCTGCTTATTTGCTGATTTGTAAATTCTCATTTCGCTTGGTGCATTTAAATATTTTAATTTGATTCTTTACTCAATGTATCATATTGCTCCCCGTAAATATCTTTCAAAGACTTCATTGATCCATCAGGCATTTTTGTTGCAGCATTCTCAAATGCCCAATTAGCAGCTTTATTTATAAAGTCTTCTTTTGTCATTTTGCCATCTATTACATTTTGTATATCTGCACTGAAACTTGTAGTTAGTGGATCATTGATATTCAACTCTTTGGAAATCATTCCTTGCTGATAAAGCGCTTCTGCTTCGGTTTTAAAAATACCTTTAATATACTCATCTTTTGTTAATCCACCCTCTTTGGCATCTGTCCTCAATTGGTTTAATCTTTCGTTATTTGATGAATTAGTCATTTCCCATGCAAGTCCAAGTATTGTATTATTGTTGTTCGCTCGACCATCAATATTCATATTCCCATGCCCATCTGTATATGTTCCTGTATTTTTATTTGTCACAATTTTATTTATTAGCATAGATGTGGTTTGCAAAGCAACAAAAGTTGGACTACCTTGCGCACTTTCCAAAGCATCAATAAGTTTATCCGATTGTAAAACAGCTGATAACGGTTTCATTCCTTGCTGAGAAGTATAAGAAAGAGTATAAGGACCATACGCTATTTGACTTCTATTTGTAATCCATTTCTCCAACCCCTCCAAATCAATAGCCCTAATGACATCGTTCTCCGCAAACGCATACGTGCTGTTCCAAGGATAACTTGCCGCCAGCGGATCCACACTCCAAAACCGCCCCAGCCGGCTGTCGTAATTCCTGAACTCAAAGCTCAGGCTCGCCCCCTCCCCGTATATCTCATTATCCTTCTCCTGCCCGTTGAACCCGAAACAGTAGCCATTCCCTTGGGATGAACGCTCTTCTATCGGAAATCCAAATGGGTAGTAGTCGGTGTGGGAGAACTGAACGGCGGAGTATTCGATAAAATTGGCGGAGTACCGCTCGACGGTCTTCCGGTCGGAGAGCACCGCGGTCACATTGCCCAAGTGGTCGGCGAGTTCAAACTGCCGGTCGCCGACCGTCCTCGTGAACAAATTGGTAGGCGGCGTATAAGTAATCTCTTCACCCTTCGTGAAGGAACCCAGCCGGCTGCTGCCGTACAAATACAAGTCGTTTACCGTAAGCCTATTGTCTACTAAAGTGTAAGTCGCCATGATGTTGCCGGTGGCGTCGTGCAGGTAGTAAGTATATTTCGTGTCCTCCCCTTCATTCCAGAGAGCTTTCACCTGGCGTTGGCCCGTGGCGGAGTAAAAGAAGTCGAGGGTCTGTTCGTGCCTGCGTTGCACGTATGTCACCTTGCCCGCCATATTCCAATGAATGCTTATGATGCCTTCCCCTCCATCAGTTTGCAGGTTCCCTATCTTATCATAGGTGTAATCGGAGTTGTTAATCCCTATTGCTTCCAGATGGACCAGCCTGTTTCGGTAATTTTCATAATCATACATAATGGAATGCAATATATTTCCGTCTTGATCATTGCGCTGCAAAAATAATATATTCCCGTTGAAGTTTTCCCTTCTACTTTTTGTTTGATCAAAAAGTAGCAAAAAATCAAGTCTTTGCGACCGCCACCCGCTCTGCCAACAT
>JAJDJJ010000166.1 GCA_030267125.1 Bacteroidales bacterium OttesenSCG-928-B11
AATCATACAGCGTGAGTTTCCGTATCTCGTAATATCGTTGCCAGCTTTTCCGCAGGGCTTGGATGTAGGTGATCTGCGAGTTGTCCTTCTCGTTTTGCGCCACCGAATAATCCAGAAAACCGATCTTCCCGCCGGCATAACGTTCCTTGCTCATTTCGAATCGTTTGGCAGCCAGTTCACTGGCTTTCTCGGCTAACCGAAGTTGGTAAGCCTGTAAATTATACTGGTTTACCGTGCTAAGGAGGTTGCGCCGGAAATCCAGCTTTTCCTGGTCGATGGAGACCGAGACATCGGCCAAGGAAACCTCCGCTTTCTTGCGTTTGCACTTCGCCGTTCCCCAATCGAGGATGGGGATGGTGAAGCTCAACGTGATTTGTTCCTGATCCAACGGGTTTTGGTAGGCGTTTTTAAAAAGGGCGTCGCTTTGCGACAAACCGAACGAGGCGTACAGGTCGATGGAGAAACCGTTGTCGGCTTTGGCGCGCGCCACATTGCTTTGCGCCTCCAACAGTCGTTGCTGGTGGTCAAGCTCCAACGTGCCGTTGGCCATAGCTTCTTGGCAGGCTTTCTCCCCGTCAACTTCCATGCCGATGACCGGCGGCAAGATCAGGGTGACCTCCCCTATTGTCTCCAAACCCAAAAAATCAGCCAACGCCGCCTGTTGTTCTTTCAACGTGTTTTGCAGTTCCTCAATCTGGATACTAAGATTCAGGTTGTTAACCTCCACTTCCAGCAATTCGTCCTCCGTGATCTTGCCCAAGGCAAAACGTTCTTTGGCTATAAAAAGGAGGGTGTCGTTGTTGGCTTTGTTTTGTATGTTTAAAGCGAGGGAAACCTGCGTTTCCAAAAGAGAAAAATAGAGTTCGACAGTCTGGACGGCGCTATTTTCCAATGCCTCAACGTACACCCTCCGTGCCTTTTTGTATTGTACGGGTTCGATCTTCTTTTGCCATTTATAGGAGTTGTATGAGAAAATGGGTTGTCTAATGCCCACGTTGACAAGGTTCGCCAGATAGGAAGTGGTTGTGCTGTCTTGGTACAAATCCAACCGCTGCAACCCCGAGGAGACGTAGAACTGCCCGCCCGTGAAGGGGATCGCTTGGTTGATCGACAACGCCCCCGAATAGTTCCCCACCGACTGCGCCACGAAAGCTTCCGTGCCGTCCGGCATGGTGATCTTCGAGATGGTGCGGTTGAACATCGGCAACTCCCCCGACAACGAAATCTGCGGCAACAGCGACTTCCGGTATATGCTGTAATCGTAACTCGCTATCTGGTAATCATGCAGCGCGTGCTTCGCCTCCGCCGACCGGCTTTGCGCCAAAGCAATACAGGAATCGAGCGACAAGGTCGTTTGGGCTGCTAACGGGGCGTGTAAACACGCTAAAATGGCACACAGATTTAACGGATTTAACAGATTAACACGGATTTTTTTTATTATTAAATCCGTGCAGATCCGTTTGATCCGTCTAATCCGTGTTGCCATCATCTTCATCGTTTGATTACCGCTTTGATAGGGTTAATAAACTTGTCCAACAGCCGCAAATCCTCCGTGATGATCTCCGCCGTGCCGCTCATCTCTTGACTGAATGTCAATTCTTTGCCATAGTTGGTTTGGAGCTTTTCGGGGAAGAGCACTTCCAATATGTACGCCTTGTTCTCCTCATTTACCTGAATCGGCACCAAGGAGATGTTGCGGATCTGCACCCTCACCATCCCGTATTCCATGTGGGGGTAGCTGTCGAATTTCACGTTGACAGTCTGTCCCTCCCTCACTTTTCCCGCGCCTTGCGGGGGTAACAGTATCTTCCCAACAATCTGGGTTTCCTCTTTCGGCACAACGGTGACTAAAACTTCTCCCGCATTCACATTCTGGTTCTTTTTCCAATACTTGGTGAAAGTGGCCACACCGTTGCAGGGACTGACAAGCAAGTAAGTCTGCTCCCAGCTCTTGATCTGGGTTAGTAACTGGTCGTATGCGGTGGATAGTGACAGTTGTAAATTATTGCGTTGTTCCACGAATTGCTGTTCCAAATCAAAAATCGCTTGCTCCGATTGCAGTATGCTCATCCGTTGGTTATCTATGCTCAACAAGG
>JAJDJJ010000167.1 GCA_030267125.1 Bacteroidales bacterium OttesenSCG-928-B11
ACGCATACTTGCAAGTGGAAATCGAAGCCGCCGCCGCATGGAGCAAATTAGGTGTCATTCCCGCTAAAGATGTGGAAAAAATTCGCAAAAACGCCAAGTTTGACATCAATCGGATTTATGAGATCGAACAAGAAACCCGCCACGATATCGTAGCTTTCACCCGTTCCGTAAGCGAATCGTTAGGCGAGGAGAAAAAATGGGTGCACTACGGTCTCACTTCCACCGATGTGGTAGATACCGCCAACGGGTACATCCTCAAGACTGTCAATGAAATACTTCGTGCCGACTTGCAAAAAATGCTGGACATACTGAAACGTCGGGCTTATGAATTTAAGATGACGCCTTGTATCGGTCGGACACACGGCGTGCATGCCGACATCACTTCACTAGGATTAAAATGGGCATTGTGGTATGATGAGATGCGGCGTAATGCGGAACGTTTCGAACGGGCTGCCGCCGATGTCGAGTGCGGCAAGATCAGTGGGGCCGTAGGTAATTTTGCCAACACTCCACCATTTGTCCAAGATTATGTTTGCGACCAATTGGGCATCCATTCGGCAGCTATCTCCACGCAAACCCTGCAACGCGACCGCCACGCTTACTACATGGCCACGTTGGCAACCATAGCCTCCACCATCGAAAAAATGGCTGTGGAAGTGCGCCACTGGCAACGCACCGAACTGCGCGAAGCAGAAGAAGCTTTCGGTAAGGGACAGAAAGGATCTTCCGCGATGCCGCACAAACGCAACCCTATCGGAAGTGAGAACATGTGTGGCTGTGCCAGAGTAATCAGAGGCTATATGATGACCTCTTTCGAGGATATCCCGCTGTGGCATGAGCGCGATATCTCCCACTCGTCCGCCGAACGCATCATTCTTCCCGACGCCACAATCCTGTTGGATTACATGCTAAACAGATTCGGGAATATATTGGATAATCTGGTGGTTTTCCCCGAAAACATGTTAAAAAACATCTATCTAACCCACAAGGTGATCTTTGCCCAACGGGTAATGACCTCGCTCATCAACAAAGGACTCTCTCGTGAAACTGCATACGACCTTGTACAGCCCATCGCCATGACCGCTTGGCATGAAGGCAAAGACTACAAAGAATTACTCGAAGCCAATGACGAAGTACTGAAGCATTTAACTCATGAAGAGTTGGATGCCAATTTCACGCTGGAATACTATTTGGAACAAGTGGGAACTATTTTCGAACGAGTTTTCGGAACAACAAACTGATAGCGATGATGCTTCCGTAACAATTCAATTGCGTTGGCTTGAACAGAAGCACCATCGGTATTATACAAGAAGTTGTTGGGATGAAATAAAATTTATTTTAGCATCAGTAATTCGGTAATCGAATAAATCAACAGATTAAATCAAACAGAATATAACAGGCTGATTTAATCATTATTATGTTAGTATAACATTCTTTTCTTTGATCAACTTCCGCAAGTTGATGAGTGCGTAGCGCATGCGACCTAATGCTGTGTTAATACTCACATCGGTAGTGGCGGCGATATCTTTAAAACTGATATCATCATATATCCGCATCTCTAAAACTTCTCGTTGTTCTGGCGGGAGAAATTTGATCAATCCTTTGAGATCATTATAAATCTGTTCGGTAATGATTTTTTGTTCAACGGAAGGATCGGTACCATAAAGAAGATCAAATATGTCAAAATCACCTGAGGTTTCGTATGCCGGCATGCGTTGCACCTTACGATAGTGGTCTATTTTCAGGTTATTGGCAATTCTCATAACCCATTGCACAAACTTTCCTTCTTCCTTATAATTACCTGATTTTAGTGTATTTATCACTTTAATAAACGTATCCTGAAAAATGTCTTCTGCCAGTTCCCTGTTTTTAACAGATAACATGATATATGAGAAGACTTTCTTCTGATGTCTGGAAATTAAACTCTTAAGGGCTGATTCGTCACCGCTCATGTAGCGAGTTATAAGCTCATTATCACTTTGTACTACCGGATTCATAAAGACTCCTTTCTTTTTTAGATGAATAATAAAGTTCTAAAAGATAAAGGTTAATTCGATAG
>JAJDJJ010000168.1 GCA_030267125.1 Bacteroidales bacterium OttesenSCG-928-B11
ATGGAGAAAGTTATTTATTAAACAACAGTAAAAAAAGACAATATCAATTTAAAACAAAAGGAATAAAATGATAAAAAAATTAACCTTAACAATTTTAATTATTACTCTGTTTTACTCCTGCGATAGGGTTAAATATCCAAAAGGACATTATCCTGACATTGTTACTAACTTTACTGAAGTAAATTCAGAATATGATGATTACAATTCTGATTTAGATATTGTATTCGGAGGATTTAATTTGTGTTTCTCGAGCAATCGACATAGCAAAGGGAATGATTTTGACATTATTCTATACAATGTTGATATCACATGGGATCAAAGAATAGGTAAGCTAAATATGAATGTTAGCAATGAAATTCAAGGCGACAATATCAGTCTTATTAATACACCAAACAATGAATTAGGCCCATACAGTTTTATAACTCTCCCTTACAATGATTTGTTTTTATATGCAAGTGATGAAAACGGGGATTATAATATAAACTACTTATGGAACAGTAAAATTTTTAACGTTGAGTTTCTCAAAACAGAATCCAATGAATTATATCCCTCTTTTTATGGGAAAGATGTTTATTTTACGTGTCGATCATATGATAAAAAGATGGAGTTTATAAATAAAATAGAAAAAATAATTTACTGCTCCGATAAAGACGGAAATTTTGATATTTACGAGGTTAATATACCTCAAAATTCCAATATTGTAGACGTAATACGATCTTCCGAAGCATATCCGTCTATAAAACTTGACATTAATTCCAATTATGATGACAAATGTCCGTTTGTAAATGGATCTTTACTCGTATTTTCTTCAAATCGTCCCGGAGGATATGGAGGATATGACTTGTATTTTTCCATCTATGAAAACGGAGCTTGGAGTCAGCCTACAAATTTTGGAGCAAATATAAATTCAGAGTATGATGAATATAGGCCTATAACACATTTCGAACATGATTTTGACAATAATCTCATGATCTTTTCTTCGAATCGTCCTAGAGGTTTGGGCGGTTTTGATTTGTATTATGTAGGTATTCCTAAAAACATTAAAATTCAGTAATTGAGTTTACGGATAATCATTTTATAGGGAAAAGCGAGAGAAATGATCTATCGTTGGGCGACCGCCTAACAAGCAGTTTGCCAAAAGCGGGGCTATTGCTTCGTAGAAATGTGATTTGCAAATAGATAGTTGATTCCTTCGTAGAAAGTTTTATCTTTGCCCCGCCTTCGGCAAGCTGCCAGACGTTGGCAGCAACCGTGCGACATGGGACTAAAATAACTAGACGGATTAATAATTAGGCACTGATGGCTATCCTGTTTCGTTTTTATCGGCTAATTTTAACGCAGCTTTTGAGAGTTGTTCATTTTATCTTGTCTCGGTATTGGAAAATAACAATTCATTGTCTTACGGATTTGAGAGACGGTATGACAATCAAATCATACGACACTGATAATATTTTGGTTTAGGAAGCAATATTTATTCTATATTATGGCAATACAAATAATTTCATTGGTAATCGTTGGATTTATAACGATTTACTTTCTAAGAAAGGAAAAAGAAAAAAACGACATTTATTTTGGCAAGCAAAGAAAGTATAATAAAAAAGAGTTAGCGATTTTAAACCACTACAAAAGTATCTATAAGCCAATTCCTATAGATAATAGATTTCCAAATATTAAACGCGACGGTTTTGAACTTGAAGACGTAGCATTGACAGCAACTGAAATTGTTTACGACGCCCCAATTCCTACAAATGAACAAATTGGAGGTATAAATATTGGTGACTGGGTGAAATTATTATTTACAGACAATGACGGTTGCGTTGAACGAATGTGGGTTGAAGTTTTAGAACGCAATGACACCATTTTTAAAGGACTTTTAAGAAATGATGCAATCGAACATGAAGAGCTGAATGAAGGTAAGACAATCTATTTTCATTCAAACAACATTTACGACATAGATGGTGGGCTATAACAAAACGGCTGCTGCCAACAAGCAGTTTGGCG
>JAJDJJ010000017.1 GCA_030267125.1 Bacteroidales bacterium OttesenSCG-928-B11
AAACATTTTAAATTAAGATAAATTGCCAGAAAGGGATAATTTTCACCCATAGAGAAAAGATAACTCGTTCAAAAAAGATAGACTAAAATTCGGAGGCAGCAGGCGACCATAATTCCTTTTCCTCTTTGAGGAAAAGGTGTCAGGCAGCGGTAAAAAAGCATTAATTTCGCCAAAAATGAAATATAGCTGGCTGACGGAAAAGGTGTTATAAACATAATTCCTCGTTAAATTCGTTGCTAAAAGACCTCTCTAAAAACTACAGCGCAATGATGATTGAAAAATATTGCTGCCCGGCAAAGATTTGAGAAAACAAAAACGAGAATTTTTAACTGGAATATTTGAATTTGCTCAAACACCGAAGGTGTGTAATACCAATAACCCCGAACTGCACTGCATTTGCACGGGGGCATCCATATATTGTTGCGTACCTACGGCACGCGGTCGATCGTTCGTTCCGTTTTGCTTCTACCAAGCGGGCATCCCTACCGGGATGAAAAACCTCTCATTATATTCTCTTCCCGTGTTTCGGAAACAGGGAGATTGTCATGGGGCATGCCGTATCGAATGCCAGGATGTAATACACCCGGAGGGTTTGGCAAAGGCAAACAGATAAGCGTAGCGATCTGTGGACGATTACGCTGAATGTCCGTAGGAGATACATTACAAATATTTCTTTTGAAAAGGAACGTACTTTCGTGCTATTTTTGCCGGATGAACCAAGCATGCATAAACCGTTGTTAAAGAAGATGACCCGGCTTTCATGCGAGTTGCATACGACCTTAGAAATAACAAAAACGTATGAAAAACAAGAAGACCGCCGGGCATATAGCCATCTTGATCACAAACATTATATTCGGACTAAATACTGTCATTTCCCGAACAATAACGCCGGATATCGTTTCGCCTTTCACGCTTTCGTTTTGCCGGATGACGGGTGCCATGATCCTCTTTTGGACGGTTTCGCTTTTTACAAAAAAAGAGAAAGTTTCGCTAAAAGATATCGGACTTCTTGCCCTTACTTCCCTATTCGCCTTGGTTTTCAATCAGATCCCTTTCATTATGGGGTTGTCGAAAACCTCACCGGTCGATGCCTCCATCATCCTCACAATCTTGCCGATTGTCAGCATGTTGCTTGCCGCCCTTTTCCTGAAAGAACCCATTACGGTGAAAAAAACCGCAGGCGTTATGATCGGAGCCGGCGGCGCACTCCTCTTGATTCTCTCGCAACATAAGGGTGGATTGGGTTCCGGTTCTACCCTCGGCAACCTGATTATCATCGGAAGTGTCCTCTCTTATTCTATCTATTTAACACTTTTTAAGCCGATTGTTACCAAGTATTCGCCCGTTACCGCCATGAAATGGATGTTTCTCTTCGCCACCATCATCTCTCTCCCGATCTGCTACGGAGATGTCGCGGCAACTGACTGGGCTTCCTTGACTCTCTCTGCCTATTTGCGGATCGGTTATGTTGTAATATTTGCCACTTTCATCACCTATTTTTTGATCCCCGTAAGCCAAAAAGTCTTGAGGCCCACCACCATCAGCATGTATAACTATCTGCAACCCATCGTGGGAGCGATCATTGCCGTGGCGCTACACTTAGATTCCTTCGGATGGGAGAAGCTCCTTTCGGGCGGATTGGTTTTTCTCGGGGTTTACTTGGTGACACGCAGCAAATCGCGGGAACAAGTTGAACGGGACGAAAGTTAACAAAGAGAATAGGCGACAACACACATTTGTATATATATGTAGATGCCGGTCTTTCATTCTTTATCACCTGCATTCCATTCCCCGTTTTTCGTTTTTATCAAAATAAAGTATTCTTTTTTGTTTTTATGCTATTTGAATTACAAAAGACGTATTTTTACAAACTGTTTAAATAGGGTCTTTTTAATCCTTTTGAGCTGATGTACAGCAACATAAAAAATAACAAAAATACTGAATTTGGCGAATTTTATTCGAAATAAGTGCGAATTTTAATCAACAATCAATAAAAACATGAAAAGAATTTTACCAGTCATTGAGAAAAAAACATCTATGGCAGCAACTTTGTTCCTTGCATTGTTGCTTTTTTTCAACCTCTCAACCTCCAAGTTGATGGCGCAGTACACCATCACGCCACCGGCAAACGCATACGTGGAAGTTCCCGAAGGGACATGTGATTACGAACTGTGCAACATGGATATTTTGGGAACTCCCGCTGTGACAGCAACAGATGGTTATACAATTGAGTCCTTTTATGTGACATCCATAACTTACAATGGAACTCTCCTCAATCCAGACCCTCTTCAATTTTTGGCTACAGGCGTGTACCCGATTCTTTTCAAATGCTCGCTTACCTATCGGCAAATATCTGACGGTACCAGTACTCCTCTGCCCGTTGATGTTTATAGTTTTTTAGTTGTGAATTTTAAACCTTGCGGCACCATGAACGAGTATGTCACAGGTGTTCAACATGCCGGGGATTATAGTAGCTCGGATTATACCTCGACTTATTTCAACCGCGACACGATGGTGTATGTTTCTGATATACAAGATAACCGTTACGCCACCACCCGAGTGGGTTGCGACTGCTGGACCGCAGAGAACCTCCGCTCCACGCGATATGCTTCGGACGGGGCAGAGATAGATCCTACTTTCGCATATTTTACCGACTAATATGACTTTCAACTGCCGGATCCTGAAAAATGGGGTTTGCTTTACGATTATAACACAGCAACCCGAGGAGGAACTGACGTTTTCGGCATAAGAGGCGTTTGTCCGGATGGTTGGTACATACCAACTCCTGAACAGTACCGCAATCTTTTCTCCGTGGGTGTAAACCAGTTGAAAGCAACCACCGATTGGTTAGATGTAATCAACAGCACCAACAGTTCCGGATTCTCGGCGCTTCCTGCCGGTTACTTTAACTGGGCTGCGCAAACATCGCAACATCTTTTAGGCGACGCCTATTTCTGGACCTCGCAAAACGACAATGACGGAAACGCAACGATAGCACACATTCATTTCGGCTGTAACGATCTGCTGATGGAACAAATGAGAGTGCAAAATGGGCTCAGCGTGCGCTGTGTGAAAATAGATCCCTCACATTGCAATATGCCGCCTTCCATCACCAATATCCCGAATACTATTAATTTAGGATGTGAAGACGAAACGTTCAACATCAACATTAATGCCAACGATAAAATCGGCCAAAACGCGTACCTGCAAATAACACTATCCCCCGCCGTTATCGCCGACAGCATCATCTTCCAACACCAAATATCGGGCAGCATGGTAGATATCACCTTTGTTAATGGCGTTGCCCTGATCGATGAGAGCAGTATGGCGACTACGGGCTTGGAAGACATGACGGCTTCTTTCCACATCCAATTAGCGGACAATACGGTTAATACACAGACCGCTACCATCAATTGGGCTATTGTAAATTCGACAAATACGACGGAAGTTTGGTCTTCAATGAAAACCTCTCTGTTAGAACTCCAACCGCCAATAGAACCAACAATGAATATCGTGTTCGAAGGAACAAAACCGTACCAAATTGGTTGCGACTCGCTCCCATTCAAAGCAATCATCACTGTGGGAACTTGTATCGGTGAGGCTGGTTATACATTTGAATATGTCGGAGAGCAAAATGTTGGTGATGTATATTATTCACTGAATAATAGCGATTGGCGTAAGGTGGGTGAAAATGATGAAGGAGGTCTTACGATCACCCAAGATACTACGATCTATTTCTATTTAGATAATCAATATATGCCAGGGGAAGAAATTGATACTTCTATCTATTTATATTTCAGGTTATATGACGGAGATATTACCATTGTAGATACCACATACGCCAATGAGCCTGATGCCGACCCGACTTTTGAAGTAACTACTGCCTTTGCGATTATGACCATGACAGATGTGAAAGGGAATTTAATAGAATTTGAGGAAAACATCCCGCTAACCTTAGATTATGCGCCCGACACATTATATGTTGCTATTGCTCCGAGCGTTTGCTCTAAAGGAGAAGGACTGATCAAGATTCAAGGCCATGCCGATGTGGCTCCTTACATTTCATTAGAATATTTTGAAAGATTCGGCGGCGCTAATGTTTGGAGACTGATTGAATTTAAAGAGGATGGATCCGCTTGGTTTGACGGCGGTGCAACCGGAGGCTTTGACATAGAACCCATTTCGGTGATGTTGAGAATCCGTCAGAAACAGTGCACTAATAATTCGGAACTCACCAATGATGGCCTACCTTTCACATTTACAATGGTAGCTACTGACAGCACCACTGTTGTGAGCAACACGATCACCCAAAACGTCTTCTGCAATAGAGTACCTGACTGTATTACTATAGAAAACAATATCACAGGCTCGATTTGCGGAGCGGCAAATTTTGAAGTGAACATTAACTTTGGCGAATCTGGCGGCCCTTCTGTTTTCCCTGTAGCTGGCGGAGTGAAAGGCGAAGTGACTATCACTTTAGCAGAACCTACTTATAAAGACAGCATTTCGCTATCGTTCCACAATCGTGCCGGCGGCAATGACCAGTGGGATATGCTGACTTTCGATGAAAATGGTGTTGCTGTATTTGATGGCGGTATGAGCGGTGGATTCCCATTGGGATCTGACCAGAACTACCCGGTTAACTTTAAAATAACGACAGCGGCTAACCTCGCTGACCACAAATTGCCATACACACTCCGTTTAGTTGACGCATCCAACCGCAATGTAATTTATGCTACTGCGAAAGATACGGTAACCCTGAGAACCGGTGGTGCAAAAATAGCCTTCGGAGAGATTGAGCCGGATGTGTTGGAGCAAACCTTAGACTCTTCGTTTTTCCATCTCACCGTTACCCCGATCGGATGTATGGAAGATACCGCGGCTTACGTGATGGTCAAATTCGGCGCACCGAGCTCTATTGCTTTGGCTTTCGATAATAAAATTTCAGGTAGCTGGGAAAATATTGTTTTCGATTCTGATAGTTTATATAAATTCTCCGGTGGCGTAACCAACGGTTTCCCGCTAAATGGCGACATTATGGTTGGGTTTACGGCATTGAGCCGCGCGATGAACGACATGAACGACGTTCCTTACGAAATGTGGGTTATTGCCGCTTCCGACAGCAGAGTGCTTAGCGACACCCTAAAAGGAACCATCGATCTGAAGAAGAATATGTTTGGAGCGAAAACGACCTTGAAAGGATACTACCTGCCTAGAAATGTATTAGTACCCCCAACGGAAGCAATTGACCATTTGGATTTTATTGCGAAGTTAGACTCCGCCGAATTCAAATCAACCACAAACGCCTCCCTCAAAATCAAGATTACCGAAGGGAGCAAAAATGATTTCATCCTCCGTGTTTTCAACAAGACTTCTTCAAGATGGGAGATTGTTGAATTTGACCATGACTCGGTTTTCGTAAATGCGGGTTTAGCAGCCGGCATCCCGGTTTTGGATTCGCTCTATCTATCCCTGATCAGCAAGGTAAATGCTAACACCGATATCAATTTGCAATTCGACTTGGTTGAATTTGCGAAGACTGACTCCGAAATGTCCCGTTACAGCAAAGAGCTCCCGCTCACATTGAAAGCGTTGGACAGGGAATGCGCGGACTGCTTCACTGGTGCGGGTGTCATTGAAACCGGAAAAGACGGGAACGGCGAAACGTATAAAGCAAGGTTGATGCCGGACGGAAAATACTGGATGATCGAAAACCTGAGGACCACGAAATTCCCCGGCGGAAAAGATATCCCCAACCTATATATTGACGCTTTCACCGAAAATTACACCGCCGCATACTCCCTGCCCAGCGATTTGACCGCCAACGGCATTCCTGTATCGCCCTACAAAGACATCAATTACGGCGCCTATTATAATTGGGCCGCCGCAGCTGGAATTAGTGCTGCCGAAAATCTTGCAGATCCCTATTTCAACGACTATGATTTGGGCGCTGACGGCACTCGCCAAGGCATCTGTCCGGAGGGATGGCGCTTGCCTTCCTCTAAGGAGTACGACATGCTGGTTGATTCTGTGAAGAAGGCTTCGGGCAGCACAACAGCCTACAGCCTTTCATTAATTTGCCCCGAGGGCGACTGGAACCAGTCCGGTACAGCTAAAGCGCTAATGACCTTGATTGAGAATAATCCCGCATTGGTTAATAAATATTGCATGTCCATTACCTCAACGGCAAATCTGCAGGCCCCGCGTGGAAGGGGTACGCAATTGTGGTCAAGCACAAGGCGGTTCGAGTATGATGGTAATCTGACCCAACCTAAAAATTCCGTGGTGTTCATGCTCCCTGGCGAGGATGGCGCCGGAACAGTGACAAAAGGAACTTCCGCCCGATACAACGGCGGGGTGGTACGTTGCATGAGGGAACCCATCGGTGCAAAAACAACCTTGAAAAATTATTACCCACCGAGAGACGTGCTGTCCATCCTGGAGGATGCGGTAGACCATTTGGATTTCATCGTGAAACTGGACACCGTCGACTTCAAACCGGCCATGAACGCCTCCCTCAAAATCAAGATTACCGAAGGGAGCAAAAATGATTTCATCCTCCGTGTTTTCAACAACACTACTTCAAGATGGGAGATTGTTGAATTTGACCATGACTCGGTTTTCGTAAATGCGGGCTTAGCAGCCGGCATCCCGGTTTTGGATTCACTCTATCTATCCCTGATCAGCAAGGTAAATGCTAACACCGATATCAATTTGCAATTCGACTTGGTTGAATTTGCGAAGACTGACTCCGAAATGTCCCGTTACAGCAAAGAGCTCCCGCTCACATTGAAAGCGTTGGACAGGGAATGCGCGGACTGCTTCACTGGTGCGGGTGTCATTGAAACCGGAAAAGACGGGAACGGCGAAACGTATAAAGCAAGGTTGATGCCGGACGGAAAATACTGGATGATCGAAAACCTGAGGACCACGAAATTCCCCGGCGGAAAAGATATCCCCAACCTATATATTGACGCTTTCACCGAAAATTACACCGCCGCATACTCCCTGCCCAGCGATTTGACCGCCAACGGCATTCCTGTATCGCCCTACAAAGACATCAATTACGGCGCCTATTATAATTGGGCCGCCGCAGCTGGAATTAGTGCTGCCGAAAATCTTGCAGATCCCTATTTCAACGACTATGATTTGGGCGCTGACGGCACTCGCCAAGGCATCTGTCCGGAGGGATGGCGCTTGCCTTCCTCTAAGGAGTACGACATGCTGGTTGATTCTGTGAAGAAGGCTTCGGGCAGCACAACAGCCTACAGCCTTTCATTAATTTGCCCCGAGGGCGACTGGAACCAGTCCGGTACAGCTAAAGCGCTAATGACCTTGATTGAGAATAATCCCGCATTGGTTAATAAATATTGCATGTCCATTACCTCAACGGCAAATCTGCAGGCCCCGCGTGGAAGGGGTACGCAATTGTGGTCAAGCACAAGGCGGTTCGAGTATGATGGTAATCTGACCCAACCTAAAAATTCCGTGGTGTTCATGCTCCCTGGCGAGGATGGCGCCGGAACAGTGACAAAAGGAACTTCCGCCCGATACAACGGCGGGGTGGTACGTTGCATAAAAGACGTAACTCCCGCTGTTGTGGATTCCATCAAATATGAAGCTACAAATGCAAATAATCATACGTTTGTATTCTATACCTCCGGTTTGGAAAATCAAATCGTGAAAGTAGAAATGACAGCGCAAGATTTGTCGACTACAAGAGAGAGTGATGGTACTTTCTCCAATTTTGTGGCAAATGGAAAAAATGCTAATCCTGTATTGAATCCCGACATTTCAAGTACCGGAACAAGTTTTTATATTAACACCAACGGTGATGATAGTGGGATTCAATTGGCGGCTGACGGTAAACTGACATTGAATTTCGTATCTCATTTCACATCCAATTCCGAATATTCCTATACATTCAGAATCTTTGATACGGAAGGTAATGAAATCACAATAACGAAAGGTGGCTCTGGTACATTCTAATATGTCATCATTTTTGCAATAAAGAATTGAAAGGCTGCTCTCACAAGCGGCCTTTTTTTGGTGTGCCGTGCATGGTTAAGCATAAAAATCTCTCATTTTTTATCGTGTAAAATTTGCAGGGCAAGTAGTTGCAAAAAATAAGGCTACCAATTTGGCAGCCCATTCATTTATTTTCAAAAAAGGTAATTCTATGTTATCCGCATTTGGAGTATCCACATTTAGAGCAAGTCAGGCAACCTTCTTTAAACTCCATCGTGTTTTCCTCATTGCATTTTGGGCAGATGGCTCCTTTTTGCTTAACGCCGTCTTGCACACATTTTTTCAGTGCGCGGATGACACCGTTCTTCCAAGAATTGATGCTCTCTTCCCGGAAATTCAAACCGGAAATGATGTTGATCACATTATCTAACGGGATGTCGTGGCGCAACAAAGCGGAGATCATCTTCGCATAATTCCAAAACTCCGGGTTGAAGCAACGGGAAAGCCCTTTGAGAATAATCTCGTATCCGTCTTTATCGAAGTATTGGAAATCGTATAATTTAGAGCCGTCTTGTTGTTTTGATTTAATGATATTTCCGCGTTCCACCCATTTTGGGATTGGGAAACGGTCTTCCTCTGTTTTCCCGGTGAAGATCTCATACGGGCGGTCATCTTTCATGCCTATAAAGGCGATCCAGTCTTCCGTGTTATTTTTAAAACGTATAATTTCCGCGGTCAGCTCTTTGGGGCGTTTGAAACTCTTCTTTTCCTCTTTCTTGGGCGGCGTGATGGAGTTGAGCACACCATCGCGGGAACCTTCGCGGTAAACGGTCATTCCTTTACAGTTGGATTCCCAAGCTTTGATATACAATTCGCCAACCGTCTCTTTCGTTGTGTCGGAAGGCAAGTTGATTGTCACCGAGATAGAGTGGTCGACCCATTGTTGGATAGAACCTTGCAACTCCACCTTCTTGATATAGTCGGTATCGGCGGCTGTGGATTTATAATACGGTGATTTTTCTACTAAAGCGAGGATACCACTATCATCCATTCCGTTAAGCACATTTTGGGTATAACCGTTTTTTTCAGCCCAAACCAAGAATTTGGGATGGAAAACCATATACTCTTCAAAGTAATCGCCGGTGACATCGCGGAATGTTCTGCGATCATTGGCGGTATTAAGATCGTTCGGGTTGACTTTACGTTTACGTTTGTAGACCACATTGAATGCCGGTTCGATTCCCGAAGTGGTTTGCGTGCAAATACTCACGCTTCCTGTCGGGGCGATGGTCAATAGCGCGATGTTTCGGCGACCGAAACGCACCATGTCGTCATATAATTTGGCATCTGATTTTTTAAGTCGGTTGATAAATGGGTTCTTGCACTCTTTACTACTGCTGTAAACGGGGAAGGCGCCGCGTTCTTTTGCCATGGTTACAGAAGAGCGGTAAGCGGCAAGCGCAAGCTGTTTATGCACCTCTGTGGAAAAAGCGTTGCCATGATCTGAGCCATATCTGATATTCAAGGCGGCAAGCATATCCCCTTCCGCTGTGATTCCCAGGCCGGTACGTCTCCCCTTTAAGCTCTTATCCCTGATCTTATGCCACAACTCCCACTCCACTCGTTTCACATCTTCGGTCTCGGGGTCATCGGCAATCTTTGCCAAGATTCCGTCCACCTTCTCTATTTCAAGATCGATAAGGTCATCCATTAGGCGTTGGGCGTATTGCACGTGTTCTTTAAAAAGCGGCATATTGAATGTTGCCTCTTCCGTAAACGGGTTTTCCACGTAGCTATAGAGGTTCACTGCCAAAAGCCGGCAGCTATCGTAAGGGCAAAGTGGAATTTCGCCGCACGGGTTCGTAGAGACAGTCTTGAATCCCTCTTCCTTATAGCAATCCGGAATAGCTTCGGATTGTATTGTATCCCAGAAAAGCACGCCGGGTTCGGCGGATTTCCAAGCGTTATAGATGATTTTATCCCAGAGGTTCGTCGCGTTGATCTCCTGTGTGAAAGTCGGATTGTCGGAATTGACCGGATATTGTTGGGTGTATGGTTTGCCTGTTTTCACGCATTCCATAAACTCATTGTCGATTCTCACGGACACGTTGGCTCCGGTAATTTTCCCTTCCGTCATCTTAGCGTCAATAAATTTTTCGGCATCGGGATGTTTTATAGAGATAGAGAGCATGAGTGCACCGCGCCGGCCGTCTTGCGCCACTTCGCGGGTAGAGTTGGAGTAGCGTTCCATGAAAGGCACCACGCCGGTGGAGGTTAACGCGCAATTTTTCACATGGCTTCCCGCGGGGCGGATGTGCGACAAGTCGTGTCCCACGCCGCCGCGGCGCTTCATCAGTTGCACCTGCTCCTCATCCATCTTCATAACCCCCCCATAAGAGTCTGATTCTCCTTCATTTCCTATCACAAAACAATTGGACAGGGATGAGATTTGGAAATTGTTGCCTATTCCGGCCATCGGGCTTCCTTGCGGTATAATGTACTTGAAATTCTTCAGTAGCCCATAGATCTTCTCCTCATCCAAGGGATTAGCATATTTTTTTTCGATACGGGCAAACTCTTTTGCCAGCCTGCGGTGCATCTCGTCGGGGTTGCGCTCCAGCAACTCCCCTTTATCGTTCTTCAACGCGTATTTGTCTATCCAAACACCCGCGGCTAACTCATCGCCATTAAAATAGGCGACAGCGTCTTGAAAAATCTCTTGTTTTGAAAATGTTGTTGTTTCTGTTGGGTTCTCTTTTTTTTCTTTCTGCTGGATCATCAATTCCTCCGTCTTTTCAGTCTCTTGGTAAATGTCAAAATCAGGCACAATACTATCATCGGCAAACATTTCCAACGTGGAAGTCCGGGACGCCAATAAAGCGGAATCCTCATGCTTTTCCGAGGCTTTGGATTCTCCAATATTTACGACCTCTGACTCATCAAATAAGGATAATAAATTTTTCATACGCTAATATCAAATTGTGTACATTACTTTCACGCTAAAAAACAGGATTATTGCTCTTTTTAGTTTATCTAAACAACCAGTCCGTTTAATAAAGTCTAATGAATCAGTATTTTACATTTAGTAATTGCAACCTGTTTGTAGATTGCTAAAATAGAATATTGAAATCGAATAGTACACTAATATATCGTTTTGTTATCAACAAAATGACGTTGATAAAATTTCGAGTTGACTATTAAGATATTACGATTTTTAACAAATAAAATTATTTTTTTCCATCAATAATCATTGCCGAGTTGATTTTTTTTACAAGTCCTTGCAACACCTCTCCGGGACCAAATTCGGTGAAATGAGTGGCGCCATCTTTGACCATATTTTCCACACTTTTGGTCCACAAAACGGGGGCGGTCAATTGTGCGATGAGATTTTTTTTGATGACTTCGGGGTCGGTAGCGGGAGAAGCCGTTGCATTCTGATAAACCGGGCAGGTCGGGTTATTGAATGCGGTATCCATAATGGCTTGTGCCAGCTCCTCTTGCGCCGGCATCATCAACGGCGAATGAAAAGCGCCGCCCACTTTCAACGGCAAAGCCCGTTTGGCACCCGCTGCCTTCAATGCCTCTACGGCCAGTTCAATACCCTTGAAACTTCCTGACACCACCAATTGCCCTGGGCAATTATAGTTTGCCGGAACAACTACCTCGTCAATGGACTGGCAGATCTCCTCGATCTTCTCATCGGGCAATCCCATTACCACAGCCATAGTGGAAGGATTTAATTCACAGGCTTTTTGCATTGCCATAGCCCGCTTGGAAACCAAGACGAGACCATCGTCGAAGCTGAGCGCTTCGTTGGCCACCAATGCCGAAAATTCACCTAATGAATGGCCGGCCACCATGTCGGGGGTCAAACCTTCGTTCAATATCTTATATGCGATAACCGAATGGAGGAAGATTGCCGGTTGCGTAACCTTGGTTTGCTTCAAATCATCATCGGTGCCGTTAAACATAATGTCGGTAATCGAAAATCCAAGCAGATCGTTAGCCCGCTCGAAAAGTTCCTTTGCCAGGGGATATTGTTCATATAGATGTTGTGCCATCCCCGGATGTTGGGCGCCTTGTCCCGGAAATACAAATGCTCTCATAGAATCTGTTTTAAAATTTGGCTGCAAAAATATGTTTTTTCATCGTATACCTACGGCATACGAAAACTTATTGGCAATTACTATATGCTACCGAGCGGTATCTCTTACGGAGAATTGTTTCATCACGATCTGAAATGAAATGACGGATATATTGATTTGTATATTTAAAAATAGATCTTTGATATTATGGTCGGTCATAATTTTTCACCAGTTCTTCCACCTCTTTCAATTCATCCCGGAATTTTGCCGCTTGCACGAAATTCATCTCTTTCACGGCGCTTTCCAAGGATTTCCGCAGTTCTTTCTGTTTTTTCACCAGTTGTGTCTTGTTCATCATCTTAGGGAGCGATTTTTCAGCAACCTTGCCGACACCCGGTTCTACTTGCTTATAGGGTTTATCCAACGTAAACTTATCATCAATAGATCCGGCTAAGTAAATATCGTCGGATTTAACAACTCCTTTGGGGGTAATGTTATGTTTTTCATTGTATTTCACCTGTTTTTCTCTACGGCGCGCTGTCTCATTGATGGTCGCCTGCATCGATTTGGTCATCTTATCGGCGTAAAATATGACGCGTCCGTTGACATGACGTGCCGCCCGTCCTGCTGTTTGCGTCAGCGAACGTTCATTGCGCAAAAAACCTTCCTTGTCGGCATCCATGATCGCCACCAAAGAGACCTCCGGCAAATCCAATCCTTCGCGCAGCAGGTTAACGCCCACCAGCACATCGATGGCGCCACAACGCAAGTCTTTCAATATCTCCACTCTTTCCAGCGTATGAACATCAGAATGAACGTATTGTGTTTTGATACCGATTCGGATGAGGTAGGAAGTAAGTTCCTCCGCCATCTTTTTCGTCAGTGTGGTCACCAAAACACGCTCGCCCTTATCCACCGTTTGCTCAATCTCTTCCAGCAAATCATCCACCTGATTATCCGCGGGCCGCACCTCAATCATCGGATCCAACAGGCCGGTCGGACGAACCACCTGCTCCACAATCACCCCTTCCGATTTGTCGAGTTCAAATTGCGCAGGAGTCGCACTCATGTATATTGATTGTCCGATCATCTCCTCAAACTCGTCAAACTTCAGCGGCCGGTTATCCAACGCCGCGGGCAATCGGAAACCATATTCCACCAAGTTCAGCTTTCGGGATCGATCACCACCATACATCGCTCCGATTTGGGGAACGGTAACATGGCTTTCGTCTACAATTAACAAAAAATCGTCCGGAAAGAAGTCTAAAATACAGAATGGCCGTTGTCCGGGTTGACGTTTATCGAAGTAACGCGAATAATTTTCAATGCCCGAGCAGTAGCCCAGCTCCTTCATCATCTCCACATCATACGTCACTCGGTCTTCTAATCGTTTAGCTTCTAAATGTTTACCTATTGATTTTAAATATTTCAGGTGTTCGCCTAAATCCAGTTGTATCTGTTCTATTCCTTGATTCATGGATTCTTGAGAAGTGACGAAGATATTGGCGGGATAAATGGTCAGTTCCTCCACTTTATTCAACTTGGCGCCCGATTCGGGATCTATTTCGTGAATTTCTTCAATCTCGTTATCCCAAAATATAATACGATAACCAAAATCCAGATAGGGTGGAAAAAGGTCCAATGTTTCTCCTTTCACACGGAATTTCGAGGGCTCTAACATCAACTCCGTCCGGGAATAGAGGCTATTGATCAGCGCATACAACAATTGGTTGCGGTCGATAATCATGCCGGTTTTCAGTTTTATGACATTTTTGGCGAAATCATCCGGATTGCCTATGCCATAAATACACGATACGGAAGCGATTACAATTACATCCCGCCGACCGGAAAGCAAAGCGGAAGTGGTTCTCAATCGCAATTTTTCTATCTCGGCATTAATGGACAAATCTTTTTCAATGTATGTGTTGGATGATGGGAGATACGCTTCCGGTTGGTAATAGTCGTAATAGGAGACGTAATACTCCACTGCGTTTTCAGGAAAGAACTGTTTAAATTCGCTATACAGCTGAGCCGCCAACGTTTTGTTATGGCTTAAAATCAAAGCCGGTCGATTTAATTCATTCAACACATTAGCAATGGTAAACGTTTTACCGGAACCGGTAACGCCCAGCAGCACTTGCGCCTTGTCCCCGCGATTCACCCCTTCGACTAACTCTTGGATCGCCGTGGGTTGATCACCGGATGGAGAGAAATTGGATGTTAGTTTAAAGCTCAATGATAATCCCTTCTAATTAAGTACTCTGACTTGCAGGCCTCTGGATTTGAGTTCATCCGTCAGCTGTTCCAGTTGTTCTTGATTTTGCAAATTGACGGTACAAACCACCATCACCCTCCCGATCGGCACGGACGAAGTGGAGCGTATATGTTCAATATTTTGGATGCTGATTTTAAATTGGGTGAAGAGCCACGTCAGCTTGTTTAGCTCGCCGGATTGGTCGGGGATGATCACTTGCATGGTGGTGCGTAGTCCTTCCTGCAACATGCCTTGTTCTACAATCTGCTCCAGTAACGACATGTTGATATTGCCGCCACTTACAATTGCCGCCACATTTTTTCCTCCGAAATCATACTTATGGTTAAGTATTGCCGCCACGGAAGCCACCCCTGAAGGTTCTGCCAAGTTTTTGGTTCGTTGCAACATCAGGTATGCTGTGTGGGCGATCTCATCATCCGTGACAGTGATCAGGTCGTCAACATATTCATTGATCAAGGAATAGGTGAGGCCTCCGGGTGTTTTCACGGCGATCCCGTCAGCAATAGTATCCACGTGCGGGATAGTGACAATTTCGCCGGCTTTCCGCGACTCGTACATGGATGCTGCTCCGGCCGCCTCCACACCGATGATTTTAATTTGCGGGTTCAGCGTTTTGAGAGCAATGGCTATGCCACTGATCAAACCGCCGCCGCCGATCGGAACCACAACCATTTCCAACTCCGGCAATTGCTGGAAGATTTCCAAACCCACCGTGCCCTGTCCCGCAATGATCATCGGATCATTAAACGGATGTATGTATGTGGCATCGTGTTCTCTACAATACTCCTGCGAAACTTGATAAGCATCGTCAAACGAATCACCGGTCAACACAACCTCCGCTCCATAGAAACGGGTCGCTATCACTTTCGACGGCGGTGTGAACGAAGGCATAAAAATAGTGCTTTTCAAACCCAAACTGCTTGCGGAATAAGCCACGCCTTGCGCATGGTTTCCCGCAGAAGCAGCCACAACCGGTTTCTTACGTTCCTCTTCCGTCAATTTGGAGATCCGATTATAGGCGCCCCTGACTTTAAAAGAACCGGTAGTTTGCAAGTTTTCCATTTTTAAATAACAGTTACAACCGCTCATTCTTGAGAATGATTTGGAGTGCAACAGGGCTGTGTTTTTAGTGACACCCCGCAAAGTGGCTTGCGCCGCAATAATATCCGAATATTTTACCGTATCCATCTTTTTATTTGTTAATTTTGTTCATAATCTTATCCACAGAACCCAGATTTTGTTGCACATACCCTTTGGTAATCCCGCAAGTTTTCCTATAGACATCCGGTTCCTTTTCGTAATCTTTAATCTTGTCAAACATCTCGTCGAAACGACGAATCGCAAAGGCGCCTTTCAAGGCTACTAACTCCACAGCTTCATTGAATTTATCGTATTCCGGCCCAAAAAAGAGCGGCACGCCATACACAGCGGGCTCCAAAATATTATGCAGTCCGGTCTCAAAAGCGCCGCCTACATAAGAGATGTTGCTGTACCTGAAAATCCGGCTCAGCATCCCAATCTGGTCAACGATCATCACTTCCGCGTCCACCAGCGAATGTTCATCCATTTCCGTATATCTCACCACGTCAAAATCTTTAAATCTCGACACCACTTCTTCAATATGATTTTCATCAATTAGGTGGGGTGCGATGATCATTTTGTAATTCAATTTATTCTTTTTCAGCGCCGACAACAATAGCGCCAGCAATTTCTCATCGGGCGCCCAAGTGCTTCCACCCACGATCAGTTTGGCATCCGTTGCAAACTCCTCAACAAAATCCAGATGGATTTGTTTTGACGCGATTTCATATACGCGATCGAAGCGGGTATCGCCGGTAATTTCCACATCCCCAATCCCTATCTGGCGAAGGAGTTGCTCAGAACGTTTGTTTTGCACGAAAAAGCAGGCCGCTTTATGTAGTTGTTTCGCAAACCATTTTCCACTATTCTTGAAAAAAATTTGCCCGGGTCTAAAAATGGCGGAGACATAATAAAAAGGTATGTTTCGATCATGTAAAACAGCCATCAGATTAAACCAATATTCATATTTAACAAAAAATACTTTTTG
Organism: Bacteroidales bacterium OttesenSCG-928-B11; assembly: GCA_030267125.1. GTDB lineage: Bacteria > Bacteroidota > Bacteroidia > Bacteroidales > WCHB1-69 > JAGVVH01. Next base: position 16,397 of record JAJDJJ010000017.1, read on the forward strand.
GGGATTTACGATTTCCACAAATTTTTTGGCATAATAAGGCGTATCTAGGGGCAGATAGGTGACCGCATCGGCAACAGAATCGTTTTTCCGGATCTCGTACCCGGACGGGGAAAAGAATGTCACCCAAATTTTCAATGAAGGGTCTTCTTTTTTCATCCTTTCCATCAAGGGTTTACCTTGTTCAAATTCACCAAGAGAGGCGCAATGGAAAACCACCGGATGTTCATCACAGGAATTTTCCATCAATGTATCTAAGATATCTTTACGACCATTGATCCATTTTTTGGCTTTATCATTCCAAAGTGAAGCGATCAGAACAGCAAGATAATAGCATCTGATAATCAGTGTGTAAAGCAGACGCATCTTAATCGGTATAAAGTGTGATGGTTTTCTTTTTCTCGTGGAGCGGTATAACCCAACCCACTTTAAGCCCGATGAGCGCGCTGAACTCTTGTTTCATGTCTGCCGTAGGGCCCAACGTAAAAACATAGCTGCGGTCAGGTTTTGTCCACATCTCGTAAATTTCAACGCCAGCATAGAAGCTGAGCAGGCGGTTTTTTTGGATAAAAAGGTACCCGATAAATTGAGACATACAAAAACCGGAAGATCTGCGGTCGTATCCTTTTTTATAATCCCCATCGTAAGCGGGTATTGTGTTTTGACTCGGGTCGGGGATATTGATGTTGATTTTATGTTGGAAGAAACCAAAATTGGTGTGTATCCATATTCCTGAGTTTCGCCATTTCTGGCTCACAGGGATAATCTTTCCAAATCCGGCGTTCACCGTCCAGTATCGCCCATCGTAATACACATCGCTTTCCACGCCATAACCATCTATCACTTTGCCATTTGGGGTTATGATATCCCCAAAGAGATCCCGATAGAAAGAGAGTGAGTCGCTGCAAAGCTTCGCCCCAAACATGTAATTGAAATTCACCGACCACGTCCAGTTCGCATTGGTTTTGTACGTGAAACCTGTTCCCGCGCTGGCATTTAGCTTGAAGGTTTCCGCCAGTTTTCCGGCAGGGAAAAGCATTGCCATATTGGCTCCCGTCCAAACCATGGAAGTGGCGGTGTCAACTTTGCCGTACGTCCTTTCTTGGGAATACGATGATAAGTGAATGAAAATCAAGAAAATTATTGTTAAAAGCAGGGGTTTTTTCATAGGTCTTATAACAGGAATGTTTTAATATTGGTGTGCAAAAATAACAAAAAGCAAGAAGCTAAAATAGACAACCATTTTTTTTCTATTTTTGTCAGCAATTAGAAATGACTAAAAATTTAAATGCTATGAAAAATATTATTGTAGGGATTGATTTCTCGGAAAATTCAATCAATTCGTTAAAACATGCCGTGGCAATTTCATTACGTACCAATGCCGTGCTACATTTAGTTTGGGTAAAAACTCCCGGCGCTTCCCGCGGATTAGGAGGCGAAACGATCGAGGATTTCACGAAAAAAGCTAATGAAAAACTAGAAGCACTGGCAAAAGAGTGTCGAATGGAATCCCCTAAATCGAATGTGCAAATCGTGATTTTGGAAGGAAAACCCTCGAATGAGCTTCCCCGTTACGCATCCAACCTGCCTGAATCCATCATCGTGATCGGAACGCATGGTATTTCCGGTTTTGAAGAACGATTCATCGGAAGCAACGCGCTTAAAACAGTGGTCGCCAGTAAAGCACCCGTATTCGTCATTCGTGTCGGCGTTCAAATAAACCGCGATTTGACCCAAATTTTGGTGCCGATCGACACCAGTTTTGAAACATTACAAAAGATAAATCCGGCTATCGAAATAGCGAAAGCTTTTTCAGCTAAAATACAGCTGCTCGGTTTGGTCCCCACAAACATGCCGGATGACATGAATGTGGTGACTGTTCAAATGAACCACGCCGCGAAACTCTGCTTAGACGCCAATGTATGGTACGATGAAGAGATCATCGAATTTAAAGGCCTTGTAAGCAAAGCAATTGTGGATTACGCCAAAACGAAAGATGTCAACCTCTTAGTGCTGATGAAAGAGGAAGAGGCTGCGTTCGAGAACATCTGGATTGGAAGCACTATTCAACAACTTCTCACCGTGGCGCCAATGCCGTTGTTGATTATTCCGAATACGAACTATTTTTCTATCACAAAGTAGACGAGGGAAGAGGAAAATCTTGAAGCTAAATCAAATATCAATTTAAAAATTAAAAAGCAAGTATGAAGAAAGTTATCTTACCTTTAATCATTGCATTATTCTGTTTGGGCAGTGCTGAATTAAATGCCTGCACAAACTTTATCGTCACAAAAGGCGCCAGTGCGGATGGCTCTGTGATGGTGACCTATGCCGCTGACGCCCACGTGCTTTACGGCGAATTATACTACACCCCGGCGGGAACACATCCCGACGGTGCGAAAAGAGAGGTGATAGAATGGGATACCGGCAATTACCTTGGCGAAATTCCGCAAATTGCTAAAACTTATTCCGTTGTGGGAAACATGAACGAACATCAGCTTGCCATTTCCGAAACCACTTACGGCGGACGTGAAGAGCTGGGAAAAGGCAACGGTATCATCGACTATGGTTCGTTGATTTATATTACGCTGGAACGTGCGAAAAATGCGCGCGAAGCAATACAAGTACTCGACTTCCTGCTGAATAACTATGGTTATTGCAGCTCCGGAGAATCATTCTCGATCATAGATCCGAACGAAGCTTGGATTTTCGAATTGATCGGGAAAGGCGAAGAGATGAAGAACGAAAAGGGCAAAACCGTGAAAGGCTGGACTAAAGGTGCGGTTTGGGTGGCTCGCAGAGTTCCGGACGGCTATATTTCCGGACATGCAAACCAAGCGAGAATAACTACGTTTCCATTGCGTGACGGTGTGAAATCAATCACCAATAAAGAGATGGCGAAAATTTTCAACCCTGAAGTAGAAACCGCCTACTCCCACGATGTCATCTCTTTTGCCAAGTTGAAAGGCTACTACGCTGAAAAAGCTCCAGACGCTGAATTTAGCTTTTGCGATGCTTATGCACCTCTCGATTTCTCGGCAGCGCGTTATTGCGAAGCCCGCGTATGGGCCGGTTTCTACCGTTGCAATGAAGAACTGATGAAACCTTACGAAGATTATGCTCGCGGTGATAATCTTAAAAACAGAATGCCTCTTTGGATTCTTCCCAAGAAAAAATTAACCGTAAACGATGTGATGGAATTGATGAGGGATCACTATGAAGGAACATCCATGGATATGACAAAGGATGCCGGCGCCGGCCCGTTCGCTTGTCCTTACCGCTGGAGACCTATGACTTGGGAATTAAACGGTAAAACCTATCTTCACGAACGCGCGACTGCTACACAACAAACCGGCTTCTCTTTTGTAGCGCAATGCCGCAGCGGCTTGCCAGACAAGTTTGGAGGAATTCTTTGGTTCGGCGTTGACGATGCCGCCAGCTCCTGCTACGTGCCGATGTTCTGCGGAATCACCGAAATTCCGATGGAATTTGCCGTAGGTAACGGTTCAATGGTTGATTATTCTCCTACTGCCGCTTTTTGGAGATTTACTAAGGTGAGCAATTTCGCATACTCAAGATATAGCGACATGATTGTTCATATCAAAGAAAAACAACACGGATTTGAGCAATCTTTTGTTAATGAGATTAAGAATATGGAAAAAGAGATGATTGATCTTTTCCAAAAGAATCCGGCTGCCGCACAAAAAAGAATCAACGAGTATTCCAAGCAAAAATCACGCGAAGTTTGCCAAGCCTGGGATGATCTTTTCGCCTACTTATTGGTGAAATACAATGACGGTAATGTTAAAAAGGAAGAGAATGGCAAGTTTAAGAAAACCGATGGCAAGGTGAAACACGCTGTTTCCCCAAATCACCCAAGATACCCCGACAAATGGTACCAAATCATTGTGGATGATTGCGGAAAAAATATTGATTACAAAGAAACAAAATTGATACTGGAAAACTATCCGGAAGTGAAATAGTGATACCAGTGATTTGTATTTATCGAGTAGGAGGCAGACAAAGCAGTTTGCCTCCTGCTTTCGTTTTCCGACCTCCCACACCACCGTACGTGCCGTTCGGCATAGGCGCGGTTTATTTCCATCCGGCGGCTTTTCTGTATGTAATCTAAAAAATACGGTCAATCAGGTGCCCGGATTCTCCTGCTCTTTCAAAACGCCAAATAGGGTTCCAATTTTTCCATCAGCTCCTGGTAGGCGTGGGTGATCTCTTGGAAATGTTTCAGGTCGGTGATGTTGCCGTGGTTGCGGCGGTGCTGTAAGATGGTCTTCGCTAAATAACTGTCGAAATAGGGATGCTTGACTAAGTCGGCGTATTCGACGGTGTTGATCGCGATTTTTTGAATGTCATTATGATTGACAGAGAAATATTTTTCGATATGTTCCGGTGTGATATTTTGGATGACATATATCTCGTGCAGTTGGGCGAGAGAGTGAAACCCGCCTAACCGTTCCCGATATTCCACGATTTTCTCAGCTCGTTTGGCGCCAAATAGCGGAATGCGGGTGATATCGGATGTGTCGCAACGGTTGAGGTCGATTTTCACGATAGCGTAACCTGGTGTTTTGGGTTTACGCTTCACGCTGTCATCCGGAATAAGTCCGGAGTTAAATGATCCTGAATTGCCGGAGAACTTTGCGGGATCATAATCGTTAGGAGATCGTTTATGTAAAGCATAACGTTGTTGAATGGAGTCAGTCAGTTGCTGTTGCTGTTCCACGAATTGCTTGATTTCTAATTGATAGTGGACCGAAAGCGGCTCGGAAACTTGTTGCTTGGGATAGACTTGTTTAAGAATAATGGAGGATAAAAGGATGATGCTGATGAGAAGTGCGGCACTCCATTCACCGCGGCTGAATCTGAAAAATGAGCGCATAATGAGTTGGTATAGAGATGATTTGAAAGAACGTGGCATTGATAATAGAAATCATGCAAATATAACAAATATTTCACAATTCGAGTGGCGCTATTTTCCAAGTTTGTACAATGCACCTCTTGCCGCTGAAACTGGAAATGGCATTTTCTTTTCATTCCAAAAAAAAGCATTAAAAACCAACTGATCCTCGGTGTTTAAAGAGTCAACGTGGAATAAACAGTGTACCTTCCCATTCCGGTCTATCAAGTTAAATGTCTCCCACAGCAAGGTCTCTTGGGTTGTCAGGTTTTTTATTTCTGCCACTATATGCGGAACCTCCGATTGTGATACGGGATAATTTCCGGCAGATAGATCGAAAAAATAAATCCCTTTTTGAAGCAAAGGTTGTTCGTGTATTATATTGTAAAATTCCTGTTTTTCATTTATCCAATAATTGGCCTCGAAAGGGGGGACAACCATTGAGATGTCCGCATATTTGTAATACAACTCTTTGGGGATCAATTTGTTTTTAAGGCAAGTGTATTTGTTTAGTAAGGTGAAATCGTCCGCTAAAGCGTTTAGAAGGTGCCGTATCGAGTCGTTCTCGGCAGGTTGCATGGTGAAGTTTTCGTCAATCTTGTACAGATTATCTTTTTGGAATAATAGGTGGTTTTCAGAAAAAATGTCGGTAGTGAGTTGTCCTTGTGTCATGAATACAAAAGGTTGCGTATTCTGAAAATGCGAACAGGTGTCCAGGATTTTCCCGATGAATGCATTTCGATCAGGCAGTTCGAGTCCGCCCCAATGGTTATTCAAAAACGACAGCAGGGTAGGGGTGATGTCTAAGTGTGAATTGACACTATGGAATACCCTTGGTTGTTTAACCAATGGCGAATAGATGATGAGCGGGACATGATACTTCTCCAGTTCGCTCCCGGGTGGGATATGACTCATGTTGTGATCGCCGGTAATTACAAAAATCGTGTTTTCAAAACCCGGGCGTTGCGCATAACCTTCGATCAGCATACGAATCGCATCGTCGGAGAAAAGGACGGACGCAAAATAGTCGCGGTATTTTTGGATGAAATCCTTATTCTTTTTAGAGACAGCAGACTTTAAAATGGTGTCGATCCGCTTTTCATACTTTCCCGGCTCGCTGAGAGTAAACGGTGGGTGCATGCTGCCCGTGTAGATGAAATCGATGCGACGGGAAGCAGGTAGACTGTCAATTACCTCCAATGTCCTTTTTGCCAAATCCTTATCGTGGTATCCCCAGAAATAGTCGCCCACCATAATTTTTTCATATTTTCCAGGGAAAGTATAGGCGTGCTCGATCCGGTCGGCGCCGTTCCGGTAGAAGAAATCCTTGGCTTGGTCAAACCAGCTGGGTTGCCCGTAAAAAAAGGTGGAATGGTAATCGTGTTTTCCTAGAATATTTAATAATGAAAAATGATATAATCCATTGTCTGTAAATGCGAATCCTTTTTCCCCATAAGGTGCTGAGGCGAGAATAGATGGTATTGATCCGTATGATCGTTCGGTGGTTGAAAGCACATTGTCCCAATAGAGACCCTTTGAGGCTAAATCAGAAAGGAACGGCATGAATTGCGCACCTAAATAATCGCCGATGAAACGATTGCCAAGACCTTCTACCAATACGAAAACGATTGTGGGAAGAGAGTCGCTTTTTGTAAAAAACGGACTTAAAACATCCCTCTTTTCCGTTAATGACAACAATGGATATTCGGAGGAAACAAACTCTTTGCCGGGAAAAAGTACTCCTTTGTGACGAGTGTCAATAACATCGTATCCCGCTTTGCCGGCTTGAGTCTTGTAGCTGATCGCCGATCGATAAAAATAGCAGGACTTGTTGACAACGAGGTTGTATGCGGGATTCTTTTTGTCGTTTACCGGAAGTTTATTTGAAATGAAGAGTGTGAAAATCAGCGAAAAAAGAAGGAAAATCACTGCGGCGATTGTTAAAGAAACGCGATTATTGATTTTTTGGGAGATCTTGAAGGAAAAGATAATTAGAAAAATACAAGCCAATGACAGGCACGCGAACGGGATAAAAGGCGTGTTGGCAGTGCGGAGGGTGTGAATGATCTCCTGCATGGAGTAGCCAAATAACGATTGATTCAGCGGGACAAGCATCTGGAAGAAATAGAATAATAATCCGATATGCGAGATAGAAAAGATGCTTAAAACAATTCCCACCGTAATATTTGCCCCTTTTGAAGATATTTTTGAGATTAAAAAATAGGGGATGAATAGACCGGTACAGAGAGTCCCGGCCAAAAACAAATCGCATATCAATCCCCATGACTCGCTCAAATATAATTGATCGATAATATGATTTGTTCTCAGTCCAATGGTTTCAAACACCCGAAAAAACAAAGCCACCCCTACACAAGTGATTATCCACGGAAAAAATGAGCTGAATATTTGTAAAAAAGGTTGTTTTTTTAACATAGGGTTGATCCGCAAATGAGATGGCAAAAATAGGAAAATTGTACTACTGGTAGTAATGTGTACCGCATTCATTTAGGTATAATTGTTAAATTTGCCAGCCGATAGTATTTTGTGTTTTTTGTTTGGAATAACCCAAAAATCAAATAATTACCATTAATAACCCAAAACATGAGTGTAATTTTTATCGTTATCTTAGTCGTCTTTATTGTAGGCTATGCGTGCATAGCTTTGGAACATCCGTTGAAAATCAATAAAACAGCCTCGGCGTTGCTGTTAGGCGTCTCGTTATGGACGCTGCTGGTGATTGGCGGTGAATCGTCCATCATGAACATCGATCTGAAAGATCTTTTCCTTCGGGATCATCCTGATGGAGTGGGTTTTATAGATTGGATTATCCACCACGAACTGATAGCCCATTTGGGCGAGATTGCCGAAATCCTCTTTTTCCTTTTAGGAGCTATGACCATTGTGGAGTTGGTAGATACCTACGGAGGTTTTAGGATTATCACCGACAAGATCCGAACTACCAGCCGCGTGAAGTTCATGTGGATACTTGTTCTTTTGACATTTTTCATGTCAGCAGTTTTGGATAACCTAACCAGCACGATCGTAATGATTACATTGTTGCGTAAGTTGATGGCAAACAGGCGGGAGCGTTGGTTGTTCGCCAGTTTGATTGTTTTAGCTGCCAATGCGGGCGGCGCGTGGTCGCCGATCGGCGATGTGACCACCATCATGTTATGGGTGGGAGGAAAGGTGAGTGCGGTGAATATCATTGCGAAGACCTTCTTGGCGAGCATGGTGTCGATTGTGGTTCCACTTGTGATCCTTTCATTTAAGCTGAAAGGCAATTTTACCCGTCCCCGCAATCTGGAATCAGCTGGCGATACGGAATCGACAAGCCCGACTTCTAACCGCGAGCGCATGTTGATCCTCATTGCCGGAGTTACAGCGTTGTTATGTGTGCCCGTTTTCAAAACCCTCACTCATCTCCCGCCGTATCTCGGCATGCTGGGCGGCTTGGGTGCGTTATGGGTGCTCACCGAACTGCTGAAGATGCGCCATCCGCAACGCGACAACAACAGGTATTCCATCACTACGATCCTGACCAAAATAGACACGCCAAGTATTCTCTTTTTCCTGGGTATTTTGTTGGCCGTGGCAGTGTTGCAAGTGTGCGGGCATCTTACCTTGCTCTCAGCATCGTTGGATGGGATAGCATTGGCGGAGCCGGAAAAATATTTCGCCATCAATTACATTATTGGTGTTTTTTCAGCCATCGTGGATAATGTGCCGTTAGTGGCAGGCGCAATGGGGATGTATGATTTCGGAATGGACCACTATTTCTGGGAATTTCTTGCTTACTGCGCAGGAACAGGCGGCAGCATGCTGATCATAGGATCGGCTGCCGGAGTAGCAGCCATGGGATTGGAAAAGATCGACTTCATCTGGTATTTTAAAAAGATTACATTGTTGGCGTTCATTGGCTATACTGCCGGCGCCCTGACCTTTGTTGCTCAAAATTATTCCCTTATCAAACGGGATCTTTCGGAGCTGAATGCGGAAAAAATAAAGCATACCGAGTATGTGCAGGAACAGCTGGAAGAGGTGCAGGGAACTATCAACATTTGTTAATAAATATTCTTTCCATCTTGATTTTTCGTCAATCGATATCCTATACTTTTGCATCCGATTTATGGTTCCCAGCGCTGTCGAAAGATAGCAGGGATTAAAAGGGAATCCTGTGAAAATCAGGAACTATCCCCGTAGCTGTGAGTTTCGCAAAGAACAGGCAACCTTTTGCCACTGGTTGGAAAACCGGGAAGGCCGCCTCAGTTCGAAACAAGTCAGAAGACCTGCCCTAATCAAACATAATCCGGTGCTTTCGGGTGAAGAGCCGAGGATGGGTGTTATTTTACACAAAGGATACCCTTCTTATCAATACAGCCCAAGTTCCAGATTTTTGCAAGGAAACATAAAAAAATAAAATATGGAACTGTTTATAATCAAAAGAGATGGAAAAAAAGAACCCTTCTCACTTGAAAAGATCAAAAGCGCTATCTCCAAAGCATTTTTATCTGTGGGCAGCTTTGCCACGGCAGATGTGATCACCAATGTGCTGAGCCGCGTAAGTATCACCAATGAAATCTCAGTGGAAGAGATTCAAAACCAAGTGGAAACCGCCTTGATGGCCGAAAGTTACTACGCTGTTGCCAAATCATACATGTTGTACCGGCAAAAGCATACCGAAGACCGCGAGGTACGCGACAAGCTCAACTTTCTGATAGACTACTGCAATGCGGCTAATGCGGCGACCGGAAGCAAGTTTGACGCTAACGCCAATGTGGAGAACAAGAACATGGCTACGTTGATTGGTGAATTGCCCAAGTCTAATTTCATCCGGCTCAACCGTCGCATGCTAACCGATAAACTCAAGGATATGTACGGGAAAGAGGTTTCCGATCGTTACATAGAGCTGCTTAATAATCATTTTATTTACAAAAACGATGAGACGAGTTTGGCGAACTATTGCGCCAGCATCACCATGTATCCTTGGCTGATCAGCGGAACCCATTCGATCGGAGGCAACTCGAAAGCGCCCACGAACCTGAAATCCTTCTGCGGCGGCTTTGTCAACATGGTATTTATGGTTTCCAGTATGCTGAGCGGCGCCTGTGCCACACCCGAGTTCCTGATGTATATGAACTATTTTATCGGATTGGAATACGGCAATGATTATTACAAAAATGTTGACAGGGTGGTGGATCTTTCAATAAAACAACGTTCTTTGGATAAGATGATTACTGACTATTTTGAGCAGATTGTATATTCGATCAACCAGCCTACCGGCGCCCGTAATTTCCAGGCCGTTTTCTGGAATATTTCCTATTATGATAAATACTATTTTGAAAGTCTGTTTGGCGAGTTTGTCTTCCCTGATGGGAATAAACCACATTGGAATTCACTCAGTTGGCTGCAAAAACGATTCATGAAGTGGTTCAATAGGGAACGGACTCGCGCCGTGTTAACCTTCCCGGTTGAAACGATGGCTTTGCTGACAGAGAATGGCGATGCAAAAGACAAAGAATATGGTGATTTTACTGCGCAAATGTATACGGAAGGTCATTCGTTTTTTACTTACATGAGTGATAATGCCGATTCGCTCAGCAGTTGCTGTCGTTTGCGTAACGAGATACAGGACAATGGATTCAGTTATACGTTGGGTGCCGGAGGTGTCTCTACCGGTTCCAAAAGCGTGTTGACGATCAACCTGAACCGATGCATTCAGCATGCCAGTCGGAAATCGATTCCTTATCCGATCTTTCTGGCCGAAGTTGTGGATTTGGTGCACCGGGTGCAATTGGCCTATAATGAGAACTTAAAATACATGCAGTCGAAAGGGATGTTACCGTTGTTTGATGCCGGCTATATCAATATGGGCCGGCAATATCTGACTATTGGGGTGAATGGATTGGTGGAAGCTGCTGAGTACTTGGGAATTGAAATTGCCGATAATCCCCGTTATGAGAAATTTGTGCAACAGGTGCTCGGCATCGTGGAGGATTATAACAAGAGATACCGCACAAAGGATGTGATGTTTAATTGCGAGATGATACCCGCTGAAAATGTAGGTGTTAAGCATGCAAAATGGGATAGGGAAGATGGCTATAAAGTGAACCGTGACTGTTACAATAGCTATTTCTATATAGTAGAAGACGAATCGCTGAATATTATCGATAAGTTTCGACTCCACGGCCACCGCTATATCGAACACCTGACCGGCGGTTCCGCACTTCATCTGAATTTGGAAGAGCATTTGAGCAAGGAACAATACCGGCAATTGTTGCGTGTGGCGACGAAAGAAGGTTGTAACTATTTTACATTCAATATTCCCAATACAGTGTGTAACGATTGTGGACACATTGATAAACGAAATCTGCAGGAGTGTCCGTCGTGTCATAGCAAAAACTTGGACTATCTGACGCGGATTATCGGTTATATGAAACGGGTAAGTAATTTCTCACAAGCCAGACAAAAAGAGGCAGAATCAAGACATTATGCTCAAGTTCACCAATTATAACATTGTCTTTCAGGAAATCCCCGATGAGGTGACTCTGGCGGTCAATCTCTCCAATTGTCCTAATCGTTGCAAAGGCTGTCACAGTCCATATTTGAGGGAAGATACCGGTCGATTGCTTGATGATGATAGTTTGATGGAGATTGTCAATGAGTATGATGGTGCGATTACTTGTGTCTGCTTTATGGGAGGTGATGCCGATCCTGAAGAAGTGGAGCGGTTGTCTGTCTTGATTCGAAAGAGATCGCGGGGCGCTTTGAAGACCGGTTGGTATTCGGGGAAAAACTGCTTCCCGGATTGTTGTTCGCCTTTGAATTTCAATTATATAAAATTAGGCCCATACATTGAAGAACTTGGCGGATTAGATTCCCCAACGACCAACCAGCGATTTTATCACGTTGTGAACGGGGAGATGATAGAGGAGAAGGCAAATCAAAAATGGGGAACAAAAAAAGGAGGATGAATTAATTTCGTCCTCCTTTTGTGAACCGGTGCACCTTCTGCTATTTCTTAAATTGTTGCAATAAAGTATTCGCTTTGTTCAATTCGTTTTGCAGATCGCTGACTTTAGTTTGCCGGGTAGAAATATCTTTACCCATATCCTCGAGTTTCTTTTGGGCTTTCTCTCTCTGTTTTAGAGCGGAGGAGAGTTTCTTCTGCTCTTTATCCAGATTCTTGTTCAGATCGGAGATTTTTTGTTTCACATTATGGCCATTTGCAAAAGGAATAAACTCCTCTAAATAGACCTTGATATTAGCAACTTCTGCAAAATCAGCGGCGTCATCCATGGGGTTCATATTGCCTTTTGTGACAACAAAATAGACTTTCGCTTTATTGTCTTTCTTTTTCCCTTCGCGTACCACTTTGGTGTAAATGTCGTAATTGCGCGTGCCTATCTTTGGTATATTCAAGTTGTTGTAGTAAGCAAAACCGGAAGCTTTCCCTGATTTGGCGCCGATATATTCCGCAAGGGCGCTTTCAACAACAGCGGGGTCCAAGTCCGGAAGCACAATGGAATAACCGGGGACGGTTTGTTTATCAATAATTGCGTTTTCCTTGTAAGGAACTTGAGCGATCACATTAACAGTCATTAAAACAGTAATCGCGATTAAAACAGTGATCTTTTTCATGTTTTTAATTTTTTTAGTTTAGCTTCAATTTATAACCATAACACAAGCATAATTAGATTTGTTTGCTTGCCGCTGCAAATTTAAAAAAAATCTTATTTTTGCCATGTAATAATAACCTCAAATTATATATATGCGTATTTTTTCAACTATTGTTTGTTTTTTGTTCCTAGTATTACCGGTTTTAGCCCAACCATCCCTCGAAAATTTTGATTGGCTTAAAAGCGAGGGAACAATTCCTCCCGATTATAAAAAAGCGATGGAAAACCCTACGGATATGTCGCTGTTAGCACTTAACCATTTTTTTGGTCGCGGGGAAGTGATTTACGGATCATCTGTAAATCAATATCTTGATAAAATTATTGATAATATTCTGAAGGATGATCCCGAGTTGCGGAACGAAATTCGTTGTTATGTCATTCGCTCGGCAGAAGTGAACGCATTCGCTACCTCAGCGGGTGTCATTTGTGTGAATTTGGGACTGATTGCGCAAGCGAGCAATGAGAGCGAAATTGCATTTGTGCTGGCTCACGAGATCGCGCATTATGCGAAAAAACACACGCTTCGGAAAAAAGAACAACGGAAAGGGAAAATTGATGATGAGCTGGATGCATTTCTTAAATACCACACCTATTCCCGCGAAATCGAAGTGGAAGCCGATCGTTATGCAATCGAGAAATATTATGCAAATTCCGCCTATTCCTATGAAGCTCTCGAAGGTGTTTTCGATTTGTTGCAATACGGCTACCTCCCATTTGATGAAATGCCGTTTACTCGTAGTTTTGTAGAAGAGGAGTTTTACAGCTTTCCCGATAATTATTACTTGGAAAGCGTAAGCCCCATCCGCAGCCGTGATGATTATATCGATACGCTCAGCACACATCCGAATATCAAAAAGAGAAGGGAAAATGTGGAAAATATAATCTCTGGCTTCGACAATAATGGACGCAACTTGTTTGTGCAATCTGAAAGTCAATTTAAAAAAATTCGTGAGATTTGCCGCTTTGAATGTGTCAATGTTTATCTAACCAACCATAATTACGACAATGCGCTATTCAATATCTATTTCTTGCAAAAAGCTAATCCCGATAACAAGTTTTTAGATGTTGCCTTAGCCTCAACATATTATGGTTTGTGCATGCATAAATTGCAAAGCAACTACTCGGAAGTTATGCCGAACGCCAAGAAAATTGAAGGTGAAAAACAGCAATTGAACCATGTTTTCAATAAATTCTCAAGACAGGAATTAAATGTGCTGGCTCTTAGAAATCTATGGAAAACCCAAGCCAAGTATCCGAATGATGTGTTTTTAAAAGAGATGTTGGAAGATGTAGCTTCCAGGCTGATTGTGCGAAGCAAAATGACGTTTAACGACTTTTCGGATTACGCACAGCATGTGGATCCCGCTAGTATTGTGGTGGAAGAAGTGCCGGAGGACACAACCTCGACAACTTCCCGCTACCAACGAATCCGTAAATCCACTCGCGGCAAGGTGATCCCAACCGAAAAATTCAAAACGCTAAACTATATGTTGGTTGATATGAAGGCGGATCCTGATTTTATTAACTATATGGATAAATTGGAGAAACGCTTGGAGGATGAACAAGTGCTCAAACGCTTGGACACTAAAGAGGAAAAAACACCCATCAAAGAGATTGCCGTGTGGTCGCCTTCCTATTGGCGTGATATTAAAGTCCCCAAAAACGCCACCGATAAAAATTATGAGAAATACCTGACAAAAATGGAAAAAGATAAGAGTAAGATCGACAAAACGGTGGCGTATTCTTTGGAAAAACTGAAGTTCGATTACAGCTACCATACGGCGGATAAGATTGCGCGGTTCGATACGAAAGAGTATAATACCTACACCATGATGCAACAGTGGTATTTGGAATACATTTGCGCTGATAAGGCGGAAATGCGACTGTACCATTGCCGGGATAGCGAGACCCTGATTTCGGAAATGGGCTACAATAACGTTGCGTTTATTTATGTCTATTGTACGCCGTCAAGCTTCTCGCGGTATGATAAATATGAAAAGCTAATCTTCTATTCCGTATTCAATTACACCATCATTCCCATGACTGTTTTTAATTTCTTGTTGCCTAATTACCGTACATCCATTGCAGTCAATATGGTGGATTTGCGGGATGGCAAAACTGTTCTAAGTAAAGGGGTGAACCGTGTTGGCGATATGACCAAAAGTTATATCAACTATTTCATTTATGACTCATTTTATAATTTAAAGAAAGGGAAATAATCATGAGAAAATATATTATTGCCGCAATTTTTTGCATTGTTTTTTGTTCGTCCAATCTGTTCTCACAAGGGAGCGGATACATGGGGCGTCATCTGTTTGTTAACGCCGAAGTGGTTAATTCGCCTTGTTATTTCAGGCCTAACGTGAATGGAAAAACAAGTTATTTCGCGTTTGACTATATCTTAAATCCCAGCATAGAATACGTCTTGGGTACGCGAATGACAATCGGTGCCAGTTTTGTTTATCATAAATCATTGTTCGAAGATGTGGGCTCAATTGTTGATGGAGACTATGAGTATTATTACTGGGAAGGAAGCATGTACACAGGCCGTTACAATACCAGTAAAACAATCGGCGGTGGTCTTTTCTACAAAATCTATTATGGCAACGCTGCTTTCGGGAATTATTTTAAAGCAGAGGTGAATCTGCTTAATGTTAGCTCCGATGCGCAAAACGAACTGAAAGAACCGATAAGTTTCATCATGGGCGGTGGCAGAGTGGAGTTTGGTAAAGATTTCCTCTTCTTCAATAGGTTGAAGTTGAATATGGGAATAGGCGCAGGAATCACGTTTGGCGGTGGTAGTATTGTGCGAGAAATGCTTGATGGAGCCGACACGATGAAAGAAAGCGCCGGAACAAGAGTTGCCCGAAATTATATCTTCGGGCTTCGTATGGGCGTAGGATTCTTAGCGTTCTAAATTCTTAGTCCATTTGGAAAACCACGGCATGGGCGTTGGGTAGTTTTTTACGCAAAGATGCCGGCACTTCAATATAATAGCCTTCCTTGTCTTTTTTGAGGGAGGCTTTTGTTTTACTACCTAACACGCTGATGCTTCCGGTTTTTGCCTTTTCTAATCCGGTTAGGCGAATCACCGCGGGCAGCGTGTTCGAGCCTTCCGCCACTAAATAAATAGCATTGGTTTTCCCGCTTTTTGTTTTTGTGAATCTTACATTTTCAAAACTATAGGGGTAAACCGGCCGGGTGGAGTAGATGGCGTTGCCGTTCACTTGCATCCAAGCGCCAATACCTTGCATGCGGTCAATGGCGTCGGGGTGAAGAGAACCGTCGGGGGCAGGTCCCACGTTAAGCAAGAAATTGCCGCCTTTTGCCACAATGTCGGATAGCAAATGTATCAGTTTCGTTGTGCTTTTATAGTTGTCGTTAGGAACGTACGACCAAGAATCGCCCATTGACATGCAGGTTTCCCAAGGATATGGGAGGAGCGTGTCGGGAACTTGCTGCTCCGGGGTTCTGTAGTTCTCGTATTTGCCATGTACTGAACGGTCCACGATGAGCATATTGCCTTGATGACCTCTCGCCATTTTCGCAATTTTGGGCATATTCACATCCTGGATCCAACCTTGGCAACCGATCCATGGTGTAGACTCTTCGGTCAAACTCCACTCCGGACGAATCCAGCCGCCGTCTAACCATAAGATATCCACTTTGCCATATTGTGTCATCAGCTCTTCGATCTGTCGGTAAGTGAAGTCGACGAATTTTTGGAAGCGTTCAGGGTGCTCTTTGGGGTCGTAATTAACATTGCGGTCGGGGGTTGCCCACTCGGGTGCCCAATAGTCGGTGTTGTTCCAGTCGGGTTTTGAAAAATAGAGCCCAATCCAAAATTTTTTCGCATTGAACGACTTCACAATCTCGCCGGTAATGTCCGCTTTTGGATTGGCGGAGAAAGGACAAGAAGGGTCGGTGATGGTGTAACTAGTCTCTTTGGAATTATACATGCAAAAACCGTCGTGATGTTTTGTGGTGAAAACCACATATTTCATGCCCGCTTGTTCCGCTAAGCCAGCCCAAGCATCGGGATCGAATTTGGTGGGATTAAAAGTTTTATTCAAGACTTTGTATCGTGCCACGTAATCCACGTAGTTAGCCCCCCCGCGGCTAATCCAAGGTTCGTTGCAAATCGACCACGATTCCACTACGCCCCATTGCGAATAAGGCCCCCAGTGCATCATAAAGCCAAATTTGAGATCCTGCCACTCGTCAATTTTTTGCAGGATTTGCGGATCGGTTTCGAAATCTTGCTCGGTTTGAGCTTGCATTGAAACGAAAGAGAAAAGTAAGGCTAATAATAAAAAATGGATTTTTTTCATGTGATATTTTCTTTGTTTAACTATTAATATTGCCATTCCTAAAAAACGATGCAATGATAAGGAAAAAAAATTAACGGGCAATTGAACTTCGGATTCTTCTTTTTGTTACTGAGGTGGAAATTGTTCAAGGAGAAAATTGTCCTTTAATTTGTTTACTATGACGACCGCCGAAAAAATAATTAAAAGTCTTGCTTTACAGCCACATCCCGAAGGCGGTTATTATAGGGAGACTTACCGTGCGGTGAAAACTATTGATATTGTTGATCCATCGCAGGAGCGAAGAAATATCGCCACTTCGATTTACTACCTTTTGACCGATCAAGACCATTCTAACTTTCACAAAATCGCATCGGATGAGGTTTGGTACTTCCATCAGGGCAATACCATTGAATTGGTGATGATCAAGGATCGGGTGTTGTCCGTGAAATTGGTGGGAAATCAAATCGACAGAAATGAGCATCCGCAGGTGGTAATTCCCGCCGGTACATGGTTCGCCGCCGGTATCAAAGGTCGGAAAGGGTACGCCTTATCCAGCTGTTCAGTTTCTCCCGGGTTTGATTTTCGCGACTTTGAGATGGCTACCCGCAAGGAACTCATAGCGCAATACCCGTATCTGGAAAATGAGATAATTCGGTTTACTCGATAAATGACGTGCGGTTTTGACGAATAAGATAAAATAGTGATATGAGCAGGGCGCCAATGCCGCACTTGCTATCTTGAAAGGGATTCATCCTTGCTATCGTTCGATGGAATGCCAAAAGCAAAACAGGCTAAAATAGGCGTAACTACTCACCCCCTACCACTCAGCATGTTATTTTGGGAAGAATTCCATAAGAGGTTGCACAGAGAGCAGCTGAGAATCATAGAGATCGGAGTGTCCGGAGAAAATTGTTGCGTACCTACGGCACGCTGTAAACCTTTCTTTTTGTTCCCTTTCTACCAAGATATCATCCCTGACGGGATGAGATAACATTCT
>JAJDJJ010000018.1 GCA_030267125.1 Bacteroidales bacterium OttesenSCG-928-B11
AAGATAGTGCGACTTTTTTCATTATTCAAAAATTGTTTTGCGTAATTTATTCACGGATTACTTGATTACATTTTTAGTTCGGTATCTCATTTTTCTTTTGCGGGGAGTAGGGACTCGAACCCTGCCCTCTATTCTGAATTCAGATTACTTTTCTATTGTCGCTACATCTAATAGCATAGAGTTTGGAACCATTCTCCCCACGAGGGCTACTCCCATTACCACTGGAATGATATATTTCATCATAGTTGTAAGATTTTGAGTGATTAAATTTTTAATTGTTAGAAAGAATAATTCCAAAACTCCAACTATGGATATAGTCAAATCAATAGCAAAAGTAACCTTTAAACTCAGACTCTTTCCTGTCAAAGCATTATGACAGTATGTTTTTAATGAATGTGCTTTGAACATTTCCCTAATTCGTTCCGATCACATAATTATTATACACTCTTCCCCGATTGACTACTTTAACGATAAATGAACCGGTCCATTTTGGCACCCAACTCACGTAACAATCATCGGAATAATCTGCGTCGGAGGTGATCAGATTGCCGTTTTCGTCATAGACATAAAGATCAAGGTCGGTATCGCCATCTCCCGAAAGAGCTATTTCAGCTAATTCATTAGCCCAAAACTTTATCGCATACGTATCCGTGCCTCCCGCGCTTACTTTTGCCGTCATGATTCCCGGCCCACCCACTCTGCCGCGGGTAGTAGCCTCCTTGCCTGTTTTCTCCACCTGTTCTGCCAAAGCCAATAAAGTGGCATCTCCATCAGCAAACTTTCGTGCATCAGCTAAAAGATTAGTCGGTGTAAATTCGGCTTTTTCGGTTTTTTTCTCTTCTTTGCCTACCGGCTCACCTTTTTCAATGCTTTCGGTTTTGAGCGGCTGGGTCGGAGTTGTCGCAAAAATTTGAGCCGCCTCAATCAGCGCCAATGCCGAGTAGTTCTCATAGCCATATTTTGCCAAGTTGTTGGCAATCCGAATGGCCGCAATCTCTTTTGAAACCGGTTGTTTTGATTCTTCCTTTGTCTCTTGCGCAAAAGAAATTCCTACCATGCAGGTGAACAATAATAAGATCAATGGTTTTTTCATAGCTTTGTATTTTAATATATTCCCGCTACTCAGCTCCTCAATAGCATTTTTTAAATGAAGAAAGCGTCAGAACTGTAGTCGTTTTATCAGTAAGGCTCTGGTAAACCTGTAGGTTAAAAAGCAACAATCCCAACGCCTATGCAGACGTGGTATTTTTGCTTACTCTCACCTACTTTGAATTTACCAGATTCTACTGAGAGAATAAACTAAACGCTTTCATGTTCAAAAACTAATCGCAAAAGTAATAATTAATTTCAAACAGGGGATTTGTTGCTTTGTAAAAATTGAATTTTACTATAACTTGTTGAAAAACTTACTATTCTACCATCTATAACTACTTTTATAGCTGCTTTTGCTACTGGTTCTGTAATAGTTGGTAGAGCTTGGCTGCTTGGGAATATATGTCTTATTGTTATTGCTGTTGTAGTAGTATTGTCCGCCTTGTGAACCGGTGTAAATGGTTTTGCCCTGTCCATAATTGGTGGCTTGCGGTGAGTAGTCTTTTGCCACAGAGCCTTTCGTTCCGGTGTAGATGTTGGTGTTGCCGGAAGTGCTCCAATTGTTGTGGTTGGTGTTGTCTTTTGTAGTTCGATAATGAGGTTGAACATACGTGCCGTTGCTTTTGTAATACCCGCTTACGTAAGTTTGGGAAAATGCTGCTGTGCAGAGGAATAACGCGATAATGGAAACGATTAATTTTTTCATCTCTTTTAAATTTTTAGGTTTGTAATTGTTTACTTATGCCTGTTTATGTCGAAAGAAACGAAAAGGTAACCGTCAAGAATGATTTTTTTTGATTCTTTTGCAAAGTAGTTCGATCTTTTCTATCAACTTATTGAAAGACATGGAGTTCCCGTAGATCATAGTGCTTTGCATCTTTTCGTAATCCGATCGCCAGTCGTCAATAATTTGTGCCGGTGGAATAAGAGAGAGGTTATTACGAATGTCTTGCGAATAATCAACGCCGCTGACGCGTGTAAAGATTGATCGGTGATGGTGAATTATATTCCATAGTTCATCATCTCCGAGTGCCTTAATTGCGAAATCCAACTCCATCAAAAAAGTTATTCATATAGTTTAATGATTAGATCTTTAATCCATTCCGGCATTAATTTCACATCTTGTAAAAATTCTTCTTTAGGCACTTGTTTTAGTAGTGATCTTAATTTATCTAAATGCTCCTGTGTTACGTTGTCTTTTTTGATTTCTTTTAATGCGAAGACGATTAACATAGCTAAATCACTTTTAAAAGCCAAATTTTTAGGCACAGTGTGTTTAAACAATATGCCCTGCCCGTTACCTATTTTTATTCTACGCGGCGAACCGTCAGTTAGATAAATGGCATTGGCAGGCACTTGGGTGGAGAAACCCAAACGATTAAGCGCGTAAAGTCCTGTCGGGGCTATACGAGCCTTATCTTTTTTTGCAATACTTTTTGCAATGGTATCTATGGAAGGATATAATACACCCAGCCCAAGCTCTTTATCTATTTTGGGGTATAGATATATTCCCTCAGCAAGGCGTAAAATCAATCCGCTTTTGCAGAGACGCGATAAAGCATGACGCACAGCATAACTTGTGCCAAGAGAAGTGAAATCATTTGCAAAAATTATTTTACCCCGGCCTTTTTTCTTTATTGCTTTTTCAATCTTATAGTGAGTAGATTCGATCATATTTTGCTGATTTTTTTGGCACATATTTGCAATAAAACTGTGCCAAAATTCATTGCAAATATACGATTATTTCTGTAGTATTTCCTTTGCAGAGTTGCTATACTCACTTTTACTCTCTGCAATCTTTTTCAGCCACTTTTTCGCTTTGCATTTTTTGCCCTGTTTCATGTAAACAATGGTTTTCATCCATTCGGCATTGTCCATCTTTATTTCCGACATCTCTTGGTAATATTGCCCCTCTTCCGTTGAGGTATCGAAGGTCTCTTGTTGAAGTATTTCTATGGCTTTGTCAATAGTAAGGAACGCTATTTTATACTCTTTGTCGCTAATTTGTTGGTTGGCAGCATGTAAAAGAGAATCAACTTTATTGTCACCGCGAGTTACAGGCAGATAGAACTCTTCATAACAAGAGTCACCATAGGATTTATAAAGAGATGAGTTGTTATTGGTAATCAAGACCGCAAAGAAAATACAGGCGGCAGCGGCAATTCCGGAAATAGTACGAATGAAAATTTGGCGACGATTTCTACTGTGTATTTTCTGCTCCGTGCGTTGCAATTGTTCCTTCAGATTTTTCTTTTTAATAGAATCTATGATCTGTTTGTGTAATGACAGCTCTTCTCTAAGCTGCGTATCTTGAGATAGTTGTAATTCAAATGCCGTTTTCTCATCGGTCGTCATTTTTCCTGTCAGGTAACGATCCATTAATTCTTCCAACTGTTGTTTCGTATCCATATTCCAACTATTTAAAATCTTGCAATTTCTGGGCTAATACTGTTTTCAGCTTCTGCATACATTTGTACTTCTGTGTTTTCACGGTGTCGGTATTTTTATAATTCATTTGAGTAGCAATCTCTTCTCCGCTCAACTCTTCCCAATAATATTTATCTAATAGAGTGCGACACGGTTCCTGCATCTTATTAACCGTAGATAGAACAATCTCATCACGTTCAATCTCATCGCGTAAACTCTCCACACTATATCCGCCCAAATCAAATTCTTGATCTACCAGCATCTCTCTGTATTTGCGATCGCGTGCCATAAGTTTAAATTTCCCTATACCATTCAGATAGGTTTGCAAGGAGCAGGTCAGATTGTCAGGCGTAAGTTTCCCTTTTTGAATATTTTCCCACATTGCGACACAAGCATCTTGATAAAGATCCGTGATATAATCATCATTTTTGCCATAATGTTTTCTGATAAACCCAAAAAAAGACCCTCGACATGATTCGTACAGATGTGTAAAAACCAATTCGTTTTTTTCTTGTAATGCTTCAATATACTGTTTATCAGTCATTATTTTTTGAATAAAATTTGTCCGGATGAAGATTCGGGAGATTGAATTTGAACGCTTTGTATTCGGCTTGAAACAAACTCTCTCATCTTTCTGTTAATCATTTTTTCAACAAGTTCTAAAGGAATGTTCGGCAAATCGGAACGTTGAGAATATAAAGAGTAGGATAGAGAGCCATAATTTTTCCCATTTATGACACATTCATGATTGTTTTGATATGATTTGCAAGCGCTGATTTCAACCCACTCAATTGGAATTTTTACTTTTTTTGAAGTATTAGCAACATCCTGAATGATAAATTTGTCTGCGGTTCCCCGAATAACGATCTCTTCAGTCTCCTCCTCTTCTCCTCTCGAACTGTCGCCGCTATTACAAGCATCCACCACAACCACAATTCCCCCTTTTCCCCCGATTTTCTTTTTTATCTCTTTAAGTAACGCATTGATTTCATCATCAATAAGATGATTTTCGCCTTCGTAATATCCTTTTTTATACTCCTTTTTTGCATCATAAGGAATCCACGCTTCATCAAAACCATCCTCTTCATCTCCATCCAAATCTGTAACCTGTTGCCCGTGACCGGAAAAATGGATATAGATAAAATCCCCTTCTTTAGATAATTCCGTAATCTTTTTGATCTCTCTAATGATGCGATTTTTAGTAGCTTGCTCATTTTTTAGAATCACGATATTCTCTTTGGAAAATCCATTGTCAATCAAAAAAGTGGTTACAATATCAATATCATTATTTCCATTGATTTCACTCCAACCGCTTTCTGCCGGATATTGCCCAATGCCAATGACTAAAGCACATTTATTTTGAGCTGTCAGCAAAGAGGAAAGCAGGATAAAAATAAAGAGTATGGCGACCTTACGCATGAGTGATAAATTTGGATGCAAAAATAGGAATTAATATCAACCAGTCCAAGTCCGTTTTATGTTTTTGCCCGCTTAACCGAAGACACTTACTCGGAAATTCGGAATGGATTTTGGGTTTCCAATCGGATTGGGGGCGGGGGATTTGTATAGAGTGGTTGGATGCGTGGATTACATATTCAGAATTCAAGTCACAAATGCAGTTTTTCTTCGACTTCTTGCTGCAATAAGGGTAAATGTTTTTTGATTATTGCCCACACAATAGAATTATCAACAGAATCGTATGCATGAATAATCCGATTTCGGAAAGCCACAATTTGTCGGATATTATCCAAATTTTCATTGGGTAGTAGGGTGCTAAATTTATTGACTGCTTCGCCAATAATTCCCAATTGTCTTTCTACAGCACTCTGCGTTTTGAGATCTATACTATACTCTTCGAAAGAAATATTATACGTAAATTCTTCAATAAGAATAATAGCATCTGCAATATCAGATAAGTATTTTTTTCCTTGTTCCATCATAAATTAAAATTTTTGTAGCTTCGATGCTCTTTTTCAAGAATGGATTTCGTATGGATATGTTGGTAATTAAATCAACTTTACGATGGAAAAACGCTTCAAAAGCATCCCACAATGACATAATGTTTTCGCCGCGTTCGATAGGGTCTTCCCCATCTATTTCAGCAATCAAGTCAATATCGCTTGTTGCGGGATTAAAATCATCGCGAACAGATGAACCGAAAGCATAGAGCGACTTTACTTTATGTTTTTCACATAAAGATTGAAAATCGTTCGCATGAGTTGCTATTTCTTTTTGAATAAACATATATGCAGAAATTATAAATTACATTCTTTATTTTTCTATTGTCGGGCAAAAATACCATATTTTTCGTGTCATTTAATCTATTTCAGAGTTCTTTGCAGCATCGACAAATTGAGTAAAAGTAATCTTGTTCATGATATAGTCACGGATAAGGGAGATGCTGCTTACAGTAGGTTCAAATCCCTCAAACATATTCGAGCCAATGGCATTTGCGGTGCTGTCAAGCGTTGCCAAGTCAGGAAATGAAACTCCCATTATGGTAAGATTTTCTCTGTCTATTGGAATAGGTTTGTACATATTCGTTGTTTTTTTACATGCTTACAAAAATACGATTTTTTCGGGAAAGTTGGGAAAGGAAATGCTGTATCATTCAACTTCTACAAACTATCCTTGTGGTTAGATTTTCTCACCACGAGGGACACAAAGTTTTACACAAAGGCCACAATGCAAGAATGCACTCATTTTCTCGGTGGTTCTCGGTGGTTCTCGGTGTAACATGATAATCCGCTAAGGATTTTTGAGTGGATTCTTTGTTACACGGAGTATCACGGAGATGACACTGTGTAAGAAAAAAAGAGAAAAAAGATATTTTGAGGTCAGGAAGTCTTAGATTAGATATACTTCAAATAATTACTCTTATTTACCACATCAAATGTCGCATTGGGATAGGCTTCTTTAAAAGCAGCCGGCACGTTAGGCATTTTGTTTCCCCATTTGAACTCCAAAGCGGTAAGAGAATCCGAACTCTCTTCAATGAGGTCTATTTCTTGATAGTCGTAAGTTCTCCAAAAATAGAACTCCTTACCTAAGCCTTCATTGTAATTTGCTTTGATCCGTTCCCCTATGATATAGTTTTCCCACAATGAACCAACATCTTGACGAATGGAAAGAGGGTTGAAGTTTCCAATGATGGCATTTCGTATCCCATTGTCATAAAAGTACCATTTGCCGGCTTTTGTTACCTCTTTTCGCAGGTTGCGAGCATAAGCGCCAAGGCGATACACGACAAACACTTTTGATAACAAATCAAGATATTTTTCAACCGTATTTTTGCTCATGCCCAGCTGTCTGCCCAATTCATCATACGACACCTCATTGCCGAGTTGGAGAGCAATTAACCGGAGTAATTCTCTCATCTTGCCGGAATTCTTTAATCCGTCAATAGCCAATATGTCTTTTAGCAGGTAAGCGTTTACAATATCTCTCAGGTAGTCGGTTTTGCGCTCAAAACTCTCCATGATAACGACTTCCGGATAAGAGCCGTAGATAAGGCGTGATTCAAGATTTTGCTTCGTCTCCAACGCTGTCTCCCTCTGAGAAATCTCCCTTTGAGAAAAAGGAGTAAGATGAAACTGCGTACTTCGTCCAACCAACGGTTCACCTGCTTTATTCAAGAGATCAAAAGAGGATGATCCGCTTGCAATTATCCGAATACCCTCGATCTCATCCACAATCAATTTTAATTTGGAACCGATTTCCGGAATATTTTGCGCCTCATCGATGGCCAACAAATCCACTCCATCCAACAGATGCCGATAATTTGCAATTGACCGCTCTTCTAAAAGAGACAAAGTGTCATAATCTTCCCCGTTCAACAACAGGGTTTTCCCATCGAAATCGTTTATTAGCTGGCGCATCAATATTGTTTTTCCCACTCTTCGAGCGCCAAAAATCAGAACAGCTTTATTGGGTGCTATCCGATCTGTTATCCTATTTTGCAATACTCGTTTTACAGGTTCCATACCTATTATATCTTTCGTGCAAAGATAGTGTTTTTATTTCTATTGACGAATTTAATGTAAAAATCGTCAGTGCATTGACAATTTTTACAAATCAATTGAACGAAAAGAAAGAAATGGATCAATTTGAATGTAAATATTTTATTCTCTGTGCTCTCC
This sequence comes from Bacteroidales bacterium OttesenSCG-928-B11, assembly GCA_030267125.1. Lineage (GTDB taxonomy): Bacteria > Bacteroidota > Bacteroidia > Bacteroidales > WCHB1-69 > JAGVVH01. The sequence continues at coordinate 7,659 of JAJDJJ010000018.1, forward strand.
GAGGCTCCGTGGTAATAATTAGCTGAATAATTCGAATTGAAATCTAATAAAATGAATTTTGCAACCTCCTGCAAAATCGCGTCATTGGGATTCTGTCGCTAATTTACAACCTATTATCGAAGAAACAGAATATTCGAAAAGCATTATTCCCGACTTGAACTCTTATTCCATATAAACCATCTGTACTTTCAATATGTTTCAGATACGTTTCGGGGATTTGTTCTATTTCCCGAATCAATTTCAATGTCCAAGCAATTTTATTTTTTGCTTGCATAGACTGCTTCTCAAAGAAAATCCGAAAATATTCTTTATAGAAGACGATTTGCCTATATTATGTGTTATTCATTTTGTAAAGATATAAAAGTTTACCGAAAGGACAACTTATTTTTTCTTCTTTTAGATGGATGTGTGAGCGAAGCGAACTCTTCCTGATAACTTCACAGTAGCTTTTAAGTTTCTCAATTCTTGCTTAATAGAGCCACTTTGTGGCAATATTTAATAGAGAAAAGGGAGTGAAGTCAAATCTAAATTGCTCAAAATCAATCGCAATATCCAAATGACCAAAAAAGTCAGATTTTCCTAAGTGTATAAAACAGGAACGGTGTTTGCTTTGCTGATTTTGTCTTTCCTGATGACAGGTTTAATCATGATTTTCATTGATTTTGCGTATTGTGCAAACAATCAATATATTACCACTGAAATTTGGGTAAACATTTGGGTAAACATTTGCCAGTAAATAGCCCAAAATCGTCCCATTCCCACCGCATCCCCTCGCCCGTCTTCGATTTTCTTCCAAAACAAAAGAGCCAGCAATCAAATTGATTACCAGCTCTTTTAACCCCGTGTTCCAGCTGGGATTCGAACCCAGGACCCCATCCTTAAAAGGGATGTGCTCTACCTGCTGAGCTACTGAAACAGCCTTCGTTTGAGGTGCGCAAAAATAGTATTTTTTTTATTCGATTTGAAAATTAGACCGAATATTTTTTGTTTTATCATTTAAGATGTTGAAAATCAAATTGAAAAAAACAATTAGATGACCTGTGAAAATGGTGCGGAGGAGAATTGTCTGATCGTTTTCATCACTAAAAAATCAAATTTTTCTCACTATTCCATCTATTATCTCGCATTATTGACACCGTTTTCCCATGCATTTACGCATTGCCTTTTTTCTTATTTTTGCCCACTCAAAAATGGACAATGGCAAAGAGAGTTAATAGAGGAAATATAGAGATTAGGAATCGGAAAGCGGAGTTTGAGTATTTCTTGCTCAACGAGTTTTCCGCCGGTATCGTGCTCTCCGGCACCGAGATTAAATCTATCCGGGCAGGAAAAGCGAACTTGGCGGATTCATATTGTTCATTTATAGAAAATGAGTTATGGGTGCATAATCTCCATATCAGTGAGTATAAAGATGGGAGTTATAACAACCACGATCCCAAGCAAGACCGGAAGCTGCTGCTCAACCGTAAGGAGTTGAAGAAAATGCAAAGCAAACTGAACGATCGAGGGATGACAATTATCCCCACAAAACTGTGGATCAATGAGAACGGTTATGCCAAACTGAATATCGCATTGGCACGCGGAAAGAAAATGTATGACAAGCGCGAGAGTATCAAAGAGAAGGATAATCGCCGCGAAGATGCCAGAAATCAAGATTATTAACAAATTGCCGCCATGGAAGAGATTGAAAAAGTGTATTTCTCGATAGGAGAAACCGCCAAGATGTTTGATGTGAACGCATCACTACTCCGCTACTGGGAAAAAGAGTTCGATGTGATCAAACCTTTCAAAAATAAAAAAGGAGATCGCTATTATACCAAAAATGATCTCGAAACGATTCGTACAATCCACTATTTAACAAAAATTAAGGGGTATACGCTGCAAGGTGCGAAAGAGGCGATGAAGCGTAATCCAGTCCAAGAAAAAGACAATGCTTATATCACAGATACGTTATTGAAAATGAAGAATTTGTTATTAGAAATAAAAGAAGATTTATAGATTTAACCAATTAAAATTATTATGCCAAAGATTTCAAAAAAAGGGGAAATGATGCCCGCTTCTCCTATCAGGAAGTTAGTTCCTTTTGCGGATGCTGCTGTTAGCAGAGGAGTTAAGGTTTTTTACTTGAATATCGGTCAACCGGACATTGAGACGCCAAAGGGTGCCCGCGATGCCGTTAAAAATGCCGATATCAAAGTGATCGCTTATTCACACTCGGCCGGCAACCTTAGTTACCGTAAAAAATTGGTGGAATATTATCACAAAGTGGGTATTGAGCTGACCACCGATGAAATTATTGTGACCACCGGCGGCTCCGAAGGGATTCAATTTGCATTCAACTCCTGCTTAGATGCAGGCGACGAGGTGATCATTCCCGAGCCCTTTTATGCAAACTACAATGGCTTTGCTGTCACCTCCGGTGTGGTAGTGAAACCTATTGTCTCTAAGATCGAGAACGGGTTTGCATTGCCTCCCATCGAGGAGTTTGAAAAGGTGATCACTCCTAAAACCAAGGCGATCATGATCTGTAACCCCAGTAATCCTACGGGTTATCTTTATTCCAAAGAAGAATTGATTACGCTGAGTAAAATTGTTGAGAAATATGATCTTTTCTTGTTCGCCGATGAGGTGTACAGGGAATTTACTTACGACGGAGAGGAACATTTCTCCGTGATGGAAATGAAGAATATTGAGCAAAATACAATTTTATTAGACTCTGTTTCAAAAAGATACAGTGCATGCGGCGTTCGCATTGGCGCATTCATCTCAAAGAACAAAGAGGTGATGGCAACGGCAATGAAGTTTGCACAGGCCCGCCTTAGCCCTCCGACCTATGGTCAGATTTTGGGCGAAGCGGCTGTGGATACTCCGCAAGAATATTTCGATGAAGTGATTGCCGAATATGTGGAAAGAAGAGACGCTATTGTGAATGCAATCAACGATATGCCAGGATGTTATTGCCCCAATCCAAAGGGGGCGTTCTATTGTGTGGCTCGCCTGCCTATCGACAACTCCGACAGATTCTGCCAGTGGCTGTTGGAAGAGTTTAACCACAACGGCAAAACCGTGATGATGGCACCCGCAACCGGCTTCTATTCCCATCCCACCCAAGGCACCGACGAGGTTCGTATTAGCTACTGCCTCAAAGTGGATGACCTGAAAGAGGCGATGGTGTGCTTGGCGGAAGCATTGAAGGTATACCCGGGGCGAAAATAAAGTAGAAAGCGAAAGAGGGAAAGGGCGAAGGGACGAAGGAGAAAATCTTTCGAACTTTCGCCCTTTTGAGTTTGCTTTATTTTCTTATTTTTACGCAGTAATTTTCAAAGAACGTTCTCTTGGTAAACATAAGTGTGTGGAAGGAACATTAACTTAAAAATCAATATATTATGAAAACAAAAAGCTATATTACATTTATTTGTCTTATCGCTGTTCTTTTTACAAGTTGCGGGAAAAGTAAAATCGGAAGCATTAAGGTTGAAAATTTCAGTAACGGCAAAGCGGCGGAAGTCCTCGTGATTTTGGATGATAAATATTGGACTGAGGCACAGAAAAATAGCATTGACAGTGCATTGACCCAGCCCCAGTTGGGACTGAATCAGGTAGAGCCGCTTTTCGACCCGCTTTACCTTAAAAATAGCGACTTCACCGCGCATTTCCAACGGCATCGCAATATTGTCCGCTTCGACGTTGATCCCGATTATTCATCCAATACGGTGAGTGTTGAGCAGAACACCTTTGCTTCCTCGCAGGTGTATGCCCATTTTAAAGGAAATAACATCGACACGTTATTGGCGTTATTTGACAAAAATGAACAAGAAATCCTTAGAAAATTGTACGAGAATGACTTGAAAAGGGTGCAGCTTTCCGCGTCCAAACAAGGCAACGCGAATTTGGAGAAGCTTGTCAGGGATAAATTCGGTGTGACACTTTCCATTCCAGATCATTACGGCATAGCCCGGCAAGAGGATGATTTTTTGTGGTTATCTTACAGAACTGCGAGGAATGACCGTTTTATCGTCATATATAAAACACCTGCCTATACGCTTAACGAGGAAAATTTAATCAAGGTTCGGGATATGATGACCGAGAAATACATCCCGGGAGCTATCACCGGTGCCTATCCGATTATTGCACAAAAAGCGGGATTCCCTATAGTGGGAAATTTCACTGTCGGTTCTCGAAAAGGCATGGAAATGAGAGGATTATGGGAATCTGTAAACGACAATATGGGAGGCCCTTTCTATAACTTCACATTCACAGATTCCGGCACGGGTAATGCCATTTCCATCGATGGATTTGTGTATGCGCCGGAAGAGTCGAAGAGAGAGTATCTTCGTGAGGTTGAGGCTATTGTGAAGTCAGTAAGATAAATAACAACTATTTTTTTCATTTTTCGGGAACAATTCCCGTTTTTTAGCGACTTATAGAGTGTGAATGTTCAGTACGATGACCAAACTTTGATCAAGGGCTGCCTGCAAAATGACAGAAATAGCCAAAAGTTGTTGTATGAGAAGTATTCTCCTGCTATGCTAGGGCATTGTATGCGTTTTACAAATTCGCGGGAAATGGCGGAAGATGTTTTAATCGAGGGATTCATGCGGGTCTATAAAAATCTTGGTTCGTACCAAGGAAACAGTTCTTTGGCTTTTTGGATTAAACGGGTGATGACTAACGCTGCTATTTCGTATCTCCGAAAAAATAGCAAACACCACAATCTTGTTTCGATTGATGAAAACGAATTCTACGAACCTGAAGATAAAACAATCTATATTAACGAAAAACAATCGGAAAAAGAACTGTTAGAACTCATACAAAAGATGCCTGAAAAATATCGAACCGTATTAAATCTTAGAGCATTCGAAGGACTTGAATATGGTGAAATCGCATCCATGCTTGATATTCCGGAAGTTACTGCCCGCACTCGTTTTTCCAAAGCCAAAAAATGGTTGGAGGAACGAATTGATCTGAAAAGTTGAAAAGAGAAAAATGATGGAAAAAGAGTTAAAAGACTTTTTAAGAGATTACGAAGTGCAACCTTCGGAAAGATGTTGGGAGGCTATCGACCAGCAACTTGCCGCTATGCAACAACCTTCATCCCAATCGCAACCGGATGGATCGGCGGCGCAACAAACCGGATCAAGCATAAAGCAAGCGATTTTACAAAAAAGTGGGGCGTTTTGGGCGAAAACCGCTGCAATTATTACCACTTCTATTGCGGTTGGCACTGTCGCAGTGGTTGCCATCATGAATAGCAATCAGGATATTACTCCCCTTGCAAAAGAACAGGAACCGGTTATAAGTGCAAAAAGTGACACAACAGTCATTCCCATTGGCGATACTGTCATGATTGACATTCAAGATGTTAAAACGATCTCTGCCGTAATGGAAAATAGAAAATCCGTTATTGAAGAGCCTCAAATAAAAGATATAAATACAACTCATTCAGCGGTTGTGCCGGTTGCTGCTTCTCCTGCTGTTAATCAGTCAATTGATAACCAATCAGGTATGACAACTACAACAGTAACCACAACAACTCCTCAGCAACCGGCAAAACCCCAGCCTGAAGCAGCTGTGTACCCCGCATCGCAGATTCCCGCACCATCAATCAAAGAAGATCCGGAAAACAGCGATCTGCAACCGGAAATCCAAGAGGATAATACCCCGGCCGTTATTATCGAAATCCCTAATGTGTTCACCCCCAATGGCGATGGCATCAACGACTATTTTGAAATATTAGGGTTAGAACATTGCACACGGACCGAATTAATCATTCGGGACGCCAATAGAAAAGTGGTTTATCATGCGAAACACTATGAAAATAATTGGAACGGAGAGTATTTGGAAAACGGAACCTATTATTATACGTTTTCTTACGAAATCGGTGAGGATCGGCAAATACGACAAGGTGTTGTGATGATCATAAGATAATACCTTTTTTCGTACATTCGCGGCTGCAATTTTATGCCCATGAATATCTCTAATTTTCGCCTTTTTGTAGAAAAAAAGGCCACCTTTCAAGTCGAAGCACAAAGTTTAATGAACGATTTGAATGCGAATCTGCATTTGAATATTAAGCAGTTAAGGTTGATTAATGTGTATGACATCTTCCATGTTGAACCGCAACTGTTAGAAAAAGCTAAACAGAGCATCTTTTCCGAACCGGTTACCGATGATCTTCACGATGATTTTGATCTTTCGGGATTGAACTGTTTCGCGGTGGAGTTTCTCCCCGGACAGTTTGATCAACGGGCCGATAGCGCTATGCAGTGCCTCTCGCTGATCGACCCGAAGAATAGAGCGATCATCCGCAGCGCGAAACTGATTATTGTGGATGATGCCGTCTCTGCGGAAGATCTTCAGAAGATCAAAAAAAGTGTGATCAATGAGGTGGAAGCCCGTGAGAAGAATATGGATATTCTTGAGTTTCACGAAGATATAGAAGTGCAGCCCGTTCCGATATATTCCGGATTTATCAACTATAGTAAAGAACAGATGGCAGCCTTTCGGGATGAACTCTCGTTGGCGATGTCGCTGGAGGATTTCCTTTTCATTCAGGATTATTTCAAGAATGAAGAGAAACGTGATCCGTCGGAAACGGAGATCAAGATGTTGGACACCTACTGGAGCGATCATTGTCGTCACACCACTTTTGAAACACAATTAGATCAAATCACTTTCAAGCCCTCCTCTTTTGCCGATCAGCTGCAAGAGGCGTTTTTCCGATATATGGATTTGCGGAAGAAAGTGCATGGCGGTCAGAAACCGCTGACATTGATGGATATGGGAACTATCTGCGGGAAGTATGAACGCAAAACCGGGAATCTTCCCGATCTCGAAATCTCGGAAGAGATCAACGCTTGCAGTGTCTATATCGATGTGGATGTGGATGGAAAAATGGAGAAATGGTTGCTGATGTTCAAAAATGAAACACACAACCATCCTACTGAAATAGAGCCTTTTGGCGGTGCTTCCACCTGTGTGGGCGGTGCGATCCGCGATCCGCTCAGCGGAAGAAGTTACGTATATCAAGCTATGCGGGTGACCGGCGCGGGAAATATTACCGAGCCGTTCAGCGAAACGTTGGAGGGGAAATTGCCGCAGCAGGTGATCTCCAAAACGGCGGCGCACGGCTACTCGTCGTATGGCAACCAGATTGGCTTGGCGACCACATTTGTCAGAGAGTTATATCATGATGGATACAAAGCTAAACGATTGGAAATCGGTGCGGTAGTGGGTGCGGCTCCGGCAAGCTCCGTGGTTCGCGAACAGCCACAACCCGGCGATATCGTCATCATGTTCGGCGGCAAAACCGGACGCGACGGCATTGGCGGCGCAACCGGCTCTTCCAAAGAGCACACGGAAACGTCGTTGGAGGTTTGCACCGCGGAAGTTCAGAAAGGAAATGCACCCGAAGAGCGTAAGATTCAGCATCTTTTCCGCAATCCGGAAGTGACGAAACTGATCAAGCGCTCGAACGACTTTGGCGCGGGCGGTGTCAGCGTGGCAATCGGGGAGTTAGCCGATGGCCTCACCATCAACCTCGACGTGGTTCCCGTGAAGTATCAAGGATTGAATGGAACGGAGATCGCCATCAGCGAATCGCAAGAGCGGATGAGCGTGGTGGTGGATAAGAAAGATGTGGATGCCTTCTTCGAATACTGTCGCCAAGAGAATGTTGAAGCTACTGTCATCGCGGAAGTTACAGATAATAATAGATTGCAGATGACTTGGAACGGGAAGATGATCGTTGACCTATCCCGCGACTTTATCAACACGAATGGAGTGCGCCAGAAAGTGAATGTGACCGTGAACCCGATTCCGGAAGATGTAATGGATTCCTTTGAGTACAAAGGAAATAGCATCGAAGAAAAGACAATGGACATGCTTTCTTCTCTCAATGTGGCTTCGCAGAAAGGGATGATCGAGATGTTTGATGCGACCATCGGGGCAACTACGGTTTTGATGCCATTCGGTGGGAAATACCAGATGACCGAAACGCAAGCCAGCGTGCAGAAACTGCCTGTCCGTCACGGATATACCGACACCGCAAGTTTAATCTCTTTCGGCTACAATCCCTACATTGCCTCCAAATCGCCTTTCCATGGATCAATGTATGCCATCGTAGAGTCGTTGGCGAAAATTGTTGCCGTTGGCGGTGATTACAAACAGGTTAGATTCACTTTTCAGGAATATTTTGAAAAGCTGTTGAAAGATGATGCCAAATGGGGAAAACCGTTTGCGGCGTTGTTGGGTGCGATTTACATGCAGTATGAGTTTCATCTGCCGGCTATTGGCGGTAAGGATTCCATGAGCGGCACGTTCAAAAATCTGAATGTTCCGCCAACGTTGGTCTCTTTTGCCGTGACTACCGGAAAGGCTTCGCAGATCATCTCGCCGGAATTTAAGAAAAAGGCCAATTATATCTATTTTATCAAACATACTCCCGAAAATACCAGACCCAATGTTGCCCAGCTGAAGGATCATTTTGATTTTATTCATCAAGAGATTTTGAATAAAAAGATCATCTCCGCTTTCACGTTGCAATTTGGTGGAATTATGGAAGCTTTGGTGAAGATGAGTCTGGGAAATGATTTGGGATTTGATATTACGACTAAAGAGTCGCTATTTGATTATGGCTATGGTAGTTTCGTGGTTGAAAGTGAAACGGAGCTGCAACATCCGGATGCGATATTGTTGGGAAGAGTTTCGGAGGATTATATTGTAAATGGAGAATCGCTGAATAAACAACGCTGTTTTGAGGCTTGGCGGGGAACTTTCGGCAGCATCTATCCGGAGACCAAAAAGGGAAGTTTTAACAAAATAACACCGGATTTTACTCCGAAATCGATGCAAACGGATTTGAAACCACTTGCGCCGGCGGGAAAGGTGAAAGTATTGTTACCGGTATTTCCGGGCACAAACTGCGACTATGACACGGCGCGCGCTTTTGAGGAAGAGGGCGCGGAGACGGAGATCTTCGTTTTCCGGAATCTGAATGAAAAAGAGATCAATAGCTCTATTGATGAGATGGCGAAGAAGATCGAGGATTCTCATATTTTAGTGTTGAGCGGCGGTTTCAGCTCCGGGGATGAACCGGATGGCAGTGGGAAGTTCATTGCCAATGTATTGAACAACGCGAAGATCAAAGCGGCCATCGAACGGTTGCTGGCGAAGAACCATCTGATACTGGGAATCTGCAACGGATTCCAGGCATTAGTGAAATCGGGACTGCTTCCTTTCGGGAAGATCGGCGAAGTGGATTCCCACTCCCCGACATTGTACAGGAATGATATTAACCGACATATCTCTCATATAACCAAAACGATAGTGTCGAGTACCGCATCGCCGTGGCTCTCCTCTTTTGAGGTGGGAGAGATGCACCGCATCGCGATCAGCCACGGAGAAGGGAAGTTTGTAGTGAGTGAAGAGTTGGCGGCAGCGCTCTTTGAAAACAATCAGGTAGCTTTCCGGTATTGCGATTTCGACGGTCATCCCAGCATGGACGAAAACCACAACCCCAACGGCTCCTACTACGCCATCGAAGGCATTGTCTCTCCTTGTGGCAAGATACTCGGTAAAATGGGCCATAGCGAACGAAAAGGGGAACATCTTTACAAAAATATCGACGGAAACAAGGTGCAGAATATCTTCAAAAATGCAGTGGAGTATTTGAGTTAGGGGTTAGGGAGTTAGGGGTATCCTGCAGGGAATAGCACTTTATAAACCGTAGATTTCAATCTGCGGACGGGCGGAGTGGCGAGCGATCACAAGTCCCGCAGGGACGGTACTTGATTTTCCATTCCCCATCCAGTGGGTTTAACAGTCGTAACTACAGACAGTGTGGTTAAAGGTACATAGTGACCTTTTTTGGTCATTCGGATGTGAAATACTTCTCTATGAGAAAATAAAATGTTTTTTTTGCAAAAATATAATTACAGAAAAAACGATATGTAAAATTTGATAGTAGATTGCGAAGAGTATTTGTAACGGCTTGATATTAGGATTTATAAGTTTGTGAAAAAGGTGGTTTTCGGGCAAAGACGCATTGGGTAAGGGATGAAATAAATATCTGTATAAGGTGTGAATGTAAAACAAATGAAATTATGACAAGACATATTAGACAAAATTTTTTAGATGATCTCAAAAATGGGGAATTAAAACTGTTGTTAGAGTGTGTTCAAAATGACGATACTCTTGATTTGGAATTGCGTGGAGACAGTGTAGTGATTTACTATCGTGGGGGAAAATTACTTACAGTGAAAGAAAAGGGATATGAATTAGAAAAATTAGATAAAAATTACATTACAGGTGGAGCATCCATTTTCGATCCTACAATTAAAAATATAGCAGAATATTTTCCAAAGGCAAAATATATTGTAGATTTTTACATTCGCAACGTTAGGAATCATTTGTGGGAAAAGGAAATACAACAAAGAGTTGTACAGGAAAACAACTATTCATCGCATTCAAAAAGTACAGATTATTATATCATTGACACTGAATATCAAGAAAATGAAATTGGAAGATTTGATATCGTAGCATTACGTTGGGATTCAGATAGAACTTCTCGTAAATTGCAAAAAGAGTATAAACCGCAAATAACTGTTTTTGAGGTGAAACAAGGTTGTAAATCAGTTTCAGGCGAAAGTGGCATGTCTGCACATTTGGAAGATTTTAAAAGATTTATTTCTGATACGGCTAAGGTAAATGCTTTTAAACAAGACATGATCAATGTTTTTAGACAAAAGAGGGAGTTGGGTTTGATTGATTGTCAAAATCCTCATGATATTAGTGTTATTGAAGATGATATAGAATTTGTGTTTTTATTAGCCAATTATGATCCTGACAGCAGTAGCCTGAAAAATGAATTGGAGAAAATATCTGATTGTAAATTCATTTATGCTAATCCGATGGGCTATGTATTAAATGCTAGAAATGTTATTGATAAAGCGGAATTTGTAAAACGTAACTTTTAGATGAAACTCACAATCCACAGGGGCACTAATCAAATAGGCGGTTGTGTGACCGAAATTGAAAGTAATGGTTATAGAGTTTTCATCGATTTTGGTGAACAGTTACCGGGTATGGAGAAGATAGAATTACCCCCAATTGACGGATTAACTTTCGGTGATATCTCTAAAAGTGCCTTGTTTATAACCCATTATCACGGAGATCATATTGGAAAAATTTCCGATACGGTTGCAGATTTGCCAATATATGTTGGCAAAACAGGGCTTGCGATTTATAATTGCCTCGAAAGTAGATTGTCTCATATTCCAGATCCACAAGAAGCAGAGAAACATCAAAAAATAGTTGAACGGATTAGAAAGGTTAAAATTTTTGAGAAGTTTCAGAAGGTCAAAATCGGAGAAATTTCAATTACGCCATTAGTTGTTGATCATTCCGCTTTTGACGCTTATATGTTTGTTGTGGAAGCGGATAACAAACGCATACTTCATACGGGCGACTTTCGTGGACATGGTTTTAGAAGTGACGAATTAGTCCCAATGTTGGAAATTTACGCCAAAGATATTGACTACATTATTTCCGAAGGTTCTAATATACAACGTCCCAATGCGATAATTCAGACGGAACAAAAATTGCAAGATGATTTTAAATCACAGTTCAAAGAATATAAATACAATTTCGTTTTAACCTCTTCAACAAATATCGACAGGATATTCAGCCTGTATCATGCCGCAAAAGATGCGAAACGTTGTTTCGTTTGCGATGATTATCAAACAAAAATTATGAAAATTGTTTCCGAAAATCATAAGCAGGAATTATCATTTTATGATATTGATTATGAGCAAAAAACAAATTCTGTCGGTCGTTTCTTTGATTTACGTCGTTATCATGGAAATTCATTTTCTTTTGCAGGGAAGTTGAAACCGTTTTTAGATAAACATGGTTTTTGTATGCTTATCCGTTCAAATGATGACTTTAATCCGATTTTAGAAGAATACGTAAAATCAAACGAAACAAAAATATATTATTCGATGTGGAATGGATATTTGGACGCTAAGAAAACGGCATTCAATGAATCGCTGTATAATTTTTTAAAACCTTATCAGTATGAAGTGATGCATACAAGTGGGCATGCTGATATTCAAACTTTAAATGCTGTTTTTGAAGTGGTTAATCCTAAAGGAGGTGTTCTTCCAATCCATACAGACGCTCCTGAAAAATTTCAAGAATTATTTTCCGGTCAAACGATTATTCCGCTAAAAGATGGCGAAGTGTTTGATTGTAATATTTCTCCAATAGATAAACTATGAAAATTCTCCATCTCTCGGACACGCATAATCAGCATCATTCATTGCGGGAAATGCCCGCTGCCGATGTGATTATTCATTCGGGCGACGTTTCGTTTGCCGGTTCAGAAGATGAGGTGATCGATTTTATGAACTGGTTTATTGCTTTGCCTTACAAATACAAGATTTTCATTGCAGGGAATCATGACGATTGTTTGTTTGGCGCCAATATTGACGGATTACCCGATAACTGTTTCTATCTGTGCAATTCAGGAGTCACGATCGAGGGAGTGCAATTCTATGGAATTCCCATGTTTATGGAGGATATCGTATTAGGAAATTATGATGACAGTATAACGAAAATCCCTCCCGAAACAGATGTTTTAATTTCTCATCAACCGCCTTATCGTGTTTTGGATTTTGCCGGGAATACCAACTTCGGAGATCCTCTATTGTTTCAGACTTTACTGGAAATTCGACCAAAATGCCATCTTTTCGGACATATTCACGATGCGTATGGCATTGAAAAGAAGGAAGGTATTTTATTCGTAAATGCGGCCATACTGAATGAAAATTACGAGATGTCTAATAAGCCGGTATTGTTGGAGATATAACCCGAAGTTTGATTTTGTCATCTTTGTAGTGTATAGGGAGCTACAGAAGGATCATTCAATCATGGTCAATCTCTGTACATCCTTTTTGAATGCGAACCTAACAGATTTATGTGGACTAATTTTCTTCGAAGATGGAATTAACATCCATTCTCCTATGCAAAATTTCAAATACTCTCCACTAATAGAAAAATGCCTCTATATTGCTCTTTTTCAGTTTGTTCAATTTTGTAAGAAACGGATTTTCTATTGTTGCATACTACATTTTTCGGCAGTAAATAAAATTATTGCCGAAAAGTGTGGGTGTTTTTGATTTACATTCTTATCTTTTTGATTTCTGTTCTTGCAGTAACGATTTTATGCAACTACTAACCGCCTATTAATCAGCATATTATTTGGGGAAGAATTTCATAAGAGGTTACACAGAGAGCACGGATGATCACAGAGAATTGAAAAAACTGAAAACTGAAAGTATTTTGCTATGAGAAAATAAATATGCTATATTTGTCCTCTTCAAATCAGATAAAACAATAATGTAAAATGATAAAGAGACACCCCCGAGGGGTACTTCCCTTGATCTTGACCAATATGTTTACTCGTTTTGCATTCTACATCATAGCGGCAAACCTCCTCTCTTTTTTATCCGCAAAAATGAATTTTTCGTGGGATGAATTAAACATAGCTTACGCCATTTTTTATTTTTTAATTTTCATCCTGGCCTTTGTCGGAGGATTCATTGCGGATAAGACGAGAAACTATAAAGGAACGATCTTGAAAGGTGCTGTCTTAATGACACTTGGATCGATCATCATTGCCATTCCGACTCCTGCCGGATCATCGTGGATATTTTTTGGAATAGTATGTCCGGCGTTATTTCTTATAGTTTTTGGCAACGGCTTGTTCAGGAGTAATATTTATGCCGTATTAGGGCAAATGTATGATAATCAGGAGTACACGAAAATGCGCGATTCGGGTTTTTTGCTATTCAACCTGTTTTTGAGTATTGCCGTATTACTTGCCCCAGGGGTTGCTGAAGGCATAAGAAACTATTGTATAATGCGCAAGGGATTTGTTTACGATTTTGATCTTCCCCAACTTTGCCACGACTATATTGCCAATGGAAAGAATATGGATAGATATTGCCAATTTGAAATGTTGGCATCAACATCCGGACAAGGAACGATGGAAATCTCAGAATTTGCCTCTCAATATCTCCAAGTTTTTAGCACTGGATTTTCTATCGTTTTCATGATTGCCTTTATTGTCATGGCAATCTCTTTGCTCATTTTTCTTCGCTATGAGAAGAAATTTCCGATACCTGCCAATCTTGAAGCGGACTCTTTTTCTATGGATCCCAAACTGCTCAGGCAACGAGCATACCTCTTTCTGGCTCTTTTCGGAGTATTGAATCTCTTCTCTTTTGCATCTTCTCAAGATGGAACAATTTTGCCGATCTTCGTGAGAGATTATGTTGATTATCAAAAAATTCCACTTAGTCCGAATAAATTAATGCTTCTGTTTAGCATAGTGGTGATTCCTATTATTTTAGCTATTTTCACCATTTTACGGAAAAAAGGCAGGGAACCATCCACCCTTAAAAAGATGGCTTGGGGAATGGGAATAGCGGCTATCGCTTTCATTATAATGGCTGTAGGCTCAATTGGGTTGCCCGGATATTCTGTGCTGAGAGAGATGAGCGGTCTCTCTGACGAACAGCGGGTGGGGCCGGTTTTTCTAATCATCGCTTTCTTCATTTGGTCAATAGCTAACGTGTTGTTTGCTCCGCTTTTAAATTCATTTATATCGCAATTCGCCCGCCCGAAACATCAGGGAATCATGCAGAGTGTCTCTCTGTTTGCATCTTTTTTTGGAAATATGCTGTTGTTTTTGAGTTTCATGATATACAATCATATTCCTGTTTGGGGAAGCTGGCTGATTTGCGCAGCCATTTGTTTGATTTCGATGATTATCATGTTGCCTGTTGCCCGGAAAATGGGGCGAATCTTGATCCATAATAGCATGAAATGAATTTGCCCGAAAATAGTAGCCGTTCAGATGACGACAGTAATATTCAATAACACAAATAGGTGATGAATAACGGAATGCAGTTTTTAGCCGGTCTTTTCAAAATGACAACCGGAAAAGAGATGAACATCGGAAATCAGAAAATAGAAATAGACAAGGAAACCGGCGAAGTGGTGATGCGCTTTAAGCTGGGATAGAGAAAATTAGTTCACGGGACATTTTGGCATTGGCGGAGATAAATGTTGACCGTATTTTTTATCCCATGGTTATCGAAGAGGAGAGAGAAAAAAACATGAAAATAGTTCTGTTAATGAAGAATTATACGCAAATGGCACTGAAATATGTCCCCGTCATAACTTATAACTCTAAACTCCCCTCACCACTTCCTCTAGCATGCTTACATAGTAAAACGGCACATTCAACAATTTGAATCTCTTGCCTTTTTGTGTGGTTACTTCGTCAATGGAAAAGGGTTGTGACCATATTCTTACGGCAATATCGTGGGGAGCTTCATCCATAAAGAGATGCAGAGATTTCAGTTTTGAGTTGTGTCCGGATTTTACTTCGATGGGGATAAGCAGAGTGTCGAGCTGTAGAACAAAATCAACTTCTGCATCGGAGCCTTGTTTATTTCGCACCCAAAATTTCCGTTTAGCGGAAACATGAAAATCTTGGACTATCAATTCCTGTGCCGCCACCTGTTCGGCGATTTTTCCGCGATAGACATCCATAATATTCTTTGCTCCAAACACCTCTTTTTGGATGCCTGTTGCATAATTGACCAATCCCACATCATCCCAAATCAGTTTTGGTGCCCGTTTGAGGTTCGGAGATGCCGGAATTAAACAACTTGTAGTAGGGTAAACAAGCTCCGTCAACATTGTCTTTTCCAAAGTTCGGAATGCTTCGCCCATTTCCCTCGCATTGTATGAAGAACCTGCAAAACCGCTTAATGTGATTCTTTCGGCAGCATACGCCCATCCCTCTTTTAGTATATACCTGATAATATGTTTCATGGTGCCGGTTTTGGCATATTTTTCTACATCATCACGATAACCCGTCAATAATGTGTCGAAAATATCAGATAATCCTATTATGTCTCTTCTTTCGGCAAAATGGGCGACAATCTCAGGCATTCCGCCAATCAGCGTGAAAGTGTTGAAAAATGCCATGGTCTGTTGGTGAACGGCAGGTGGAATGGAGAGCTGCCTGATTGCTTTGGCATGTTCTTTATTTCCTATTGCACCTAAAAATTCGTAGAAAGAGCAGGGACGAACAGCCATGTATTCCACACGTCCAACAGGAAATGAAATATGCGTGCTGATCAAAGTTTCCAAAAGTGAGCCTGCCGCAATGACGTGAATGTCAGGATATTCTTCATAAAAATAACGTAAAAGTGATACCGCCCGAGGCGAGTTTTGGATCTCGTCAATAAAGATCAAAGTTGAGGCATCTTCTCGTGGAATCCCCTTGATCAAGAAAATTCCCGTCAACAACGTTTCCATATTGACATAATCATCAAACAGTTTAATATGATCTGGATTTTCAAGATTGAGCTTGATATAGCTCTCAAACTCTTTCCCAAATTCATTCACTAATGTTGTTTTTCCTACTTGACGTGCGCCACGCAATATGAGTGGCTTATGCTGGGATTTGGAAGCCCATCTTCTCAAATTTTCTAATATATCTCTCTGAAACATAGTCGTATTATTATAGATTTCAGGATGCAAAGATAATATTTTGTTTCAAAATGACGGTATAATAAGCATGATTTTGTTTCAAAGTGACGGTATAATCAGTATGATTTTGTTTCAAAGTTACGGTTGGATAGAAAACGGATTTAACGAATTTTTTCTTAGCGGACTTTGCGAAAAATTTTATGTACTATGCGGTTAGGTTTTATAGCAATAGGGGTGAATAGTTACATTTTATTTCATTCCCATCGGTATTAAAGTTTTATAACGTTTGAAAATCGTATTTTTGCAATTCAAAAAAAACAAACACTTTTCATGGAAAAACGAGAATTTTTGTACGACGGCAAAGCGAAACAGCTTTATGCGACCGATGATCCGAATTTGGTGATTATGCTTTATAAGGACGATGCGTCGGCGTATAACGGTGTGAAAAAATCATCGATCAAGAATAAAGGGGTGCTTAACAACCGGATTTCGGAGCTGATTTTTATGCAATTGGAGAAAAACGGTGTCAGAACTCATTTCGTAAAACGATTAGATGACAGCAATCAGCTCTGCAAGAAATTAGATATCATACCACTAGAATTTATTGTACGTAATGTGGTAGCCGGATCACTGGCTCGCCGCCTTGACATTGAGGAGGGATTCGTGCCCGCCAATACGATCTATGAGATTTGTTATAAGAATGATGAGTTGCGCGATCCATTTATCAACGAAACGCATGCCATGGCAATGAACCTTGTCACGCGGGAAGAGCTGGATCATATCACCGATTTGGCAAAGAAAATTAATAAATTGATGATAGATATGTTTGATAAGGTGGGGATTACAGTGGTGGATTTTAAGATGGAGTTTGGCCGTGATAGCGAAGGAAACATCCTGCTCGCCGATGAGATATCACCGGATAGCGCCCGTTTTTGGGATAGCAAGACTAAAAATAAATTAGACAAAGACCGTTTCCGCCGTGATATGGGAAAAGTGGAGGAAGCGTACCGGGAGGTGCTGGAAAGGTTGAGTAATAATGATTGATGTTTATTTGTCCCCTATTTTCAATTTTCAATTTTAAGAATTATGGAAGAATTAAGATTTATCCCCAATAATATTAATGAAGAGTGTGGTGTTTTCGGTGTTTTTAATTGCGAAAATGCCTCGGAATTGGCTTATTATGGATTGCATGCATTACAACACCGCGGGCAGGAAGGATGCGGTATCGCCACTACCGACGGCAGCGATATCTATCGAGAACGCGGCGAAGGTTTAGTAACCGAGATTTTCTCCGAGTCGAAATTGGCGAAATTGAAAGGCGACTGTGCTATCGGTCATGTGCGTTACTCTACGGCGGGAGGTAGCGGTATAGACAATGTGCAGCCGTTTCTTTTCCGTCACTATACCGGTGATTTTTCTCTTTGCCATAATGGCAATATCGTCAATTCCAGAGGATTGAAGCTGATGCTGGAGCGCCAAGGTTCGATATTCCAGTCTTCGTCCGATACCGAGATTTTAGCGCACCTCATTAAGATGGATTTCCGGAAAGACCGTTTGGCTGCGATTGTGGAGGCGCTCAACATGATAGAAGGAGCATACGCGTTTCTGATCATGACACCAAAGCGAGTTTACATTTGTCGCGACAAAAACGGTTTGCGCCCATTGTCAATAGGCACATTGAACGGCGGTTATGTATTTTCTAGTGAAACCTGCGCTTTTGAAGCGATAGGAGCGAGGTTTCTCCGCGATGTGGAACCCGGTGAACTGGTTATCTTTGAACGGGATAAACCCGAATTTACATCCATCATTTTTTCTTATGGAAACTCCCACAAGATGTGTTCGATGGAGTATATCTATTTTGCCCGTCCCGATAGTGATATCGAAGGGACAAATGTGCATAGTTTCCGCAAGGAATGCGGCCGTATCATGGCGCGTCGTTTTCCGGTGGAAGCCGATGTGGTGATCGGTGCGCCTGATTCATCCACTTCCGCGGCCATCGGCTATTCCGAAGAGAGTGGAATCCCTTACGAAATGGGCTTGATCAAAAATAAATACGTGGGACGTACTTTCATCCAGCCCTCACAAGAGATGCGTGAAAAGGGAGTGCGGCTGAAACTGACACCGGTGCGTTCGTTAGTAAGCGGGAAACGCGTTATCCTTATCGATGATTCAATCGTGCGCGGCACCACATCCAAACGAATTATCCGGTTGTTGAAAGAGGCTGGAGCCTCTGAAGTTCATGTTCGTATTGCATCTCCCCCCATGCGCCACCCATGTTTCTATGGCATAGATACTTCCACTTATGAAGAGTTGATCAGTGCAAGGAATAACGTGGATGAGGTATGCAAGATCATTGAAGCTGATTCTCTCAATTTCCTACAGGAGGATGCCTTGCTCGAAGCTGCCAACCGTCCTGATCTTTGCCTTGCTTGTTTCAATGGAAGTTATCCGACATTCTTGTATCAAACAAAACAGGAGTTGAATACGGAAGGAAAGTTCTAAACAATAGATTTAACTAATCATTCCCCAATTCTGTTCTTTCTTTATTATCTCTCCAAGATGGCGTGCAATACGCCAGTTTTTCTCTTTTTGAAGTTCGGGATCATCTTCCAGAATCTTTTTGGCGAGGTCGCGGGTATAAATCACCAACTTCTCATCGCGGATGAGATCGGCGATTTTGAAGTCGAGCATGCCGCTTTGCCGGGTGCCTTGTAGGTCGCCGGGTCCGCGGAGCCGCAGGTCGATATTGGCAATTTCGAAACCATCGTTGGTGCCAACCATAGCGGATAGCCGTTGTTTGCTTTCATTTGTCAATTTATTGCTACTCATCAGTAAACAATAAGATTGTTCACCACCTCGTCCCACGCGGCCGCGGAGCTGGTGAAGTTGTGAAAGCCCGAAACGTTCGGCATTTTCAATTACCATCACGGTGGCATTTGGCACATCGATGCCCACTTCGATCACGGTGGTGGAGAGCAGGATCTGTGTCTCTTTATTGATAAAACGTTGCATCTCGTAGTCTTTCTCCTCCGGTTTCATTTTTCCGTGTACAATTCCGACGGCATAGTTGGGCAACGGGAAGCGTTCAGTCATAAGGTCATAGCCTTCCATTAGAGCAAAGAGATCCATTTTTTCAGACTCCTCAATTAGCGGATAGACGACAAATACTTGCCGTCCGCTGTCGATTTGTTCTTTCATGAAACCGAATAGCCGAAGCCGGTCTTTCTCAAAGAGATGACTGGTGATGATCGGTTTTCGTCCTTTGGGCAGTTCGTTGATGACGGAAAGGTCGAGATCTCCATAAACGGTCATAGCGAGAGTGCGCGGAATAGGTGTGGCAGTCATCACTAAAACATGTGGTGGGATCTTGTTCTTTCGCCATAACTTCGCCCGTTGTTCAACACCGAACCGATGCTGTTCATCGATCACCACAAATCCTAAATTTTTGAAAATCACACTATTTTCGATCAGAGCGTGTGTTCCGATGAGAATATCGATTTCACCGTTTTGCAATGCGGTAAGGATTGCCTTACGCCCAGCGGATCTGGTGGCTCCGGAGAGAAATTCCACCCGCAGGTTCATTTTGGCGAGTTGTCGTTTGATATTATCATAATGCTGTCTTGCCAAGATTTCGGTGGGTGCCATCAGGCAAGTTTGGTATCCGTTGTCGATGGCGATCAACATCAATAGGAGGGCGGTGATTGTTTTGCCGCTTCCCACGTCGCCTTGCAGTAACCGGTTCATTTGCCTGCCGCTTCCCATGTCAGCCCGGATCTCCTTGATCACTCGTTTTTGGGCATTAGTCAATTCAAAAGCTAAATGATTATGAAAGAAAGTATTAAAGGCATCCCCAACGGTAGAGAAAACATGTCCTTTGAATCGTTGCGAAACGACTAACTTCATTTTCAATAATTTCATTTGGGTGAATAGCAGTTCGTCGAACTTTAATCGTAAAGTTGCTTTATTTAACAAATCAATATTGGCAGGGTAGTGGATTTGCGAGAGCGCCTCTTTGCGGGGCAGTAATTTCAGCGAAGTGATAATCTCATCGGAAAGTGTTTCCGTGATAACCTCCTTGATTTGTCCGATCAGCGAGATCACAAGTTTCGAAATGGTTTTGGAGTCAAGGCCTCCTTTTTTCGCTTTTTCGGAAGTATTATATAGCGGGTGGAAATAGAGCGGCACCGGCGATTCCTGTTGCATATAAGGATCGATTAGTTCCGGGTGGGTCATGCTCCACTTCCGGTTAAAAAGGGTGGGTTTTCCAAAAACGATAAATTCCCGACGTTGTAGAAGTAGTTCCTCAATCCATTTAATGCTGTTAAACCATACGAGTTCGATGGTTCCCGTATCATCGGAAAATTGCGCCACCAATCGCCGCGCCCTTTGTTGGCCCACGATTTCAAAATGTCTTACTCTCCCTCGAAATTGGATGAACGCTCCCTCCGAAGTGAGTTCTGAAATTTTGTAAATTTTCGACTTGTCAACATGCCGGTAAGGGTAATAATGAAGCAAGTCATTGTAAGTAATGATGTTGAACTCTTTGTTGAAAATCTCGGCTTTTTTGGGGCCAACTCCCTTTAGGTATTCAATGGGAGTATTTAATAGATCTACTTGCATAATAAATAACCGAGGACAAAGATAGTGAAAAAGAAATTAGAGGAATAAAAGAAGTAATGTTATTCTGTTTTAAGAAATCAAAACACCGCGTTTCGACTTCTATTCAGATATTTAGCTTCTTTAATTCCTCTAGTCTATAGTTAACGACTAATATCCAAAGAACGTGGGCAGACTCAACACTTTCGTTTTTCCAATGGTTTTCAAGTATTTCATATCCATTTTTTTCGTGTCACCTACAATGATGTAAGTTTTTGGAAGTGTTGACACGTGTTGTTTTTGGAAACTACTAACGTCATTGAGAGTTAAGCTTTTCAAAGTCTTAAACTGCTCTTTGCGAGGATCTTCCGTTAAGCCGAAATCAGTCCAATCAAAATAGGTCCAAACCAAGTTTTTCTTGGAAATACGATTGGTTGCCATCGATTTGATTGCCGCGTCTTTGGCAATGTTAAAAGAGTTTTCGTTCAATGGCATGTTGCTAATCAATTCGTTAAAAGCAGTGATCGCATCGGTTAATTTATCAGTCCCGGAAGAGATGACAGTCAAGTTTCTGTAAGGTTCGTGAGGACGTCCCGGGGTGATGTATAATGCTGCTGCTTGGTAAGCTAATGAACGGGATTCGCGTAATTCTTGAAAAACAATAGAATTCATGCTGCCACCGAAGTAGTCATTGTAAAGATTGATAACCGGCGACAAACTCTTGTCGTATTTTCCACCGATACCAATAGTATAAAGAATATTTTGAGGAGATTCGAAATGTGCTACGTACACGCGGTCGGAAGTCGGTTTCTCCGGAGTATAAATAACTTCCGGTGGTGTGGGTTTCAAATTATCCAACTTATGAATTTTGCCAATAGATGCAGCCACATTTTTCTCATTTTGCGGACCATAATAAACGCAAATATGTTGATAATTCATCAATTCTTGTAATTTAGAGATCAACATTTCGGGAGTGATTTTTTTCAACTCTTTTTCAGAAATGAGAGTTTTAAGCCCTTCAGAATTAGCACCGTAAGTTCCGTATCTCATCAATGCCGAAGCAATATTATTCGGATTGTGCTTTGTGTTTTCACGAGATTTCAAGATGTCGCCAACCACATTGTTTAATGCGTCTTGATCAGGTTTTGCATTGGTGATAATGTGTTCGAACAATGTCATTGCTTTTTCCATGTTTTCAGATAATCCGGTGATGGAAACGCGGCTTTCACTTGAACCAACAGAAACGTTATAAGAGCATCCTATTTTGTAGAACTCTTCTTTCAACTGTTCGGAAGTATGTTTATCTGTTCCTAAATAGCCCAAATAGGTTGAAGCTAAGCGGAGATACCGGTCTTGGCCGTTGCCGATCTTGAAGTAATAATGTAAGTTGAAAAGATCGTTATCTTCATTTTTGTTAAAATAAAGTTTTACTCCGTTTTTCATATCCATACTATGAATATCTTTGTTAAAATCGATGAAAACCGGTTGGATTTCGGGAACTTTCCGTTCTTCTATCATCTTTACGAAATCAGACTTGCTGTCTCGGTTGATGGTGATCGGCGTGATTTTCGGGTTTTTGATTTTTTCAATGTCGGTGGGTTCACCCTTTCTTTTGTATACAACCACGTAATTATCTCTGCCAAAATATTTCTTAGCATAATTTATCACGTCTTGTTTTGTGTATCTCTTCATGTTCTCGATCTGGTTCACCTTATCTTTCCAAGGGATGCCTAAGTAGAAAGACTCTTCCATCATAGAAGTACGACCTTCATTAGATTCGCAATTGCTTATTTCTCTGATTTTCATATCATTGATACAAGCTTCGAGTAGCCAATCGGGGAAATTGCCTTGTTGCAGATTGTCAATTTGTTCCAATAGGATCTCTTTTACTTCGTCTAATGTTTGTCCTGCTTTCGGGCTGCCGTACATTTGTACATAGCAATAATCGTGAAGGATCATCGGAGAGGATCCGGCGTTGAGGACACGTTGCTTTTGGTTGATATTCAAGTCCACCAAACCGGCATGTCCATTAGTAAGGATCATTTCGGTTAAGATCATCAGTGGAGTCTCTTCGGAACGCGGATTTGGCACACGCCAAGCAATTGAGATGTTTTCGGCACTTTTACCTACCACTTCTTTCACCACGGGGGATTTGATTGGTGCTTCGGGTTTGAAAGTAAATTTTGGCATCTCTTTATATTTCATTTTCCCGAAATACTTATCGATGATTTTGATTGCTTCATCCGGATCGAAATCACCGGCCATGATAATAGCCATGTTATTCGGCACATAGTATGTGTCGAAGAAATGCTTCACATTGGTGATCGAAGGATTGCGGAGATGTTCTTGTGTGCCGATGGTGGTTTGTGTTCCATAAGGATGATTGGGGAACATCCCTTCCATCATGGCGGTCATTGCTCTGCGGCCGTCGTTGGTGAGGGTCATGTTTTTTTCTTCGTAAATTGTTTCCAATTCGGTATGGAATAGGCGCAGAACCGGATTTTGAAAACGGTCGGCTTGAATAAGGAAGAAGTTATCCATTTGGTTGCTTGGAATCTCTTCAAAGTAGTTGGTGAAGTCAACCCAAGTGCCTGCATTTGTGTACGAAGAACCTACAATAGACATCAATTTATCATACTCGTTCGGGATAGCCAATTTGGAAGCCAATTGGGAAACACTGTCTATTTTGCGATAAATCTCGCGGCGCGCTTTGTTGTCTTCCGTTTTGCGATACTCTTCAAAAAGTCGTTCGATCTCATCTAACAGTATTTTTTCAGCTGCATAATTGGTGGTGCCAAAACTTTCGGTTCCTTTGAACATCAAGTGTTCGAAATAGTGTGCCAAACCGGTAGTTTCTGCGGGGTCGAGTTTGCTTCCCGCATTGGTGGCAATTGTTACACGGATTTTAGGTTCTTCTTTATTCACAGACATATACACTTTCAATCCATTGTCTAAAGTGTATATTCTGGCTTTCAAATCATCATTCGGAACACTTTCATAGCTGTGGCTCTGTGCGAAAAGCGTGCCGGTAAGAACAGTGCAAATAAATGCAAAAATTACTAGTTTTCTCATCATTTTTTTGTTTCGTTATTTTTATTATAGTTTATAATATGCTATATATAAAAGCCGGCAAAGATAAAAAAAACTACGGTTTTATCGTGATAAACGGTAATTGTCCATTCCCACTGTAGTATTGCGGCATTTTACCGTCCCATTTGTTGATTGCCATTTCCTGCAATACCATAGAGGAGAGCGAGGCTTGTTTAATCATTTGCGCTTCGGCTTCCAGTTTCATCCGTTCCAAGGTGAATTTTGCGGTAAGGGCGCCTTGTTCTGCAATCTTCTTATCTTCAATCGCCTTGTTAAACTCATCGCTAAAGTCGTGGTTGGTGATCAGCAAGCTCCTCACTACAATTCCGCTTCCCGCAACTTGATTGGCGAATGCGGTGTTGATCCGGCTTGAAATCTCCGCTCGTTTCTCTACAAACGCTTCGATCGGATATTCGGCAATCACGGCGTTAATTTTTTCGGAAAGTGTTGGTAATACAAGAGTTGCTTCAATATTCTTACCATACGTTTGATAAATCTGATCTACCTTGTTTTGATCTAACGAATAAACCAATCCCACTTCCACGGCGATGGTTTGAATGTCGCTGGAAGATACTTCTGTCTTCACAGTCAGTTTATTATCGCGGACAGACATTTTTTCCACATGGTCGATGAAAGGGACTTTCACATTCAAGCCTTCATCGGCGATACCGGTAAGGCGACCAAAGCGCAACACAACGCCCCGTTCGCCGGTGTCGATGGTGTAGAAACTTGCCGCTGCAATGATGATTATAAAGAATGCAATGACTCCTAAAATAATGTACGTGGTTGTTTTTTTCATAGTTGTTGTTTTTATGATTAATTGATTTTTAGTGTATTATGTTTTGACGACTTGGGGTAGCGACAACTTCTCACACTACCCGTTCACAAACATCGACAAAAGTAATAATAAATTTCCTGCAAAGAACACCCGCCATTGGGTCAAACTGCGTGTTAGGCGATTCGTTGTACTCTCTAACTTCTATTTTAGTTTTTTCATTGAATTACTTTCAAGCAAAGATTTCATTTGAGTAATGGCAACTTTATTCAGTTCAATGAGCCTTTCGTTTTGTGATAATTCTTGACGAATAAGCAAAGCGTTTATGCTTTCCATATTGCTCAAAACAACCAGTTGTTCTAATGTTGCATAATCTCTGATGTTACCGTTCTTGTCGGGATTTGTTTCCCTCCATTCTTTTGCAGTAATTCCAAAAAGAGCGACATTCAATAAATCGGCTTCGTTTGCATAAGCAAAACCCGCTTGTTGTTGTGTAATTTTTTGGGGTATTAAATTTTCTTTTATTGCATCCGTGTGTATATGATAATTCACTTTAGCCAAAGTTCGTTGTAAATTCCATTCTAATTTCAAACGATTATTTTCATCGTCTTTTAAGCGTTGAAACTCATTTACTAGATAAATTTGGAATCCGGGACTTAACCACATTGCAAAATTAAAAGCAATGTCTTTGTGTGCGAAAGTTCCTCCGTAACGTCCCGCTTTAACAATTAATCCAATCGCTTTTGTCCTTTCAATCCACTGCCCGACAGACATTATAAATCTATTTGTACCTGCTTCTCTCTCAATTACCTCGAATTCGGGGTAATTAAAATTAGAATTTTTGATATGCTCCCACACTGCCAAGTACTCCAATGTGTTCTTATTGGTTACCCATTTGCCGATAAGCCCACTTCCTTCCTTAAAACTCGCTGTCATGTCTGTTAGGCTGATAAAGTCAGTTTCATTTTGGGTGATAACCGTTATGGTAGATTCTTTTACTTGTAATTTTCTATCTTTTGCCATATTGCAATGTTTTGCTTTCATTAAATTACAAATGTAGTGAAAATCTTCCTGCCTCAATACACTTTTTTAAATGATAGCGTAAATCCATGTTTTTTTTGCTTTGTCTGTTTCATTGAACACCTTGAAGTTTTCTGTTTGCTACTTCTTGAAAATTCGTTTTCATTCATGCAAACACAGTTCCAATAGCGCTGTTTTCCGGTTACTGCCGACGTTTTCGCAGCTTACAGAAAACTGTTTGTCAGGTGCTCGGTCGTTACTTCATTGTTTT
>JAJDJJ010000019.1 GCA_030267125.1 Bacteroidales bacterium OttesenSCG-928-B11
ATTTTACACACCGGCGGGTTTGCCTGGGGTGAAATCTCCACTAAGTCAAGTCCCATTTGTTCAGCCAAAGTCAGCCCTTCCCTAAGGGAAATGATTTTCGGCTCAAGATTGTCGCCCACCACGCGGATTATCGGTGCTGTGATAAACTGGTTGATTTTGTGGGCAGCTTCTTTCTTCTGGGGGCCTCCTCTGCGTTGGAAAGGCCTGTTGTTTTGCGTTGCGATACGTTGGTCTCCTTTCTAATTGATTAAGTTATAATAACTTTGTTTCTAAAAAATTGGGTGCAAAAATAATCTTTTTTTTCTAACAAAAATCGCTTCTGCGGATATATTTAATATGACGGCTTCAAATCGGATTAAAATCCCTATTTTTGAAATTGTCAAAAAGCATAAAAACCGGAACAAATAACAAGGAATGATCAACTTATGGTTCGCAAGAAAGAGGTAGTGAGTTTAGAACAGTTGTATGAAAAGTACAAAAAACCAATATATACATTATGTGTCAAGTTGGCGGGTGCGGGTGACGACGCTGCGGATCTTTACAGCGATACATGGATGCGAGTGGCGGAGAAACAAGGACAAATAGATCACCAACGAAATGTCATAAACTGGATTTATACGATTTGCCTCAATTTGTACCGAAAGTCTTTTGCAAGACCAAAAATTATTGATTCGTATGACGGTTCTGATTCGTTTTTACAAATAAAATCGGAAAACGAAACGACGGATGTCGCTTTCATTAAAAAAGAAAATGCGGAAATTTTGAAAGAAAAATTATCAAAATTAGATGATAAATACAGAGTGCCGCTCATACTCTTCTATTTTAAAGAGTTATCATATAACGATATTTCTGAAATCATGAAACTGCCCCTAAGTACGGTGAAGTTTCGATTAAATCAAGCGAAAAATATTCTTAGAAAAGAAATGGAGGTCTATTTTGAATAGTGATTATTTAGACAAGATTTTGAAGGATGAATTACAAGAGGAACTCACGCCGCCGTTGGCATTGGATTTGGCAACGCAAAGAAAGATGGCCAAAGTCGTTGATGAAAAGACGTACTGGTTAAATGTTTCACTGGCAGTGTTAAGCTTGTTTGTGACGTTGACAGAAATAGGCGTTTTGTTGCCCCTGATAGCGTCAAATATTTTAAAAACAGTTTTCATAATGATGAGTGTGAGCGTTGTGACGTTTCTCATACTTTTTTTCATCATCAATTTAAAATCAAAAAAAGAGAAAGGAGTTTTATCATGAACGAAATGACAATCCCTGTTTTAATACTGCTTTTTGCAGGCTGCCTGATCGGTCTATTCTTGATCGTCCGCTGGATCTATTTCGATGCTAAGTCGCGCGGGATCAATCCGTGGCCATGGGTTTTGATAACTTCATTGCTCTCGCCCAACTTCATTGGTTTGCTTGTCTATATCTTGGTGCGGCCGGGCAGGGAGGAAAAGGTGAAATGTTCTTCGTGCGAAGCATCTCTACCTAAAACATTCAAGTTTTGTCCCCAGTGCGGGATGCAAATAAATTTTGCGAATGAGATAAAGACAAAGCCGGTTTCTAATGCCTCGCTCATCGCGGGGGTGGTTCTGTTATTGTTCTTTATTTTTTCTGTTTTAGCAGGAATTGTCCTGTCGACGACACAAAGTACGGGAAGCAACTTGTCTGTTGCGAAAGAGATGAAGGATAGGAGACGTGCCGTGCTCCACACCAGTTCCAATTTCGGCAACACTTGGCAAAGCCGGTTTAAAACGCTTAGCGGAACATATAGAGGGAACTTCAAGGTGAAAAACAGCAATGCTGCAATGTATTATACGAGTGAAATTACTAAAGGGACACTTTTCTTTGAACTATACGACAAAGACGACCAACTGGTCGCAACGTTTCCGTCCGACACTTCCGGGCAATATTCGAATTTGCGAAAAGGCGAAAAGTACCATGTCAAAGCCATTGCGAATGATGCTGGCGGAAGCTTTCTTGTCGAAGTAAAGTGACTGTCTATGACGTCTCAATAAATATTTTCCGCATCATTGTGTTTTTAAGCGAAAAAAATCTATATTTGCACCCCAAAATTTACGCATGTGAATTTGAAGCAAAAAAGAGACGAGTTTAGATTGAGGATTGCCGGAATTGCGCTTGGAACTCACAAATTTTCAATAGATTGCGATAGAACGTTCTTTGAAATGGCTGAGATTGCCACGCTGGAAGAAGGGCTGCTGAAACTGGAAATTGAGATGATCAGAAATGAAACAATGATCGATCTTTTCTTCCATTTTTCAGGTAATGTGACCACTTCCTGCCATCGTTGTCTCGACCCTTACACCTTCGATTTGGAAATTGAAGAGCAGTTGATGGTCAAGTTAGTGCCCTTTGTAGAGGATGCTTTCGATAATGATGAGATGTGGGTTGTCAATGAAAATGAGTACGAGTTAGATGTCTTTCACTTTGTATATGAAACGATCATGCTTTCGCTGCCCATGCAGATTACCCATCCGGATAACCCTGACGGTACATCGTCCTGCAATCCCGATGCCTTAGAACGCTTGGAAAAACTCTCGCAAAAAGAGGAAACAGAACACGATCCCCGATGGGATGCACTTAGAGATATAAAACAAGATTAACATAATAAAAAAGAATAGCTATGCCTAATCCAAAAAGACGCCACTCTTCAACGAGAAGAGATAAAAGAAGATCACACGATTTTATCGTGGCACCGCAACTCACCGTTTGCAGCCACTGCGGAGCCGCTATCCTTCCCCATAGAATCTGCCCCGAGTGCGGATACTATAGAGGAAAACAAGCCATCGAAATTTCAGGATCTGAATTATAACCCAAATAATAATTCCAAAAAAACCTATAAGGAGTTGACGTAAAAGCCAACTCCTGTTTTTCTATTCCCAAACATGAACATTATCTTTGCCACGCATAACCAACATAAAACCGAAGAGGTACGCCAAATCGCAGGTAACAAATTTACGATCCTCAACTTGCATGACATCGGATGCCGTGATGATATTCCTGAAACCGCAGACACGCTGCAAGGAAATGCATTGCAAAAAGCACAGTATGTGGTCGATAAGTTTGGGATAGATTGCTTTGCAGACGATACCGGACTGGAGATCGAAGCATTGAACGGCGCACCCGGTGTCTACTCCGCGCGCTATGCCGGTGCCGCCTGTAATTTTCAAGACAATCTGGAGAAAGTGCTCCGAGAGATGGAGGGAGTCGAAAATCGGAGAGCTTGCTTCAAAACCGTGATCGCACTAATCCTTAATGGTAAACAACATTTCTTCGAAGGCCGCATCGACGGCATCATTACTGCCGCCCCCCGCGGTACCAACGGCTTCGGTTATGATCCCATCTTCCAACCCGATGGTTACGAAAAAACTTTCGCCCAGATGACCGATGACGAGAAAAACAAAATTAGTCACCGTGGAATCGCAACGGAAAAACTGATGGCGTTGATGACTAATATTTAATTGGTTAGCATTTAGCATTTACGTATTTCCCTTCTTTTTATTCAACGCTAATAAAATTAATCCTTGATTTTGTTATATTTTTTCTTGAATTTCGTCCCCCTTTATGATGAAGATTGAGCAATTTCAAGAGATAGTTCGACAAATCCGTCCCAAGTTGGTCGCGTATGCCAACCGGCTCACCAAATATGGTGATGAAGCGGAGGATTTGGTGCAAGAGGTGCTTATCCGGCTTTGGCTGTCTCGCGAACAGTTGGAGAAATACGAAAATATGGAAGCAGTGGCGATGAAGGCGCTGAAAAACAAAATGATCGATGAGTTCCGCAAAAAGAAGATCGAAAGTGAGCAGCTGAATAACCAGCAGATTGAAGGAAAATCACCCGACGGACTGCAAACATTGGAAACCAAAGAGAAGCTGCAGTTGCTCATTGCGACCATTGAAAAATTGCCCAATCTACAACGTATGATCATCAAACTCAAAGATGTGGAAGGCTACGAAGTGGAGGAGATCGCAATGATTACACAAACATCCCAAGAGTCGGTGAGGATGAACCTGAGCCGGGCCAGGAAAAGAGTCAGGGAACTATTTATACCGAAAAATATTGAATGACTGCCATGGAAACGAATCATGATTTTATAAAAAAGCTGATAAACAGTTATTTCGATGGGAAAACTACTTCCGCAGAAGAAATGCTCATTCGTGATTACTTCCGGTTGGGAGATATTGCACCGGATTTGTTGTCCTACCAAGCGCTGTTTGTCACTATGAGCGATCTGGCAGGGTTTTCAGGTTTGCTCGAAAATGAGGCGTTGCAGCTTGATGGCGATAGCCTTGACTTAGATGACCCTATTCATCCACAAAAAAACATACATAAATACTTTTTTCGAATCGGGACTGCGTTGGCGGGTGTTGCGGCTTCAGTGCTCTTAATCTTCATGCTTTTCAAGCCGCAACCATCTGTCAACTATGTCATGATTGATGGCATTAAATATACAGATAAAGAGATGGTCGCAAACGCACTCGAAACCTCTGTCGAAAATGTCAAATTCGACTTTGCGGAGATTTTTTCCGACTTGGATGATTTAGAACTGGAATTAGACGATTTATAAGAGATATACTATGAATAATAATAGCAAAAACATGATAGCGCTGAGAGCAGGGATCACCTTGTTGATGCTGGTTTTCCTCACGGCTTCACAATGCCGGGCGGGAAAAGATCCGGAAATCCTCAAGATTTTCGACAAATACGGCAACAAACAAGGGGTCACGATGCTCGAAATTTCGGATGATCTTATGAAAAACTACCATGTGAGAATTTTTAAAAGCATCATTTTTGAAGACGGTCGGAAAGCATTGACCGATATCCGAAAAGCGATTGATATAGATAAGGTGAATGCAAAAAAAATCAAAGAATCGAAACAAGACGGCTTGTTAATTTCGGGCTATTATCGACTGAAAACAGAGAATGACAACCTGAATAGATATCTTATCTTTAAAATAGGGAAAAATAACAGAACCACATTGGTTTATATCGAAGGAGAGCTCACGCCGGAGGAGTTGGTGGAACTGCTGAAATGATGATTGGCATTCAATGAGATAAAGAACAAGCGAATTGTAAAATTATTATTTTCAAATTTCAAATCGGAACAACAAAAACAACAACAATATGAAGAAATTAGCACTGTCAATTATCGTTTTATTTAGCGTTGCGTTGGTGAATGCGCAAAATGACACAACCTTTTACTACAAGGAACATCAAGTCGTGATTACAGATGAAAATGGAGAGATTAAGGTGAAGGTATCCAACTCGCAATTGGATTCGTCGGAGGTTTTGCTTTTTGAAGGTACCTACGGAGAAGAGTACTCCTCGGAGGTGAGCGTCAACTTTTCATTTCAGAAGATGATTCCCAACAAGAAAAAGAAAAAGAGGCTTTATCCTCACTCCGGTGGTTTGTCAATCGGTTTTTCTAATTTGGCTACCCGCGATTTGAATATAGGGAATATGCCGGATGCACAACTCAAATACAACTCTTACGAACTTGGTTTTCAAATTGGCACATTGAATGCTCCGATTGCCACGCAGTACGGTTGGCTCTTTTTTAGCGGTATTGGCTTGCGCTATCACCAATACAATGCCGATTTCAACACGGCGTTCAAAGTGGTGGACAATTATACGCGCCAAGTTCCGGGAGAAGATGTTAAATACAAAAGATCAAAAATAGGCACTTGGTATGTGACCGTCCCTTTTATGTTTGAATGGCAGAAAAAAATAGGGAAAAGATCCTTTTATTGCCAATTTGGGGCGGAAGCCGGTATCCTGTTTTATTCTAAATCGAAAGTGAAATATTTTAATGAAGAAGGGAAAAAAGTCAAAGAGACGTATGGCAGAGGACTAAATATTAATCCACTTACTGTAGACGCTCGCGTTGGGATCGGTATTGGTGACTTCGGCTTATATGCCCGTTATGGTTTGGTTCATCTTTTCCGTCAAGACCGTGGTGCCCGAGTGATTCCCGTTGCTGCTGGATTTGTGTTTAATTTCTAATAGAGAGATTGAAAATTATATCATTGATATTCAATGATATAATTTTCTGTTAAGTTTGTGCAGCAGGGATAAGGTGAAAATCCGTTGCGAAACGTTATTTTTGCAAAAACATTTTTATGCCAAAATGGGGGACTATTTTAATCGCTGATGACAACAAAAGCATCCTGGCGGCGCTGGAACTTTTTCTCGCTCCTTATTTTTCAACCATTCTCACTACATCCAATCCCAACAATATCAAAAGCTTGCTTTCCGATAGGAAAATCGACATTATTCTGTTGGATATGAACTATTCGGCGGGAAGAAACAGTGGGAACGAAGGGCTTTTTTGGTTGAATGAGATTAAAAAAAATAAACCCGAAATTCCGGTGGTTTTATTTACGGCATACGCAGATGTCGAATTGGCTGTAAGAGGAATGAAAGAGGGCGCCGCAGATTTCGTTGTGAAACCGTGGGTCAACGAGCATCTGTTGGAAAAATTGAAAAATGCTATCTCCGCAAATAAAAAATGCCGATCGGCATCCTCTTCTGCACCCATGTATTGGGGCGAAAATGAAAAAATGCAGACACTGGCAAAAATGGTTGAAAAGATAGCGCCAACACAAGCCAATGTTTTGATTACCGGAGAGAGTGGAATTGGGAAAGGCGTATTGGCTAATGAGATACACCTCCTTTCGTCCCGCAAAGGCAAGCCTTTTTTACAAGTCGATGTCGGCACCATTAGTGATACGCTATTTGAGAGTGAACTTTTCGGACATGTAAAAGGTGCCTTCACCGATGCTAAGACCGAACGTATCGGCAAATTTGAAGAAGCCAATGGCGGAACACTCTTCTTGGATGAGATTGCGAATTTATCGCTATCGCTACAAGCAAAAATACTAACCGCCATACAACAAAAGAGCATTGTGCGCGTGGGTAGCAATGCGGCCATTCCGGTAGATGTACGACTGATTTTTGCTACAAATCGAAACCTGCAAGAAATGGTTGCCGAGGGCCTTTTTCGGGAAGACCTTTTTTTCAGAATTAACACGATAGAGATTGAGATTCCTCCGTTACGCCAACGCAAAGAAGACATTTTATCGCTCGCCCGGATCTTCATCAAAAAATACACTGCGTTTTACCAACGCCCGGATCTTCATCTTTCGGAGGATGCTGAAAAAAGATTGGGAAACTATCATTGGCCGGGCAATATCCGGGAATTAGAAAGTATGATTGAAAAAGCGGTTATCCTTTGCGACACCGCAATATTGTCCTCCTCCCTCTTTCATTTTCAAAAGATGGAAATTGTAGAAAATCAAAATAGTACAACATTGGAAGAGATGGAGGTTGAAATGATCCGCAAGGCGATAGCTAAATGTAATGGCAATCTCTCTGCCGTAGCTAAAGAGTTGGGAATAACCCGACAAACGTTATACAACAAAATGAAAAAGTATGAGATATGACGTTTCGATTCTTTAGCTCCTTTTTCTTCAAGCTCTTCTTAGTCATTACTGCTACACTATCTTGTGCATTTGCCTGGATGAAAGAAAGTACACCCTTGTTTATTCTCTCCATTTCTCTGTTATTCTATTTTATTCACTTGATTTGTCAGCATTATAAAAAAGATAAAAAACGGATCAATTTAATGTTAAATGCAATCGAAAGCAACGACTTTTCATTCAAATTTACCGAAGAGTTCCGATATGGTAATGATGAGCAAGTTGCGAAAATCCTAAACCACATCATTGGTGTTTTGCGGCAAACCCACCAGAATGCCATTGAGAAAGAGAAGTATTACGAATTGATTCTCAATAGTGTCAACACCGGAATTGTGGTTTTGGATAAAAAAGGATTTGTTTACCAGGTGAACCATGAGGCGCTTAAAAATTTAGGAATGCAGGTCTTTACACATATCTCACAACTGAAACGTGTAAATGAACAACTGTTTGCTGTCTTTGAGGGTGCAATATCCGGAGAAAATTGTTCTGTTACTTTTAATAATGAAAAAGGCGCGGTCACATTCTCTGTCAGGATTTCGGAAACGATCATCAAAGAGGAAGCGCTGCGTATTTTTGTGTTACACAATATTAATAACGAATTGGATGACAAAGAGATTGAATCTTGGATGAAAATTACGCGCATATTGACACACGAGATAATGAACGGCATAACGCCGATCACTTCGATAAGCAGCACACTACTCTCGCAGGAGCAAAGTCCCGCAGAGATGAAAAGTGCTATTGAAACTATACATAATACCACCAAAGGACTTACTTCTTTCGTCGAGTCATACCGGAAATACACTTCGGTTCCTGCACCGAATCCCCTGTTATTTTATCTATCACCATTCCTTAATGAGTTGATAATCATGATATCGCAGGAAGATCCGTTGATAGAAACCCGGTTGGATGTATCGACGGAAGATCTGCTGCTATTTGCTGATGAAAATCTGATTCGACAAGTGATAACCAACTTGCTGCGAAACGCCGTGCAAGCTGTGCGCACCTGTGAAAATCCAAGGATTAGTATTTCCGCTTACAACAATGCGAATGAGGAGGTTGTGATCGAAGTGGCCGACAACGGTATTGGCATCAATGATGAGATCTCCTCCGATATTTTCACGCCGTTTTTCACTACCAAAACAGATGGCAGTGGCATAGGGTTGGCTATTTCGCGGCAAATCATGCGGCTCTCCGGCGGCACACTGAGTTTGAGACCTTCTACAGGAGAAGGGGAAACGGTCTTTGTTTTAACTTTCAAATAATGTCGATATAATTCTTTTGATCCCTTCGTGGGAAATTATAAAAACGAGTGCATGATGTTTTACATAGCGATATACGAAGAATGGTTGTGTGAAACAGGCATAAATTCTGAAACCGAAAGATCACAATGAAAATAAAGCTACTATTTATTGGTAAGGAAGATGCGGATGAATTGCAGGTTGCCATTTCTTCATACTCTAAAAAGATTAATTACTATAATGTTTTTGAGCAACTGGCTATTCCGTACTTGAAAAACAGCAAATCGCTATCGTTTGATGAGCAGAAAAAACGGGAAGGCGAGTTGATTATGAAGAAAATCGAACCGAAAGACTTTGTGGTTTTATTGGACGAAAAGGGCGGGGAGTTAGGATCCGTGCAATTTGCAAATTTGTTGCAGCAACAGCTAAACAGTGGGGTCAAAAGTTTGGTTTTTGTGATTGGAGGGGCGTATGGTTTCTCGCAAGAGGTGTATGCGCGGGGTAATTACAAACTGTCGTTGTCGAAAATGACCTTCCCTCACATTGTGACACGATTGATCTTTGCAGAACAACTATATAGGGCATTTACGATTCTCAAAAATGAACCCTATCATCATAAATGAAAAAATATGATTCTAAATCACTGGCGATCAGTATTTTTAAAAAAATAGTGTTATATCGGAGGTTTTACATTTTTTTTTATCTTTGCATGCTTTAAAAGAAAAAGGAAAAAATAATAACCTATTTAAATTAATATCATGATGAGAAGAATTTTTTTATTGCTGATTTTGGCATTATGTGTAGCCTTTGGGCAAGCATCTAACGTCATTTCTCCAGAAACCGCTCAATTGGTGGCTAAAAATTTCATGTCGGAAAGGACTGGCAACAACACGCTTGATCTTTCTGATTTTACTTTAGAAAAAACGGTAACCGATGAAGCCGGCAATGCGTTATACTACGTTTTTAACATGCCGCAAAATGGTTTTATCCTCATTTCCGCTTCGGAACAGGTCTCTCCTGTGCTTGCTTTTTCTATCGAATCTCCTTTCAAAGGAAATGAAACTTCCGCATACTTAGAAGGGAAATACAAATCACAAATAGAAGCTGCAAACGCTAACCCGGAACTTGTTGATCAAAAAGCAGCATCTTTGTGGAACACTTACAAAAATCCGGGTGAAAGAGACAGAAAAGACGCTGTCACAGGTCCTTATGTGGAACCTTTGATCACAACCTATTGGAATCAAGATAAATACTTTAACCAGTATTGTCCGTATAACAATAAAGCCGGTTCCTCTTTTGATTTCAGAGTTCCGAATGGTTGCGTGGCTCTTACGCTCAGTAATCTTTTAAATTACTACAGATATCCTACTGCCGGTGTAGGTGGAGTTAGCTATGTAAGTACGGATTATGACGATAACGGCAATGTTGTTGATGAGTATGGTCGTATTACAGAACGTTTTACCGGTCCTTATGACTATTCTAGTATCACAGACGAAGTGAACGCCTACCAAGGCCATTTGGGAAAAATAACTTATCACACCGGTGTTTCGGCTAGAATGGGTTATGGCTTTGAAGGTTCCGGATCTAATGGCGAAGCCGCTAAAAATGCACTGAAAGAACATTGGAAATTTGGCGCAGGTACGGCGTTGAGACAGAAAAGTGCTTACTCTGGTTACGATGACTGGGTAGTAACTGTTATTATTCCCGAATTAAAGAAAAACTGCCCTGTTTACTATGCCGGTTATTCTCCGCAATATCAGAGTGGACATGCTTGGATATTAGATGGCTATGTGACTATTGACGACGTTGAATATTTCCACGTGAATTGGGGATGGGGCGGCGCTGACAATGGTTTTTACAAGATAAGTTTGTTACACACCAGCTCATTCGGTTCATTCAGCGAGGGAGAGTCTGCAATCGTGATGGCGGCTCCTTCTGATGAAGCGTTGGCTAAACCCGTTAACTCTGCCGATACTCTGTATGCAAGTCAAGGTAGTGTTTGCGACGGGGCAGGAAATCAAAAATACCAACCTAACTCTACCCGTAGTTGGCTTATTTCAGCGCCGAATGCTACAAACTACACTTTCGATTTTAGAAAAATCAAAACCCAAAAAAATCTTGATGAGATCATCATTTATAACGGACCAACAGAAGAATCTGGTGTTGCAGGAAGATATTCAGGAAATTACCTAAACAAAGCTTGTTTTGAAAATAGAGGAACAAGCGAAGCAAAAATCGTTGATTTTGAAGGAGATCGCCTTCCTGATAATATTACAGTGAATAAATCTCAAGTATTGATTGTTTTCAAATCAAATGCGGATACGATTACGGATTACGGCTTCAATATCAATTACAGGGCTTCAATAACCCCGAATAGCAATTATTGTTCAGGAACTTCCGCACCCAGTTATCTTGCCCATGACATTATTTCCAATAAAAAAGATTGGGATATCGAAGGTAATTATAATGCCCACATAAATTGCGACTGGAGAATCCAGTGCACATTCATTAGCGGCTATGCTTTCAATTTCCCGAAATTTGACTTAAAACATGGCGATTTCGTTGATGTTTTTGAAAACACAAATGTTACAAGACCTGTGCTTCTTTATCGTTTTGATGTGGATAACATGCCTAACGGTGTATATAGTGCGCCAGCCGGACGTTTATTGGTTAAATTCTCATCCGACAACGTGTCTGAAGGCGAAGGATTCCAATTAGAATATTATGCTATCGTTAGTGCTTCTGATAATCCTGCTTTCGAAGAGGTGAAAGTGTTCCCGAACCCTGCAACGAATTTCATCAATGTTGAGTATTCAACAGTGAATGCGGAAGATCTGACATTCCAACTGACTGACATTGCCGGAAGAGTTATCCGCACGGAAAATGTTAGCCATGCAGGTGGAACTTCAACACACAACATGAATATCAACGACCTTTCTAATGGAATCTATATGCTTCGTATTCAATCCTCACAAGGATCAGTTACAAAGAAAGTAATTGTGAACTAAAGGAAGATGATTTAGTGTACAAAAAA
Organism: Bacteroidales bacterium OttesenSCG-928-B11; assembly: GCA_030267125.1. Classification (GTDB taxonomy): domain Bacteria; phylum Bacteroidota; class Bacteroidia; order Bacteroidales; family WCHB1-69; genus JAGVVH01. The sequence goes on from JAJDJJ010000019.1 coordinate 11,770, forward strand.
AAGAGGCTTTCAATAAGCCTCTTTTTTTTGTCTGTATTTCCTTTCTAAGTCTTTTGTTTCTCTTTCTTCGCGGCGGGGAATAAAACGTTGTTTAAAATCAAACGATACCCCGCTGAATTAGGGAATAAATTTAAGTCTGTGGGAGGGTCATTTACAAAATGTTGGTAGTCTTCGGGGTCGTGGCCGGAATAGAAAGTCCAAGTGCCTTTTCCGTATTCACCATGAATATAACGAGCCTCTTCAAAGATTTTCGTTTCACCCATAATCAGCACATGCGGTTTGATACGATTTTTTCGAAAAGCGGTAGTTTGTCCCATGAATCCTGGAATTACCGATTGGTGGTTTTGGCACAACATGGCAGGCACAATATCCCATTTCGCTGAAAATTCAAACAGGGAGAAATAGTCGTTCTTCTTGTTTTTTAGATGTATTGTCGGCTCCACGTCAATATCTGAAATTTCATATTCGTAAGGGTTGGTGCTGATTTTGAAATCGGTGAAGGCAAAAGTGTTTTCATAGTTAAGTTTGGATTGTGCGTCGGGATCCATTGGGTCGCCATCGAACATGCGGTCGCAAATATCCACGCCATCGGCCGCTAAAGCTATATCGAAGCTGTCAGGTCCCGAACACATGGCGAAGAGATAACCGCCACCAGCCACAAAATCTCTGATCCGTTTCACCACGGCTAACTTCATTTGCGACACTTTGTCGAATCCCAATTTTGCAGCCATCTCCTCATTCTCTTTCACGTCGGCGATATACCACGCCGCATTGCGATAGCTGCCCCAAAATTTGCCATATTGTCCGGTAAAATCTTCGTGATGAAGATGTAGCCAATCGTATTTTGGCAACATCCCAGTAATAACTTCCTCGTCATAAATAATGTCGTATGGGATTTCAGCGTATGTCAGAACCAACGTCACCGCATCATCCCACGGCAATTTGCTTTTGGGAGAATAGACAGCAATCTTCGGCGTTTTTGTTAAGCGTATTTCATTCATGTTGTGTTCCATAGATGAAACCTCGGCTAAAATCGCCGACGCCTGCACATCGGCGATCACTTGATAAGAAACATCGCGGATAACACATTCATCTTCCACAAAGGAATGAAATGGGCACATAAAACTCCCTCCCCGATAATTTAGCAACCAGCTGACCTCCACCTCTTTTTGTATTGTAAAAAAGGCGATGCCATACGCTTTCAGGTGGTTCTTTTGGCTTAAATCCATGGGGATTAAGATATAAGATGAAAATGCCGGCAGAGAAGCCAGCATTAGAAACAGGAGAATGGGTAATTTTTTCAGTTTACGCATTGTGTATTATTTAGAGAATATCGCTGCGACTGCGATCGAATACAGTTTGGTCTTTGCACTGTCTCCGCGGGAAGATAAAACGCACGGAACTTTTGCTCCTGCTAAAAACGCTCCGATTTCCGATTTATTGAATTTGGTACAACATTTATAAAACACATTGCCGCTCTCGATGTTGGGGAATAACAAGCAATCGGCATCTCCGGCCACCGGACTGGAGAATTTTTTGATCTGTGCTGTTTCAGTATCCAATGCCAAATCCAATGACAGCGGCCCTTCGATAAAAGCACTGCCCAGTTGTCCCCTATCTGCCATTTTAGAAAGCACCGCACCCTCCATCGTTGCCGGCATACCCGCTGAAACTTGTTCAGTGGCAGCAATCAACGCCACTTTCGGCTTTTCGATCCCGATCGATTTCGCCGTTTGGATCAAAAAGGTCAGCATCTTCTGCTTCTGTTTCATGTCGGGAGCGGGAATAATAGCACAATCGCTGGCAATCAGGAGTTTGTGATATTCAGGATTCTCTACAACAGCGATGTGTGTCAACAAGGCGTTAGGGGCGCAAAGCCCGCGTTCCTTATTCAAAATCGCCCGCATATATTTGTCGGTCGAGAGCAAACCTTTCATTAGCACGTCGCCTTCTCCTTTGTTGATCAGGTCGCAAGATAATGCCGCCGCCTTCACATCAACCGGCTCATGAATGATATTAAATTTCGACGAATCGATATTCAGTTGTTTGCAGACTCCTTTGATGGCAACTTCATCGCCAACCAGCGTAGCCTCCACGATCCCCATCTCAACGGCGTGGTTCACCGCCTCGATAGTATGTTCGTCGTTGGCGTAAGCCGCAACTAATCTTTTCTTTTTTCCCGACTTAACAAGTTCTACTAACTGATCTAATTTCGTGATACTCATTATTTTTTATTTTTATTTGAATAGTAATTAAATGTTTCTATTAAAACCCGGGTGCAAACCGGACAAAATTGGTTGTAAACCGGATCTTTCATCGAGCAGCTAATGTAGGGACGGTATACGCCTTTTGCCACATAGCCTCCACCTTCATAAACCCCCACCTTATTTTGGTTTTCACTCCTTATGGGTGTCGGTACCGGTAGATCCGTTTCGATCAAATCCGCCCATTTTGTTTCAAATTCCACTAATGTTGTCAGATTGGGATCCACCGGTTCGATGCCTTCGGGATAGTAATCCCGAACGGAAACCTCAGAAGTGAAATACTCATCGCCCAGTCCTCCAATACCATGGCCCAATTCATGCACAATGACATAATCTGATTTTTCATGCTCATTATTCACCGTGCAATAAAAATTATAGATTCCACCGCCGCCATATTTTGGAGAATTGCAAATCAAGACAATAATATCGCAAGGCGCATCGTCCGCAATCTCGTTCATCCTCCATACATTCAAACACATCAAATAACGATCTAAATCCAGCACGTTATAACTTGAATTGAGCAGGGTTTTCTTATAAATTTTTTGATTGGGATCTGAAATACCCGATTCGTCCGAAAAAGCGCGGATAGCCCTTATGCTTATCATATCGCGGTTTTCGCTGTATGGGGAGCAATCCAAGACATATTTTGCGAATCGATCCATGTCCTTTTCTAATTTAGCCTTATCCGTTTCCGCATACCCGTCAGGAATGAAAAGGATATCTATGCAACTCTTCGGCGATCCGCCAATATGGAGGTCCATCACGTCAAATTCCTTGATAAACGGTTCATATTTTGAGGAGTTAGGATTAAAATATCCTGTGTATTTCAATGTCATCTCCCGCTTTCTTGAAATAGAAGTGAATGTGAACTTGATGCTTTGCTTTGGGAATGGTAGTTTGATGCACTCTTCAAAACAACCGGTTTCCTTTTCCGCGCGTTCGGTTGCTTTATACTCGTCAAACAAGGTTGAGTATGCGTATTTGAAAATGAGCTTATTGGTAGCCGAATCAAAAACCTCGAAAAGGATATTGCCATACTCAAACGGTTCGGTCAGATGAGATACCGTGCCGTGCCATTCATCCCCTGCGGAAAACTTTTTAACCTCAAAAGATTCGTTCTTTGCATCGCCAATATGATGGTAGTCAATACGAAGAGTCTTGTCTTCAAAATAGTGTTCGAAATTTTGGGCGAATACGGAAAAAGAGGTCAGCAGAATTAGGACGACTAACATTCCGGGTACTATTATGTTTCTCATACGATTATATTTTTTGTTTCTACAGTTGTATGCGGTTTTGCATGAAAGATAATATCATCCTCTCGGAGGGCTGTATCATAAATAAAAAAACTTTTGCCCCCCTCTGTCCTCATACAGATATGTTTAAAGTTAATCCTTATGGTTCTCTCTAAAACTCTTTAATCTCTCTTCCAATTCGGGAAGTTGTTCCATGGGAACTAAAGAGACACAGGCGCGGAGACCTTCAGTGTGCTCGCTGCCGGTAATAGTTAGAGAGATAGCGCTTATGCCGTAATAAAGCAACTCTTTTAGCAACTCTTCGCCGGAAAGCCCAGGGTAGGAGATGGTGAAATAGAAGCCGTCAGCCAAATCTTTGTCGTCATCTTTATCATACACCAATTGAAAACCGCTATCCAAGAACATTTTTTTCATCATTTGGGCTTTTTTGCCATAGATGGATACTTCGTCCAAGAAGTTATAAGTGCCATCATTGCAGGCTTTCAGGATGGCGGCTAACGCATATTGCGCCGAGTGGGATGTTCCGGAGCTGATAGCATAAACCGCACCGAATATAATTGCTTTTCCTAAAAGTGGCGTATTGAAATAAGGCACCAAATCCGGATATTGATCATTGAAAAGTTTGTCTGACAGAATGAGCATTCCGATTCTTTCACCGGCATAGCTGAATGCTTTAGAGCTGGAAATTAACAGGGCGAAGTTATCGGTGTATTTACCAACGGTTGGTTGGAATGGCGGGCGGCCGGGTTGCGAAATGTCATTCCGGAAATCCATGCCAAAATAGGCCAAATCTTCAAAGACAAATACGCCATATTTATTCGCCATTTCGCCAATAATTTGAAGCTCTTTTTCAGTGAAACAGATCCATGACGGATTGTTCGGATTGGAATACATGATGGTATGGATGTTGCCTTTGCTGAGGTAGCTTTCCAATTTGTCTTTCAGCTTATCTTGTCTATAGTTGTATACGTCAAAAGTTTCGTATTTCAGTCCCAGTACACGGTGCTGCTGTTTTTGCACGGGAAAACCGGGGTCGATGAAGAGCGTGGTATCGCGTTCTTTATTAGCCCTGACGAAAGTCATGAAACCGGCCATGCCGCCCATCATGGAGCCTACGGTAGGAATGCAGGATGCAGGGGAAACATTAAGATCCAAAAAGTTCTTCACGAATTTGGATGTTTCTTGTTTCAATTCGGGGATACCTTCGATGTCGGGATAGAGTGCCGCCACACCGTTGTTGAGTGCGTTGATTTGTGCATCCACGCCGATTTGGCAAGCGGGAAGTCCCGGAATACCCATCTCCATACGGACAAATTTCTTGCCGCTGGCTTTCTCGATATCGTTGATCAATTTTTTCACTTCGCGGATTGATGCGGTTTCGATGCTTTTAATGCCGCTTTCACTCCAAACGCGGTTTACGATTTCTTCGGGGATTGGTTTATTTTTCATGCTATTACTTATTTGATTATGAATTATTACTTGTTATTACTCTTGCCTTGACAAAGATTGCAAAAATAACAAAATGACCGATACGAAAAAGGGGCAATCTCACTTTCGAGACCGCCCCTTTTTTAGGATTTTGTTTAATGTTCCTTATTCAGGTTTACATGTATACATGTCACCAACCTCAACAGTTACTCCTGCAACAGTAAAAGAAGTAAGATCTTCGCAATCTTTTTTAGACATTTCGCCAACTGACAGATCCATGCTTATACCACCTTCAGAAGCGGTGCAGATACAGTTTTTTTTACAAGAAGTTGCTGTAGCTATAAATGCTACACATGCTAAAGCTAAAAATACTTTTTTCATAATTTATTTTTTTAAGGTTAAACATTGACAGAGCAAAAGTAGCCCTTTATTTGAAATAAAAAATAGCATTAACTTTTTTTATGAATTTTGTTTTTCAATTAATTAGAGGCGCATTTATAGGTAGATCCCGGAGGGATAACCCAAATAAAAGTATCACACTCATCTTTAGACATCTGTCCTACGACAGTGGATCCGACAGCAGATCCATCCGCATCCGTAACAGAACACACGCAATCTTTGTCGCAAGAAGTCAAGCTTCCGAATAGAACCAGCGCCATAATGGCTAAACATATTTTTCTCATTGTCTTATATTTATTGTATGTTAATTCTCTACGTAGTACACCTTTCAAGTTGCACCGTTTAAAGGATGCAAATATATGAAAAAGCAGTTAGAAAAGAATAATTATGGAATAAGTTACTTTCTTCCATTTTCTTTCATTTGATCAAGAATAATATTTCCGGCAATATACGGGGAAAGGGTGCCGTTTTGGATTTCGGGAATCAATCGATCAATTTCTTCTTTAATCTTTTGATTATCAAAAAAAATTGTAACCAATGTGGTTTCCATCCAATCATAGAATATCTTAACTGATTGTTGTTTTCGATGATGATCGAAATAACCGTTTCCAGTTGTGAAATTGCGGTACTCCTCGATCATTCCCCAAACAGCATCGATATTTATTTTTTTGATGGCGGAGCAGGTTTTCACGGGTACTTCCCAACCGCTTTCGCAAGGAGGGAAAAGTCGCAAGGCCGCTTGGTATTGACTTTTAGCAAAGTTAGCTTTATCCACATTGTCGCCGTCAGCTTTGTTAATAACGATCGCATCGGCCATCTCCATAATTCCTCGTTTGATGCCTTGCAACTCATCGCCAGCGCCCGAAAGCATCAGCAATAAAAAGAAGTCAACCATCGATTTAACTACGGTTTCAGATTGTCCAACACCCACTGTCTCAACAATAATGACATCAAATCCGGCGGCCTCACAAAGGGTGATCACTTCGCGGGTTTTGCGTGCCACACCACCTAATGTTAGTCCGGATGGTGAAGGGCGGATGAATGCGTCCGGGTCAGTGGAAAGCTCTTCCATGCGGGTTTTGTCGCCGAGGATACTCCCTTTAGACCTTTCGCTGCTGGGATCGATTGCTAATACGGCCAGCTTATGCCCCAAACCGGTTACATACTTCCCAAAACTTTCGATAAAAGTACTTTTTCCCACACCTGGCACACCGGTTATTCCAATCCGCACCGAATTTCCGGAATAGGGCAATAGTTTATCGATAAGTTCTTGAGCCATAGCAGTGTGTTCGACACTAATGCTTTCCACCAACGTAATCGCTTGGCTCAATACCGTCCGGTCGCCAAGCAAGATCCGCTCCGCCATCTGCTCAATGGGAAGTTTTTCTTTTTTCTTCCGTTGATTTTTCTTCCAGTAGGGATTCACCGAGGGCGGTTGTGCTACTCCTTCTCGTTCTGATAATGCCGATTTGAACAAATCATCACTCATAATACACTGGTTATAAAGTATTGTTGATTCTCTTCTTGTAGGAGCAAAAGTACGGAAATTTTGATACTCCAGTGAAACGAAATTCAATATCGAAAATTTATGGATATTCGATTTTTTGAATTGAAAAAAGATTATATCTTTGCAGCCGAAATTACTAACCAAAAATAAGAAAAAAATGTCTTACAAAATTGATTCAGATTCATGCACTTCATGTGGAAGCTGCCAGTCAGAATGTCCTCAGGACGCTATCATTGAAGGTTCTCCCTACACCATTGATGCTGACCTTTGTGTTGATTGTGGTGCTTGTGCAGATGTATGTCCAATGGAAGCTATTCACGCTGAATAGTCATTTTTGAAACATCAAAGAAAAAGACCGCTCCAATGGGCGGTCTTTTTCTTTGATGTTTCTTTCAATTTGTTATTGTATAAAATCCAAGATTTCTTTTTCAGTCAATCCTCTGAAATCCACAGCTTTCTTTATCTTCCCGTTTTCCAAAAATAAAAATGTGGGGAATTTGCCATTTACTAAATCCATGATGTCTTTTATATTAATGAGCGTAAAAGTATACTCTTCAATCTCTACCTCTTCCTTAAATTTTTCAATATATTGATTATCACCAATTATGAAGATATTGATTCTACTTTTATCAATCTCCCGGCTCTCCACAATTGAATTCAACTTCTTCATACTCAACTTGCAATATTTGCAGGTAGGGATAAAAACCGGTACAATATATTTCCCATCATCAAAATCGGCAGTGAATGTGCTGTCGGTCTGTATTTTTTCGAAGACCTCCAGATTCACCTCTTTGATAGGGGATTTGATTTGGTTGTAGATCGCATCCATAGGGAAAAGGATAAAACAGACGGTCACTGTTGCGGCAAAATAAAGGCCAACGATCAAATTCTTAAATCGGAATTTATAATCCGGTTCCTTGCGGATGAATAGTAATAAAATGATGGTTATCAAATTTTTGATGATGGAATTGATAGGATTCAGTTCTACAAAATCGCCGAAACAGTGGCAATTGCTGTCATTTCTGAAAATTGCGACGTAGACTAGAAAAAGTGTGAAGCCGATGAGGGTTGCCATGGTTGCCCACCACGTGTATTTGTAGTAAAATTTAATGATTAGGCAAAATCCCAGTAGAAATTCAAAGGCGATAATGCAGCGCGCGAAAAATGTACACCATAGATAGTTGAAGATTCCAAAACTGTAAATATATAGTTCAAATTGATCTATTGATAGCAGCTTCAAAATTGCCGTGGTGATGAACATGCCGCCGAGAAGAAGGCGGAGTATCAATTTTATGATGTGGATGGTTTTCCCTTTTTTTCTATGGTTTTCGACTTTGTCCATTTCTTGTTCTTGCATAACGTTATTTTTAAATATGTTCATTTATGGTGGGAATTGCATCAATGAGCTGTCGAGTGTATTCGGTTTGCGGAGATTCGTAAATTTTATCCGCGTCATTTAGTTCCACTATTCTCCCGTTGCGCATCACTGCCATCCGGTCGGCCATATATTTCACCACCGAAAGATCGTGAGAAATAAAGATGTAGGTGAAATCGTACTCTTTTTTCAATTCATTCAGTAAATTAAGCACTTGTGCCTGCACCGAGACATCAAGTGCGGAGACCGACTCATCACAGATGATGAATCGGGGATTTACCGCCAAAGCCCGAGCGATGGATATGCGTTGTCGTTGTCCACCTGAAAATTCATGAGGATAGCGATAGAAGTGACTCTCGTTCAGATCAACACGTTCCAATAATTCTATCGCCTTACGTCTCCGTTCCCTTTCATTTCCGTAGAGGTTATGAATTTTCATCGGTTCTATGATCGAGGAGCCGACGGTTAATCGTTGATTGAGTGAAGAGTAGGGGTCCTGCAAGATGATTTGCAACTCTTTTCTGATCTTGCGTAAGTCATGATTAGATAAATCTGTGAGAGATAATCCTTTATAGTAGATTTTGCCTTTTGTCGGTTCTATCAGCCGTATCATGCTTCGCCCCAATGTGGTCTTTCCGCAACCGGATTCACCAACCAGTCCGAGGGTTTCACCTTCGTAGATGTCAATACTGACATCTTGCAAGGCATACACATACTCTTTTTTTGCAAATAACTTATTGTTTCGGATGGGGTAGTTTTTTGTTAGGCCTTCGATGCGAACCAACGGTTTGCAGTTGTAAAGCCGCTCGTGCGTGATCGCGCGCTGTTCCTTGGTTATGATGGGAGGAGAGGGTGGAGGAGAGGAAGAGGTCAAGTTGGAGTCTTCAAAATTAGGAGTTTGAGTCTCCATGAAATCCTTAACAGTGAGTAATTTTTCGGGGCGGGTGTCGAGCGGGGGGCGACAAGCTAACAATCCCTTGGTGTAGGGATGCTGCGGGCGGAAAAGAACTTCGCGAACTTTACCTGCTTCCACTATTTCACCTTTGTATAATACCAAAACCCGATCGGCAATTTCGGCAACCACACCTAAGTCATGGGTTATGAAGATAACGCTCATTCCGTGTTTTTGCTGCAAATTCCGAATGAGTTCCAATATCCCTTTTTGCACGGTAACATCCAAAGCAGTAGTGGGTTCGTCTGCAATAAGAATATCGGGATTGCAACTCATTGCCATGGCGATCATCACCCGTTGTTTCTGTCCGCCGGACAATTCGTGTGGATAGGAGTCGAAAATCTTTTCCGGTCTTGGAAGCATCACCTCGTTGAAGAGTTTCATCACGCGTTGATAGACCTCTTTTTTGGAGAGTTTTTCATGCAGAAGGATCGCCTCGCAAATTTGTTCACCGCATTTGATGACGGGATTGAGCGAGGTCATCGGCTCTTGGAATATCATCGCGATTTTTTTCCCGCGGATTTTCAGATACTGATCTTCGGTAAGCGATGTTAATTCGATAGGTCTATCTTTTTCTTGATCGAAGAAAGTGATATTCCCGGATGTAATACGGGATTTTTTCTTCTCAATCAGTCCCATAATAGAGAGTGCCGTGACTGATTTCCCGGAGCCGGATTCACCCACCACACCGATTGTTTCACCTTTTGCTATTGAAAATGAAATGTTTCGCAGTATTTTTCCCCAATCCGTATCGCGACGTAAATCCAACGAAAAATTATTGACCCGAAGTAGCTCCATCGTTTTTTTATGATGTGCAAAAATAGTGCTTTTTCGATTTAGAATTGAAACGAGCCGAAGTTAAATGCTCTTACTTTTTCATTACTTTTGCAACCCGCAAAGAAAAACGGGTTTGAAGTGCGGTAATTGATGCAAATCTATTAAGTAATGCGTTATTAATACATACTATATGAAGAGAAATAACAAAATCTATTTGGCTATCGCGATTGTATTGATCATCATTTCCGTGGTGATTATTTTGTTTGAAAATGGAGTGATTAGAAGAAGTGGACAAGAACCGCCATCTGATAGCTTTGCGATTAAGGACACCTCGTTAGTGACGAAGATTTTTATCGCCGACATGGCTGGCAATAATATCTTGCTTTCCCGTTCAGGTGCGGGTTGGTTAGTGAACGATTCTCTTTTGGTGATGCAGCAAAAGATAGAAGGTTTGTTAGGCGTAATGCAAAATTTGATGATTCGGGAGCCGGTTACGAAAACCGCCAGGCAAACGATAAACTCGGCGTTGGCTGTAGGTGGCATCAAGGTGGAAGTATACCAAATAGCACCGAAATTCAGTCTGTTGGGTATTAAATTCGGCAATAAAGAACGGTTGGTGAAAACGTACTACATGGGGCCGGCCACGGAAGACAACCTTTCTAATTTTGCTGTTCTCGAAGGATTGGATATTCCGTATATCGTGCATGTTCCCGGATTCAGAGGCTTTGTCACTCCGCAATATTCGCAATTTGAAATCGATTGGATAAGTCACAATGTATTTGATACGAAGATCACCCGTATCCAAGAGCTGGTTTCTCAAGATTTGGAAAACCCGGAGGAGTCTTTTCGCATCGTGAAAGCGGGTCCAAGATCTTTTGATCTTTTTAATTATGAAAATCAGAAGATTATGAATTACGATACACTGAAAGTGATCGACATGCTTTCGGAATATCGCAACAAGAATTTTGAAAGTGTTGAAAAATATCTCTCCTCTGCGGAGCGCGATTCCGTATTGAATTATCATCTTTTCAAAATCATCACGCTGATAGATGTGGAAGGGAAATCTACTGAAATGAAAGCCTATCACTTGCAAGATTATGCGAATGAGCCTGAAATGGAAATTCCCGACCCCTCTTTGGCTTTGGCAAAAGACAGGTTTTACGGTGTGATTAATGGAAACCAATCGCAGCTGTATAAAATGCAGTATTACCATTTTGACCGGCAAATGCAACCGCTTTCTTATTTCTTAAAGGATGAGTAGTTCCTTTTATGACTGTTGATGAATTATATATGTCGCGCTGTCTTGAACTGGCAGCACTGGGTTTGGGAAACGTTCAGCCCAATCCTATGGTAGGTGCCGTTATCGTGGCACATGACAATATCATTGGCGAAGGTTGGCACCGAAAATACGGTGAACCGCATGCGGAAATCAACGCTTTTCGTACAGTAGAGAAGAAAGAGCTACTTCCAATGGCTACCTTGTATGTGAATTTGGAACCTTGTTCCCATTTTGGGAAAACACCACCTTGTGCCGACGCCATCATCGCAAACGAAATACCGCGGGTTGTGATTGGTAATGTTGATCCGAATACAAAGGTAGATGGGAAAGGTGTGGCTAAATTACAGCAAGCCGGAATTGAAGTTGTCACAGGGGTTTTGGATGAAGAATGCCGGAATCTGAATCGACGTTTTTTTACTTATCATCAAAAAAAACGCCCCTATGTCATCTTGAAATGGGCGCAGACTGCCGATGGATATATGGATGTTGAACGCAGTGAGGATGGCAGTGCGCCTCCCTATTGGATCACTAATCAAGAACTTAAAACGCTAACACACAAATGGAGAAGCGAAGAAGATGCCATTGTGGTAGGCTTTAATACCTGGAAAAATGATCGCCCCAGACTTACTACGCGGCTGTTCCCGGGGAAGGACCCCCAAGCATTTATTGCTGCTCAAGGAGCCGGTGAAATTACTCCCGAACCACCTTTTGTGTTTTTATCCGATCAACCGGCCGATATGTTAGAAGAACTCTATGAGAAAAAGATACAATCAGTAATTGTCGAAGGTGGACGCAAGGTGCTGGATCGTTTTTTGGAACACGGTCTTTGGGATGAAATACGGATTTTAGTAGGGGACCAGCAATGGGGGAAAGGACTGCCGGCACCGTTGTTGCAGCACGAGATTGATCAAGAGTTGACGATACGAAACCATAAGATACGGTATGTTCGACGACACGTATAAAACCATTGCTAAAATTTCAACCGGCATTTACACCGAAAAAGGGAGTAAGTTTTTGGCATTTGCTTATCCGGTGAAAACCGAAAGCGAAATAAAAGAAATTGTGGGAAATTGCAAAAAGGAGTATTACGATGCTCGCCATCATTGTTATGCCTACATTCTTGGTGCCGATCAGGCCGCCTATCGGATTAATGATGATGGTGAGCCTTCAGGAACCGCCGGTCGACCAATTTACGGACAGCTTCTGTCTAACGGGATTACGGATGTGCTCGTGATTGTGGTGCGCTATTTCGGAGGTACTAAGTTAGGCGTTCCCGGATTGATAAATGCTTATAAAACAGCCGCTGCCGAAGCCATTCAAGCCAATGAAATAGTGGAAAAATATGTTGAAGAGTATTATCGTATTGCTTTCGATTACGCCGGGATGAATAGTGTGATGCAGATTCTCAAAAATACCGCCGTGAAAATTCTTTCGCAAGGGTATGAGGAGGACTCCATCATTGATTTTAAGGTTCGTAAACGTGAGGCCGACCAAGTCCTTGATGCACTTCGCAAGATCCGAAATACACCGGTGAAAATAACAGTAAAATAAATTTCAACAGAGTATCGTCAAAATCCCGTAATAAACGAACCCTGCGGGCAGGGCAAAGAAAAAGGAATCAAAGCGATCTAAAATGCCGCCATGACCGGGGAAAATTGTGCCGCTATCCTTTACATTGGCGCTGCGCTTGAATAACGATTCTACCAAATCGCCGAAAGTGGAAGATATAATGATTGTCAGGGCGAAACCGATCCAAGCAAGGGAAGTGTTCGGAAGTGCTGTTGCAAAGTAGGGGATTTTAACAAAAAAAGCAGCGATAACGGTGGTGAGAATCAACGATAAAATAAATCCTTCCCACGATTTTTTAGGAGAAATGCGCTCGAAAAGACGATGCTTCCCGAAGAGCGATCCCGTGCAATATGCCAACGTGTCGTAAAGCCAGATGAAAATGAAAATGGCAAGGACAGTATTGGCTGATCCAAGCCGGAATGCCCACAAACCGCTGAGAGCAAAAGGTGTAACTATCCAAGCTAATGGCAATAAAGTGGTTGCAATGTTTAACAGTGGTTTTTCTTTTTTGCGATACAGCTCCACAATAAAAACGACCAAGAAGAGAATGGCGGAAAGCAGGAGGAGCACGGCGGAAAAGATGGGGAGGGTGTGGGTGATTTGTGCAGCGACGAATATTGTGACGGCAAGTGTCATGGTGGAGGCAAACTGGGGGCTACTTCCCGACTGCCGAGCGATATGGGTGTATTCGTAAATAGCGACAATTGTGAAAAATAGGAAGATGACAGCGAATACATACCATGGCAGGAAGAATGAAGAGATAATTAAAGATATGAAAATGATGCCGGTGATGGCACGGGTAATGAGGTTGCGCATAGAAATGAATTAACAGATGAGAAACAGGAAGAAACGTTGATTTTTGCTGCCGAAATGCTCCTCGCCATCAATGATCTCCGGTTTTTGAGGAGCAATAATCTCTAAAAGTGGAGTAGGGGAGTTGCCGTTGATTGCGTTCTGTAGGGAAAGTGCATCCTTTAGGTCGGGAACGATGGATTCGTATCTTGCAACGATGAGAATCTCTTTGGCTAAGTGTTTGATAGTGGGGTATGAAGTGTACTCCTGCTTGAAGACGATGCTTCCGTTTCGGGCGATCAGCGTGTCGGAGAAAAAGAGCGCGGCTTCAGCCGGATCATTGGTGAGAAAAGTGTCTAACAAAGGGATCCGGTGTTCTTTTAGCAGGGCACTCAACTCTTTATCCGGGCAAAAAACAGTTTTATAGTTCAGCTGTTTGAGTACTGTAACCAATGTGTTGCAAAAATCCTCGGGAGCACAGGGGATGAACTTGCCGCCCAATGACCGGAAATTATGTACGAAACAATCGTCGATTTTTTCAATAGGGTCAAATAGCTCCCTGGATAAATCCATGTCAGGGTATTTACGGGTGCTTTTATCACTCAACGCATGGCGGATATCTCTCCTGATCAACTCTTTAGGAGAGGTGTTTTGGGTGTCGATTCCGTGGGATTTGGGTGGCATGATATTAAATTTGTGGGTTAAACCTGAGGTTGGTTAAATTCTCGTTTCCCAAAAATCTGCTCTAAATTATCCGAGAAAATAACTTCTTTTTCCAACAGCAGCTCAGCAAGTTCGGAGAGCTTGTCTCTGTGTTCGTTGAGTATGGATTTAGCGCGTGTGTATGCGCTCTCAATAAGCTCATGAACTTCTTCGTCAATCTTCTGGGCGGTTTTTTCGCTGTATGGTTTATGGAAAGAGTACTCTTGTTGTCCCGTTGAATCGTAGTAACTGATGTTGCCAATTTTTTTATTCAGTCCGTAGTAAACAACCATTGAATGAGCCTGTTTGGTGATGCGTTCCAAGTCGCTCAACGCGCCCGTGGAGATTTGTCCGAAAACGACCTCTTCGGCGGCTCGTCCACCCATTGTGGCAGTCATTTCGTCAAACAGTTGCTCAAACGTGGTAATATTACGCTCTTCCGGAAGATACCAAGCGGCGCCCAAAGATCTGCCCCGTGGCACAATGGTTACTTTCACCAGTGGTGAGGCGTGTTCCAGTAACCAACTTACGGTGGCGTGCCCCGCTTCGTGATAAGCGATTACTCGCTTTTCCTGCGGAGAAATGATGCTGCCCCGTTTTTCCAAACCGCCTATGATTCGGTCGATAGCGGTTAGGAAATCCTCTTTGTCGATCTGCTTCTTAGCGTGACGCGCGGCAACAAGAGCGGCTTCATTACAAACATTGGCGATGTCGGCACCCGAAAATCCGGGAGTCTGTTTTGCGAAAAAATCCAAATCGACATCATTGCCTAACTTTAAGTTGCGAATGTGCACCTCAAAGATCTCTTTGCGTTCGTTGAGGTTTGGAAGTTCAATGTGAATCTGTCGGTCAAAACGACCGGCACGCAACAAAGCGCGGTCGAGGATATCCGCACGGTTTGTGGCCGCAAGGATAATTACGCCGGTGTTGGACGAGAAACCATCCATTTCAGTAAGCAGCTGGTTGAGCGTGTTTTCCCGTTCATCATTAGCGCCGCTCATGACATTCTTCCCGCGGGCGCGCCCGATGGCGTCAATCTCATCGATGAAGATGATGCAGGGCGCTTTCTCTTTGGCGGTTTTGAATAGATCGCGAACGCGGGAAGCCCCCACACCAACGAACATTTCCACGAAATCAGAGCCGGACAATGAGAAGAAAGGAACTTTGGCCTCGCCAGCTACTGCTTTAGCTAAGAGTGTCTTTCCCGTTCCGGGAGGGCCAACAAGCAGTGCGCCTTTTGGAATCTTTCCCCCTAATTCAGTATATTTAGTCGGATTTTTTAAAAAATCCACGATCTCTTCTACTTCATATTTAGCCCCTTCTAATCCCGCCACATCTTTGAAAGAGACATTGTGACTCGATTTTTCATCAAACAGTTGCGCTTTTGACTTGCCGATGCTGAAGATGCCGCCACCTCCGCCGCCTCCGCCGCGCATGGCACGGGTGGAATAAAAAAAGAAACCAAGGATAAGCAAGAATGGAAGAAGCCAAAATAGTTGTAGCCCCCAATCTTGTGACGTGTCCTCTTTGATGGGAAAGTCGTAATCTTTGCTTACCACGGCACGCGATAACGTTGAGTCTTTTGCCAAACGCGCATCGATGATTTCATCTTTTATTGTACGTAGATTGTCTGAAAATACTTTATAATCAGATATTTTTAAAAAATATTGCGGGCCTTTTGCGTTATCCTTAACCTTCTCGTAATTGGAGTTTGAATGCAAGGCTTCTTCACTCAGGTAGATGTTGATGCGGTGATCCTTCATTACGTAATCCAGCTGTTTGATCTCCTTGCCTTCAACCATCTCCTTGAATTTCAAGTTGTCGGTTTCGGCAATGGAGACATTGCCAGAGTATGCGTAAAAAATGAAAATTGCAGCAATGATGACGATATAAGCCCACCAAATGTTGAACTTAAATTTCTTGTTTGCCGGGTTAGGCTGGTTTTTGTTCGGTTGTGTTTTTTTTTCCATGAAAATCTTTAGAGCGTAAGAATTAGACTAAAAATGTTGAATATCAGCATCATTCCATAATTTCTCGATGTCGTAAAAATCGCGCGCTTCCGGTTGGAAGAGATGGACGATGATGTTAAAATAGTCTAACAAAATCCATTCGCCATTGTTTTGCCCTTCAACGTATGTGGGTCTTATTTTTGCATTTTTCTTGGTCGATTCAATCACGAAGTCAGTCAACGTTTCAATATGGGGCTTAGAAGTACCTGTACATATTATAAAATAATCAAACAAAACATGATTTACCTCTTTGAGATTGATTAAAATGATCTCTTGCCCATTTTTTTCAAGTAATGCCTGAATGATGATCTCTTCCAACTTTCCTGATACCTGAATACTTTCTTGATTTTTAACTTGTTCTTTCAATTTGCGCATTACTTTTTTTTGTTTGCAAAAGTACAAAAAAATGGCGCATCTTTCAGCCTGTTATTCCGCTGTTTTTTTATACCTTTGCCCGCCCAAAAAATAATGTAATGAGGAATAAAATTTGTATGATTTTTGCCATACTAACAATGGCTTTCAATGTTTTCGCTCAAGAGAGCATCGTTCCGGCAAGTTTCAAGTATAATAACTTGTCACTGAATGTTCCGCAGGTTGAACTGCAGAAGTTGGATAACCAGCAGTTGATGGCTGCCGATGTTGCCAAGGGAAAAGATGGTTCGCCTTTGCAAATCGGCGTAATGCAAAATGTTTATCTCGTAATGGATAAATGCGGACGAGTTGACCTTTTGCCCGATGGCGGTAAATTGTGGCGTCTGAATCTGAAAAGTGAAGGAGCTGTTTCGGTGGATTTGCACCTTGCGAATGTTGAAATTCCGGATGGAGCAGCCTTTTATCTTTATGATCCATATCGGGAAGATGTTGTAGAGGAAATCACCAACGCGGAGTTACTGAATCAGACAGATTACTATACGGATAATGTTCCGGGCGATGAACTGATCCTTGAATATTATGAGCCCGTTGATGCTGCCTTTGCAGGAACTTTTGAAATTGCCCAGCTGGGACACGTTTACCGCGCCTCCCGTTTGGATAAAGGTTATCATGGCGACTCGGAGGGAGATTGCCATATTGATGTGATTTGCCCGGAAGGAGATGATTGGAGAGATCAGATACGATCCGTTGTGCTTTATAAGATATTCGCAACGGATGGTATTTACATGTGTTCGGGTGCTATGGTGAATAATGCAAGGAAAGACGGAACGCCATACGTTTTGACAGCCAAACATTGCGAGAAGCCAAACGCTACATATCGTTACTATTTTAAATATGAAGCCACTGACTGTGGAGGAACCGGAAGCGTTGGAATCTCTGTTTTCGGAGGTGTGCGACGAGCCTACAGCAATACAAGCGGCAACTCGGATTTTATGTTGATGGAAATCACGGGTAATATCTCTCATCTTATCACCAGCGATATGTACTTGGCGGGCTGGGATGCATCGGGAAGTACGCCTGGAATAGGTGCATGTATTCATCACCCGGGCGGTGATTTGAAAAAAATAAGCATCCCGCAAACGATTTCTAGCCGGTCTTACTATTGGCGCACAGTATGGTATTCAAAAGGTGTGACAGAACAGGGCTCCTCCGGCTCGCCACTCTTTGATGCCAATAAACGCATCGTGGGACAATTGTTTGGAGGAAGTAGTTTTTGCGAAACACCGCAGGCCCCCGATGACTATGGGAAGTTGTCTCATTCATGGACAAATAACAACACCTCAAATAATAGCCTTAAATTACAACCATGGTTGGATCCCGATAATACGGGACGCAAAACATTGAACGGCTCGTATTTTTATAATGTGGGAGTTAAAGAAAACCAACCGGCAACTAACTCTTTTACAATATATCCTAATCCATCCAATGGACGCTTGCAAATCAACGCTAAAGGGATGGAAGGTGATGCGAAATGTAGTGTTTATGATTTGGTGGGGAAAATGGTTTACTCCACATCGGTAATTGTGGAAGAGGGTATCTCCTTGGATCTCTCATTCTTGGATAATGGAGTTTACATACTTGAACTCAATACCGGAAAATCAGTGCAGACTTCCAAATTAATAATCTCGAAATAGAAGAGTGGAGAAAGCTCGGTTATTTACGATCGCATATTGGCCTCCCGTTAGCCAAATTATGGCTATGCGGGAGGCTTCTCGCATTTTGATTGAAGGGAAGGAGAATTTTCAAAAACAATCCTATCGCAATCGGATGAATATCCTCTCCGCAAACGGTATCCTCCCGCTCTCGATTCCGATCAAGAAAGATGCGCACAATATTCCTATTCAAGAAGTAAGGATAGATTACAAGACAAATTGGCAACAAAACCACTGGCGTGCGATTGAGGCTGCCTACAATGCCAGTCCCTATTTTTTTTATTATAAAGATGTTTTTTCGGATTTGTATGCCAGTCCGAAATACAATTATCTGTTTGAATATAATATGGAGCTGTTAGCGCGAATTTTCAAGATCGTTTCTATTCATACGGAAATTGAAGTTACTACGGAATATAAAAAAGGGCTTGGGGATGATTGCGAAGATTTTCGCAACGTTTTCCATCCCAAACGCCCTTTGCCATGCCGTAATAAGTTGAAAGAGTATCCTCAAGTTTTCGATCAAAAGTTTGGATTTAACAACGAATTGTCTGTTATTGATCTGATCTGCAACTTAGGACCGGAAGGTTCTGTTTATTTAGTATCAAACCATTGATGGTTTTCTTTTTCCCGCATATTCACCCTTTATTCTTGCAATGCCCTCTTTTGTCCTGCCAAACCGTCTTTCCCGAGATTGAAACGCCAAGATGATTTCATAGAGGTCGTGCTTGTTGAAATCCGGCCATAGAATCGGAGGAAAGAAAAGTTCGGTGTATGAGATTTGCCAAAGCAAGAAATTGCTAATCCTGAATTCTTTGCCCGTCCTGATTAAGATGTCGGGGTCTGGAATGGCTGCTGTGGCTAAATAGGGGCGAATGCTCTCTTCGTCAATAAGATCCGGAGATAGGTTGTTGGCAGGAGCTTGTGAGAGCATTCGCTTGATCGCATCACCAATTTCCCAACGCGCACTGTAGTTTAGGGCTAACACAATGGTTAAGCCGGTGTTGTTTTGGGTTTTCTCGAAGACACAAGCTAAGCTTTCTTGACAGTGGTTGGGCAGATTTTGAAAATTGCCAATGGCGGTTAGCCGGATGTTATTCAACATGAAGTTGTTTAACTCCTCATGCAAAGTGTTGACGACAATAGAGAATATGGCGTTTATTTCACCGAGGGGGCGGTTCTGATTTTCCGTTGAAAAAGTAAAGAGTGTCAAATATTTGATTCCAATGTCATGGGCGCCTTCAATCACACTCCTGACAGCATTGACACCGCGGAGATGTCCGAAAGTGCGTTCTTCTCCTTTTTCTTCAGCCCAACGGCCATTCCCATCCATGATGATGGCAACATGGATGGGAGTGCGGGCCTTGTCGATATGTGTAACTGTAATCACTGGGTAGATTAGTTTAATGAATATCTGAGGGGATTAGTGGATCGGAATATGGCGCGAATCTCCTCCGTGTTTTTATTGCCGAATCTCTTGGCGTCCACTCGAATGGTATTCAACATCTCTTTGCCCCTTTGGGTTTTCGTAATCGCTTCATATTTAGTTAATAAATCCTGTAATGACTTGGACATCTCATCGCTGAATACCGCTGTTGTTCGGTTATTGTTGTCGGCAAGGGCTTTCATAACCGGGTTAAACTCTTTTAAAAATAACGCGGTTTGCAACGCCAGCGAAAGATTTATCTTATCTTTAAACTCCGTGCTTAAATAGTAGTAGTAATCGATATAGCTGATTCCTTTCTGTGTGCTGTACAAGAAGTTGTCCCTGAAAAGATGCATTAGATCCATATCGATGAAATAGGCCTCTTTTTTGCCGCGTAAGGCAGTGCTCGCCTGTTGCGCGGAGCAATTTACTGTGGTGGAGCAGTAATACTTCCCTTGGTTGTCCATTTTGCAATCCTCGCCTGAACCCGGAGGGAAATTGAAGCACATGGAATTGTCTCGGCACTCTTTTTTGTACGGTGTTGTGCCTACTTTCGATACAGATAGTGCCTTTTCGTTATTTTGCACTTCATACCGGATGTGGATGTTCTCATACTTTTCCCTATTCTGCCACACCTCGTTAAACAATACCCCATTGATATTGATGAAGGATCGATTTTTGGGGTCGGTAAAGACATGAGTGCTTAAATTAAATTCTATCTGGTTTGCTGAGATACCGGAAACGGCGACCTTCACATTTTCAATTTCTTGAAATTCGGCGGCTTCATCTCTTACGTAGAGATGGTGAATCAATTTCTCGCCCTCAATGTTGTAGAAACTGATTCCCTGAATTTGCTCGTCTTTGATATTCAGCGAGTTGGATATAGGCGAATCATAATATAAGACAAATGCAAATGTTTGATCGCCGAGCGTGATTCTTTTTTCAGCACAGTAGGTTTTCATGAATTGGAATAGTTGTTCGTCGGGTGCGCGCGAAGCCACCTCCCTGTAGGCATCATCGCTCTGCCCAGTGTAAATTTCAAATTTTGATTTTAGCGATTTGCCCGCTAAATCAAATACGAGCTCTTTCGTAGCAGAGGGTTCTCGAGGGGATACCCCGCCGCATGTTTTACACTCTTTTTCGCAATTTGTGAAGATCACGGCTGTTAACATTCCAGCCAAAAGTAGGCTGCTGATTTGGAGTACTAACTTTTTCATAATTGTATTATTTAATTAAACATTTACAAAAATAAAACAATTACAAGTACGACACTCTTTTCTGATGTGATTTTAATCAACGATTGTGTAGAAAAGACTCAACTTTTTTTATATGTCACTCTGAGACAGTATGATGAAGTTTTCAGGTAGTTCCAATTTGGAAAGACTCTCTTTCTCTACTTCGATAGCGACAAATACGCTTTTTTTTCGGGAGGATAAGTTTATGTGTTTTAGATAAATCTCATTAATAAAGTCAAAATCAAGAATTTGTGATATTCTAATGAGCCGTTCCGTGTCAATGCTTTTTCTTTTGAAAATATCGTAAACCGTTGTTCTATCACAGTTTATCAAATATGCAAACTGTTGTATTGAAAGAGAACGTTCAGAGACTTTTTGTTTGATGGCACTGCCGATGTGTATGTTTTTCATTGTGGGATTATTATGAGTTTATTTAGTTATTTTTTAGACATTGCAAAAATAATAAAATTTCGCCTACTATAATTTGGGTCTACTATTTTTATTTATTGCTATCCGGTAAAACTTTCAATAGTGCCTTCAAATTTTTGAAAACCAGTTGAATAGAATAACTTTAAAAAATAAGGGCTAACCACAAGGTTCACAAAGATTTCTTGCCAAGAAGAAACGATTATGAAGATAAATGACATTATTAGCAGGCAGTCTTAGCGCAACTCTTGGCGATAAGACTTTACCGCAAGGGGCGCTAAGGTTTTCGCAAAGGACACAAAGGTTTAAAAATCATTTTTCTTTGCGAAGCTCTGCGTTAAACTTTGCGAAACTTGGCGGTTAAAAAAATAGTATATCACTGAATTTTAAATACTTAAAAAAAGAAAGCGAATAGGATTAATATCACGTCTTCTCATCAAAAGGATAAGAAATGAGACAGTGCGAAAGCGCAGGAATGAGAATATTATGGG
>JAJDJJ010000002.1 GCA_030267125.1 Bacteroidales bacterium OttesenSCG-928-B11
TTTCACATAAATTTCTACTACACCTCAAATTGGAATTTAGCCAGAAATGGAGATGGGTAAGAGATTGAAAAAAAGAACTGATTTTTTCACAATAATAAAAAATGTATCTTTGCACGTGTTTTATGCGGAAAGTGTGATTTTTACCACCCTTTTCGCGCGTAATAATGTTATAATGAAAATTCAAAGAGATATTATTTCACAACTCATCAAGTGGAAAGAGGCAGACACACGCAAACCGTTACTTTTAAAAGGTGCTCGGCAAGTGGGAAAGACTTGGGTAATGGAAGAATTTGGAAAAACAAATTTCAAATATGTGGCCTATTTTAATTTTGAAAAAACGGAAGAGTTAGCAGAAGTATTCAAAAAAACAAGGGAAGTGGATAGGCTTTTGAAAGAGTTAAGCCTGTTCACTGACAATCCGATAGAACCGGGAAATACATTGATTATTTTCGATGAGATCCAAGCTTGCGAAATGGCTTTGAACAGTCTGAAATATTTCTGTGAAGATGCACCTCAATATCATGTGATCGCTGCCGGATCTTTATTGGGTGTTGCCGTGCGAAAAAAATCAATGTCGGTTCCAGTTGGGAAAGTACAAATCCTTCGCCTTTATCCCATCTCCTTTAAAGAGTTTTTGTCGGCGGTTAATCCGAAAATGGTCGATTATGTTGAGCAAATGGAAAGGATAGAACTTCTTCCCAATATTATTTTTGAACAAATTCAAGGAGAATATAAACGATATACTCTTTGCGGAGGCATGCCGGAGGTGTTGAATTTGCTATTCGAAAACAGAGGAATGCAAGAAATCGAAGTGGCGTTGCAAAATATACTTGACTTATACACGCTGGATTTTTCAAAATATGCGACCTATCCCGAAATTCCTAGAATCAATAATCTTTGGAACTCATTGCCTTCACAGTTGGCAAAAGAGAATCGCAAATTTCTCTATAAGGTTATCAAAAGCGGCGCGCGTGCCAGAGAATATGAAGATGCTTTGCTCTGGTTAGAAGAGGCCGGTTTAGTTTATCGTATTTTCAATATTACCAAGCCCGGTTTCCCGCTGAATGCATATCAGGATATCACTTCTTTCAAAGTGTATGCTTTTGATTGTGGATTATTGAGGCGATTGGCACGCCTCTCTCCAGAGATTATCCTTTCGGCAAATATCGGATACACAGAGTTTAAAGGCGCATTAGCGGAAAATGCCATTTTGCAGTCTTTAATTCCACAGTCCGATGGTCTTCCTTTTTACTGGAGCTCCGAAAACAGAGCCGAAGTCGATTTCGTCATACAACACGGCACAGATATTGTCCCCATCGAAGTAAAAGCCGAGAACCGAATCAGTGGAAAAAGCCTGTCCGTCTATTCGAAAAAGTACAGCCCGCGAATAAAAATCCGCTATACCACAGAAAACTTGAAAATTGAACGGGGTGTGATTAATATCCCTCACTGTTTGAGCGATTGGACGAGGAAGTGGGTTGATCTGTTTGAGGATTAATCTTTTTTTCCTTCGTGGTACGTTTGTGCAATATTACCCATTGGTCATTCATCATTAATCACTATTTTCGCGTTTCTTTTGAAAAATAAACAATCATCAAAATAGAATCAAAATGGCAAAAGTATTAATTATCGGAGCCGGAGGCGTAGGTTCGGTGGTAGCTCACAAATGTGCGGCTGTTCCGGAGGTTTTCAGTGAAATTTTATTGGCAACCCGCACAAAATCAAAGGCGGACAAAATTGCGGAAGCCGTGGGTGGCAACAAGATTAAAACCGCGCAAGTGGATGCGGATAACGTGGAGGAAACGATCGCATTGATCAACAGTTTCAAACCAGATTTGCTTATCAACGTGGCACTTCCATACCAAGATCTACCATTGATGGATGCCTGCCTGGCAACGAAAACCAATTACATGGACACAGCCAACTACGAACCGAAAGATGAGGCTAAGTTCGAATACAAATGGCAGTGGGCATACCACGACCGTTTCAAGGAAGCCGGCATTATGGCATTACTCGGTTGTGGATTCGACCCCGGTGTGACCAGCATTTACACGGCGTATGCGGCAAAACATCACTTCGACGAGATCCAATATCTCGACATTGTGGATTGCAATGCCGGCGATCACGGTAAAGCGTTTGCCACTAATTTCAATCCAGAGATCAACATCCGCGAAATCACGCAAAAAGGAAAATATTGGGAAAATGGAAAATGGATCGAAATCGATCCGATGTCTATTCACAAACCAATCGCTTATCCAAATATTGGAGAACGAGAATCTTACCTGCTCTACCACGAAGAGTTAGAGTCGTTAGTGAAAAATTACCCTAGTATCAAAAGAGCACGTTTTTGGATGACTTTCGGTCAAAAGTATATCACCGTATTGAATGTGTTGCAGGAGGTAGGAATGACAAGTATCAAACCGGTACTATATGAAGGCAAGGAGATTATTCCGTTGCAATTCCTGAAAGCGGTGCTCCCCGAACCATCCTCATTAGGCGAAGGTTATAAAGGCGAAACATCGATCGGTTGTCAAATTCGCGGAATCAAAGACGGCAAAGAGATGACTTATTATATTTGGAATAACTGCGATCATGAAGCAGCGTTCAAAGATGTTGGAGCACAGGCGGTTTCTTACACCACTGGTGTTCCGGCAATGCTGGGTGCGAAAATGATTCTCGAAGGAAAATGGAAAGGTGCCGGCGTTTTCAATGTGGAAGAGTTTGATCCCGATCCCTTTATGGCAGAAATCGGAAAATACGGTCTCCCTTGGAACGAACAAATCAACGAAGCGCTTCCTGTAGAGAAATAATCGTTACAATTATAAAACCCATGAGCACTATCGAGGCCATTACACTCCGCAAATCAGTGAGAAGTTATGCCAACAAGCCGCTGAGCGAGACGGATAGAAATGCTATTTTAAATTATATTAGCGAGTTAAAACAACCGCTGGGCGGAAAAGCTCATATTGAACTGGTGAGCACCCATTTGGGCGACCAACCGGTTAAGCTGGGAACATACGGTGTTATTTCCAACGCCAAAAATTTCTTGGTTTTACTTTACGAACCCGGCCTATTGGCAGAACAAAACGCAGGATATCTCTTTGAACAGATCGTGTTGTTTTGTACTACCTTGAATTTGGGAACGTGCTGGCTGGGAGGAACTTTTAGCCGGTCTGATTTTGTTAAACATGTGCAAATCAAGGAAAACGAACAACTTCGTATGGTCTCGCCGGTGGGTTATCCGGCAGAGAAAACCCGCTGGCTCGATCGGTTAATGCGGAAAGGTGCCGGTAGTGATCACCGAAAACCTTTTGAGAAACTGTTTTTCGAAAATGACTTCGAAACACCATTGACTCCTGAAAAAGCCGGAGAGTATGCGCAAGTATTGGAAATGGTGCGGTTAGCGCCGTCCGCCAGTAACTCGCAACCGTGGCGTATCGTGAAGTCCGGCAATCATTTCCATTTCTACGATCACGCCAAAGGTATGTTCTCCGCCAACGACCTCGGCATTGCACTGTGTCACTTCGGGGAAACTTGTAAAGAATTGAATCTCAAGGGAAAATTTGAAATCGTGGAAGAACGGAAAATCTCGAGGGAATATGATGACCATTATATAACTTCTTGGTATAAGGAATAATAAACACCGACAACATTAGTTTGGCGGGTGATCTTAAAAGAATAATTATGCTAATCAAAAATGTACATATTCTTGATGATAATCAGGATTTTACGGGAGATATAAAAGTAGAAAATGGGATTATCACTACGGTTGGCATAAATTTGGGTGATGATGCTGTTTGTCATGATTTTGCGGGACAGGATGTGGTGCTACTGCCTGCATTTACCGATTTGCATGTTCATTTTCGCGATCCGGGATTTACTTACAAGGAAGATGTCAAAACCGGCAGCGAGGCAGCTCGGGCGGGCGGTTACACAGCGGTAAACCTGATGCCGAACACCAATCCGGTGGCCGATACGATGGAGATTGTGAAAGATGTGGAACAACGTGTGGCAGACGAAGGATTGATTTATGCCAATCAAACGCTTAGCATGACAAAAGGGCTCCAGGGTCAGGATTACAAACATCTTGAATCGCTACGAAAAGGGGAGATTCTTTTTGTGACCGATGATGGCAAAGGGGTAAATGATGACGCGGTAATGGAGGATATTTTCCAAATCTGTAAAGCAAAGAATATCACAATTATGGCACATGAAGAGGATAGCCGCTACAGTGCTACCGACATGCGCCAAGCTGAAAATCTAATGACTTTTCGAGATATTGAGTTGAGTGAGAAATACGATGCGCCCATTCATTTTTGCCACGTTAGCACCATCGAGGCGATCAAAGCAATTGCAGAGGCGAAATCAAAAGGGATTCCGGTAAGCTGCGAGGTTACTCCGCATCACATTTTCGCCACCGGCGATGAGGTGAACCACTACCGGGTAAATCCTCCTTTTCGGGAAAAGGCTGACGTGGAAGCACTTATTACGGCCATTCAAAACGGCACCGTGGATGCCATCGCCACCGACCATGCACCACATACCGCCGAAGATAAGCAAAACGGCGCTCCGGGCATGACCGGCATTGAAATCGCTTTTCCACTCTGTTACACAAAACTCGTGAAGGAAGGGCATATCAACCTCAAACAGTTGGTGAAACTGATGTCCACCAAACCCTCGGAAATGATGAAACTTAACAAGGGTAAAATACAACCGGGTTATTTAGCTGATTTTGTAATCGTTGATCTGAACACGCCGTTCACCATTGACAGCAATACTTTCCGATCCAAAGGAAAAAACACACCGTTCAACGGTAGAACCGTTTATGGGAAAGTGATGCAATGTTTCAAATCGGGAGAGAAGTACCTCTAAATTCATGAACACGCAACGGGAAACATTCAAGGACAAACCCATTTACAGCCTGACCGATATTTCGCAGAGCCTCCATTCGGTTATTGCCAAGAACTACCCTCGCCCCTATTATATCAAAGCGGAGATTGTGAGGCTTAATTACTATCCCCATTCGGGACATTGTTATCCGGAATTAGCCGAAAAGGAAGGAAATGTGGTCAAAACACAGATGCGGGCGATCATTTGGGCATCAGCGTTTCGCGAGATCAACGCGCGTTTCAAACAGATCACCGGCGAACCGATGAAAGAGGGTATTAACATCCTCTGTTTAGCCACGATAGAGTATGACGTGAAATATGGATTATCGCTGCATATCCAGAATGTGGAACCTACATACACACTGGGCGATATGGTAAAAAACAAGTTGTTAGTGATCGAACGACTAAAAAAAGAGGGTGTTTTCACTGCCAACAAAGAAAAAAAACTGCCGCTTATTCCTAAACATATCGCCGTGATTTCCGTAGAAACCAGCAAGGGTTATGCCGATTTTATGGTCACGCTGGCAAACAACCGCTATAATTATAAATTCGAGTGCACGCTCTTCCCTTCTATCTTGCAGGGAGAAAAAGCGATACGGACAATCAACGAGAAATTGACGGAGATCGAAAACGCGCGGAACAAATTCGATTGCGTGGTGATCATCCGGGGTGGCGGTGGCGATGTAGGCTTGAGTTGCTATGACGATTATGCATTGGCTGCGCGGGTGGCTACTTTCCCGCTGCCTATCATTACGGGAATCGGGCATTCCACCAATGAATCGGTCACCGATATGGTCTCCTTCCAAAGCAAAATCACCCCAACTGATGTCGCTAACTTCTTTATCGAACAATATCAGAAAGTCGATCAAGTTCTTGACGACAGTCGAAAGAAAATTTCAGACTATGTCTCCTTGCGGGTTTCAACCGAAAAGAATACCCTGCTTCAACACGACCTCAACCTCTACAATTTAGCAATGCAGGTTATTCATCGTCATTCCAATATGTTACAACCTCTAGAAAACAGTGTGTCCCTATCGGGAAGCAACATTCTTGGAAATAACAATATGGCTTTAGCACTCATCACCAACCGGTTTGAGAACAAGTGCGTAGACAGTATGCAATTCTTTCAAAATCAATTGAAGGATTGCGAAAAATCAATAAAGAACACCTTGGAACAACTATTGAAAAATGAAAATAGCAAGTTGTTCCAATTGGAAGAAAAGGTGGCATTATTATCACCGGAATCAATATTAAAACGAGGATTCAGTATTACGTATCATAATGGAAAAGTACTGATTGATAGTGAATCCGTGAAAAACGACGATGAAATTGTCACCAAATTATACCACGGTGAATTGCAAAGTCGCATAGAGCAAAAAACAGATAAAAAAGAAGATAAACATGAGCACTAAAAAAGAAAATCTGACTTATTCCGAAGCGTTTGACGAGCTGCAAACAATTGTTAAAAAGATGGAAAACGCTGACATTTCCGTAGATGAGCTTTCGGAAAAGATCAAAAGGGCTTCCTTCTTGATCAAATTATGCAAAGACAAATTGACGAAAACGGAAAAGGAGATTAAAGAAATTATGAGTGAAGAGCAAGCATAATTTTTTCCTCGCTCATTACTAATTTCACTATTTTTGTTCACCCAAAAAATAACAATTATGATTAAAAAACTATCACTTTTTGTAGCTATTTTCTTTTTATTATTTAATGCTAAAGCTGATGAAGGCATGTGGTTGCCGTATCTTTTGAACCGGCAGAATGTAGAATCGATGGAGGCGCTGGGTTGCAAACTAACTCCGGAGGAGATTTTCAGTTTCAACAAATCGAGTATCAAGGATGCAATCGTACAATTTGGTCGGGGTTGCACCGGTGAGATCATCTCTGCCGAAGGATTGTTACTCACCAACCACCACTGCGGGCTATCACAAGTGCAGTCGCACGCAACGCCTGAAAAAGATTATCTCACCGATGGTTTCTGGGCCTATTCCAAAGCCGAAGAGCTACCCAACCCGGATCTAACCGTTTCATTCCTTATTGCTGTACAAGATGTTACGGATATCATATTAAAAAATGTTAAAGATAATATGATATTGAAAAACCGGGAAGAGACAATCCAAAAAGCAATTGAGAGTTTGAAGAAATCGCCTCCGAAAGAGAGTTACCAGCGCATTGATATTGTTCCGTTTTATCATGGTAATCAATATATTATGTTTACGTATGACGTTTACAGTGATGTTCGTTTGGTAGGTTGTCCGCCATGGGGAATAGGAAAATATGGCGCGGATACCGACAACTGGACATGGCCGCGTCATAAGGGTGATTTCTGTCTATTCCGGGTTTATACTGATGTTAATGGAAAACCGGCGGCTTATTCCAAAAACAATATCCCTTTGAAACCCAAGCATTTCCTACCCATCTCGCTGAAAGGGGTAAAAGAGGGTGATTTTGCCATGATTCTCGGCTATCCCGGTTCTACCGATCGTTACATGCCCTCGCAAGGCGTGGAAATGATCATCAATGAAACAGGTCCGGCAATCGTAAAATGCCGATCCGAAAAGTTGGCTGTTTATCGTAAACACATGGATGCCGATCCCGCAGTTTTCATCAAATACGCCTCCAAACAGGCTTCTGTGAGCAACTACTGGAAATATTACATCGGACAGGTGAAACAGTTACAACGCAATAAAGTAACGGAAAAGAAACAAGAGGTGGAGAAAGGATTTACCAACTGGGTGAACACCGATCCCGCACGTAAAAACAAATATGGCAATGTGTTAAGTGAGTATGAAAGCCAATACAAACAGTTGCGAAAATATGAGAAAGCAATGGTTTATCACCGTGAAGCCGGATACAGAGGTAGCGAAGCTGTGGCGTTTTCCGCACAATTTTTGGTTATAAACAATTTCATTCTCTCGAAAAAAGAGGAGGAGATCCAATCCCGTCTGACCGGACTTTCTACTGCCGCCGAGAAGTATTTCAAAGACTACGACTATGAACTCGACCGCGAAGCCACCATTGCCCTGCTCAAACTTTTCTATCAGGATATACAACCCGACATGTTACCGCCTATCCTAAAAAAAGAAGGAGCGAAAGATATTCAGAAATATGTGAATTTAACATTTAGCAAATCTATTTTTACATCACAAGAACGTTTTCAAAAATGGGCGCAAAAACCGTATGATCTGAGTAAAGATCCGGTTTTTGCACTGATGCGTGATTTCTATATCTCCTATTACGATTTGCAAAATGCGGTTGCCGATGCGCAACTCCGTATCCGCGAAGCCGACAGGCTATTGATGGCAGGTTTAATGGAAATGCAACCCGATGCCAATTTCTACCCTGACGCCAACTTCACCATGCGTTTAACTTATGGAAGTATAGAAAGTTACAGTCCTTCGGATGCGGTACACTACGACTTCCAAACCGACCTTGGTGGTGTGATGGAGAAAGAGATCCCCGGCAATTGGGAATTTGATGTGCCGGCGGATTTGAAAAAGATTTACGAACAAAAAGAATACGGCCGCTATGCTAATGAAGATAATAGATTGATCGTGAATTTTATCAGTACTAACGACATCACCGGCGGCAACTCCGGAAGTCCTGTTATTGACGGAGAGGGCAATCTCATCGGTTTGGCTTTCGACGGCAACTGGGAAGCGATGAGCGGCGACATCTCCTTCGAGCAAGAAGTGCAACGCACTATCAGCATGGATGCCCGCTATCTCCTTCTTGTCATCGACAAAATGGCCAATGCGCAGAATATCATGCGAGAGTTGAAAATCGTGACAGAGTAACTACCTGTACGACATATCTTTATTCTTGATCTATTCCAAGACTGAAAAATCTAAGGATTTTAATCCTGCACTTTGACGATATGTTTTCAACGTTTTGCCATCATACAATACCGCATAAGTATCACCATATACATTGACATATATCTTTACACAGATGGGGCGCCCCCAGAGCCTGCTAGACCCGTGCCTGCCAGTCCGACATACCACCCCGAAAACAAAAGCAGGACGGGAAGACCTTAATAAACAAAAAAATACCATAAATCAATTTAAAACAAAAAAAACATGAAAAGGATATTCATCATTTTAGTAATAATTGGAATCGTAGCATTTATAATTTTTGGATTTTGGATTGATAACAGAAGTAGTAGAAATGCACAGGAAAAAGTAGGCTACTTGTTAAGGAATGGAAATTGTTGCATCGGTTCCATTGCTGAAATACGCTCCAGTCATTTGAAAGGGGGAAGCTACCTTTCAAGCGTAGTATATGAATATCAAATCAATAATGAAAAATTAGAGAATACAAATGGCCTTCAAACGATAAAAGCCATTTCCAAGGAAGCCGAAAGAAGACTCAATTATGATTTATCCAAAGGCGAACGTTTCCTTGTCGTCTATGATCCGGCTAATCCTGAAAACTCATTGTTACTGTTAGATCGTCCCATTGAGAAAGAGGGCGATTTTGAGCGATATGTAAAAGAGATGGAGCAGATGCGAAATAACAATGGACGATAACTACATTACCATAAATTATACTATGACAGATTTAGAAATTTTAAAAGTTTTTGAGGGATTTAAAAAAGAATACTCCATGCGGATACGAAGTTGAATGCAAAGGATATGACTTTCTGCGGTTTTTTATGCTTATTTCGGTGATATGCATTTTTACACAAAGCCATAGATAAACTTCTAACAATCAAATATTTATAAATATTTCAAACGAACTATTGTATTAAGGAATGGCATCCATGACGAACCGATTAATGCAATAAAATCCGAATATTTATCTCCATTCAGATCCGCCGGATAGGCTGTTATACCGCCCGATATATTCAGATTGTATTCCTTCTCTGCAAAACTTTCCGCATGAGTATCTTCCCATGTTATAGGGGTGTACGACAAAAATCCCTTTATTATAAGCATTGCTAATCGAGAAAAGCTTGACGTATTTTTATGTCATACGATGTCCCTGCATTTTTGAATCCAACATATCTCATAAGTACAGTTTGATCTCCCGTAAAAAGGATTTCAGAGAATACACATTTTTCAGGGATAGGAGCCATTAATTTTTTATTTATAATCTCACCATCTTCCGAAACAGTAAAAATTTGTAATCCGACTTTACTTGGCAGTGTTACGTTTACCGGTTTAAGCTCTTTCCCTGAAATGTGGTTTTTATATATACAATTAGACAAGATGTAGAGGTTGTTATCATGCTTGAGCACACCGGCATTAACAAAATAATCTTTAACTACATTATAATGATGTTTAACTATGCCATTATAATTTACAATATCCCCGGATTTTTCAAAAGAGAAAATTAAAATATTTCGTGTATTATACTGGGGACTTGGAATTGTTTTATCATTAGAGATGATTACTCGTTTCTCTTCCGCAATCATTAGAATTGTATTCTCCATCTCAAATATGCCACAAATATTGAATGTAAAAGGATATAACATATCAGTCTTTTTTTCCAACGCTGATAGGGTGTGGTTTTCAAATTCTTTTAAAGCTCCTGTTTGGACTAAATTAAATGTCTCTTTCTCTGTTTCAAATATCATGCTAAAGAAATTGGTTGCATTTTTTTGAGGAGCATCGGTATAAAATCCACTGATAAAGAAGTTATCATCTTCCAATTGAAGAATCCCAGCTGATGAAATATTCCCAAATTCAAAATCATTATAGTCAAATAATTCTTCCCCATTTTCATTTACCTTCAAAATATGAAAAGTCTCATTTTTATCACTATTTTCCCCTTTTGAATTTTGTTTAGAAGAAAAAAGAAGATAAAGCAATCCCTCATCTGTTAAACATCCACTATGATAAGAGAAGATATTATTGTTGAATTTGGGGGTGAAATTACGATTCTCAATAATATCTCCTTGATTATCAAAAATATAAACAATCGTTTCTTTTAAAAAATCATCCTTATCCATTGTGAAAATAAAATGGGCATGAAAATTTCCGTTTCCAGAAGTTAACGAATAGGAATAATTTCGCTCTTTTTTCTTTTCTTCAAAAGAGGGTAGCTCTTCGTTTTTAACTAATTTCCCTTCCGGGTTAAAATGAAATTGGAGGTAGAAAAAAAATTCATTTTTAGTATCGTACTCTCTAAAGATTGCAAAAACACTTCCATTTTCCGTCCCATACATAGAGACTAATTCGGAATGTTTTGAAAGATTTAATTCGTCTTTCGAAATCACACTCAAATTTTTGTCTACAATTGTGTACGTATTACATTCAACAACAATATATTTATCATCTCCTATAGGATGAATTTGTGTCTCCGGATGGACACTACCATCCAAAAAATTCGAAAAATTGAATTGCGCATTTAGTGTCGTAATACTCAAAAAGAAAAATGCTAAAAGGGAATTAATTTTTTTCATAGGACATTAGAATTAAACTTATAATTGTTGTTGAAGTTGTCAAAAGTTAGTTGTTACTAAAAAGGGTTATACTCAAGCACTTTAATTTCAAAGAATTAGTATCATCCTTAAAAAAATGTTGCCCCCAAAAATAATTTAAAAAGTGATGTATCCGTATTTAAAATTCGGAAAGGACAAGAAAAACACAAAAAAGAGTTATATCAAGTTGTCCGCGCCATTTTTTATCGTTTAAAAACAGGTTGCCAGTGGCAGGAATTACCGCTCAAACAATTTTTTCGTGTCCCTCATAAATGGCAAGCCGTTTATTATCACTTTTGGAAATGGAGTTATGACGGTAGTTGGGAGTAAATGTGGCGGATAAGTGATGTTCCGGCCTCTCTGTGGCTCTCCGTGATCCGTCTCTCTGTGTAACCTCTTGTGAAATTTTTCCCCAATTAGTATATTGAGTGATAGAGAGTTAGTAGTTACAAAAAATCTCAATGATCAATTTAAAACAAAAAACATGAAAGGGATATTCCAGTATTTCCTTAGAATAGATCGCGTTCCCGCCTCTAAAGCTCCGCTACCGTGATTCCTGAGCCGCCTAACTCTAAGACTTCATCGCGGAAAGTTCGCACCTCCTTGCGTTTACCAAGAGCTTGGCGAACAACATGCCGAAGAATGCCGTTCCCTTTACCGTGTAGAATTTTCACCTGTTTGATACCCAGCAGGGAGGCTTCATCGATATACTCTTCCAGTTCGGCAACCGCCTCATCGGCTCGATAACCGCGTAAATCCAAAGTGGGATTAAACTGTGCCACTTTTCGGTTCATCACCTCCGAAATTGTAGAGCCATTCATTTTGGATCCCCTGCTCGCCATCCGAGCCTCTTTTTTGCTGATTTTTACAACCTTATCAATAGTCGTTCGCAAACTGATGGAGCTGAATCCAATGGTGATGTCGCGACCATTCAGTGACAATACTTCGCCCATGGTCTGTGTATCGGTCATGAAAACCGAGTCGCCCACTTTGATTTTCGCATCCTCGATAGTTTCCTGTTTTTGCTTAGGGGAAATACGTTTTTTTACCGAAATCGGTTTGGGCAACTCCATCGTCGATTTGGGCAACGATTGTTGCTTGATCGCCTCTTTTTTCTCAGCTACCTCTTTCCGTATCTCCCTCGTCTTCTCAGTCTCCGCTTGCGCCTCTTTAATTTCCCGAATTGTATTTTCAATCAATTTGTTAGCGCCATCAATAATTGAAGTTGCCTGATTTTTGGCTTGTGCCAAAATATCCTTACGCTGTTTTTCTAACAAGTTGTATTTATCGGTATATTCCTGAATCATCAATGCTAACTGATCATCGGCACTATGTACGAGTTTCAAAGTCTTGTCTATTTCAATCTTCTCCAGTTCAATTTCTTCCAGTTTCCGTTCGTAATCTATTTGCGCTGTTCCTGATTTCGCAATGGCATTATCAATAATCTCCTGCGAGAGGCCGATTTGCCGGGCTATTTCATATGTGAACGAGCTTCCGGGTTTCCCCACTTTCAACATAAAGAGTGGTTTAAGAGCTTGCGTATCAAACAACATTGCACCGTTGATCGCTTCCTTATGCGTATCCGGAAAGACTTTCAGGTTGCCGAAGTGCGTGGTGATAATACCAAATGGTTTCAAGTCATAGATCTTCTCCAAGATTGCCTCGGCCATCGCACCACCCAACGCCGGTTCCGTGCCCGACCCAAACTCATCGATCAAAAAGAGTGATTTTTCGTTCAGATGCTCCACCATAAATTTCAGGTTGTAGAGATGGGAGCTGTATGTACTCAAATCATTATCAATAGATTGTTCATCTCCGATATCGATAAAAAAATCCTCGAAGACACCCATCTCAGAAGTCTCTTTCATCGGAACCAACAATCCACATTGCAACATATATTGTAGCAGCCCAACAGTTTTTAGGCAGACCGATTTGCCTCCGGCATTCGGTCCGGAGATGATCAAAATACGTTCTTCCTTAATTAGTTGCAAAGATAACGGCACTACTTTTTTCCCCGTTCCTTTAAAATTGACGAACAGCAACGGATGAATGGCATCTTGCCAATTGATCATCGTTTCATTCATCAAATTAGGTTTTATGGCATTAAGCTCAATCGCCAACTTCGCTTTGGCACGGATAAAATCAACTTCACCGATAAAATCGTGACCAATCAAGAGATTGGGGATGGCCGGTCGGATCTCATTGCTCAGTTCAGTGAGTATGCGAATGATTTCGCGACGTTCGGCATTGATTAAATCTTTCAGTGCATTGTTTGCATCGAAAACTTCTGTCGGTTCAATAAAAACGGTCTGTCCTGTGGCTGATTCATCGTGAATAAAACCTTGCATCCGTCGTTTGAAAACCGATGGCACGGGAATACACAACCGGCCGTTCCGGATCGTCATCTCTGCATCTTCTTTCACCAATCCGTTCTGTTTGGCGGTTTGTAAAAGCCGGCGGATTTTCTTATCCGCTTCGCCGGAAACGCGGATAATCTCGCGTTTGATCCTTCGTAGTTCATCGGAAGCATTATCCCGTAAATTCCCTTTCGCATCCAATACCCGGTTGATCGACTCTAATAACGTTTTTTCCAATTGGATATCCTTGCAAAGATTCCACAAGCGGGGAAAT
This sequence comes from Bacteroidales bacterium OttesenSCG-928-B11, assembly GCA_030267125.1. GTDB lineage: Bacteria > Bacteroidota > Bacteroidia > Bacteroidales > WCHB1-69 > JAGVVH01. The sequence continues at coordinate 13,949 of JAJDJJ010000002.1, forward strand.
TTTTCCTCATCATTTCGAATTCGGAAATAGACAAAAATTTGGACGATGGCATTGATAAAACCGCGTAATTCGGAAAGTTCCTCCAGTTCAATAAAAGTACCGTCGATATGAATCCGTGCAAAAACCGGTCTCAGATCATAGAAATCTTGCGCGGGAAAAGGATCTTCGAAAAGCAATACTGATCGGAACTCGTCCGTCTGTTCTATATATAGTTTAACTTCTTCAAAATCGGAAGAATAGAGAAGATCATCCACCCGTTCCCGCGCCATTTGGCTGACACATCGCTCCTTGAGCAGGGTTCGTATTTGGCTGAAACCTGTCTTGTCTTCAAAAGTATGGGGATAGATCATTGGGGTTAGATTTTACTAACGTCAATATTAAATATAATTTCCTTAGGATCAGAACAATGAAGTACGCATTGATCACAGTGGGTGAGTTCACCGCTGATTCGTTTTTTCACCATATCGGTAAGGCGGTGACGAAGGCTCTCTATTTCGATATAGTCAACGATTTCATTTGCAAATGCATAAAGCAACAAAACACGGGCATTCCGTTCACAGATGCCGCGGGAGCGCAGATAGAAAAGGGCGTCGTCATTCAGCTGTCCAACCGTTGCTCCGTGGCTACATTGCACGTCATCCGCATAAATTTCCAGAAATGGCTTGGTCATAATGCGGGCTTCATCGGTGAGCGTGATATTACGATTGGTTTGAAACGCCGTAGTACGTTGTGCATCTTGCGCCACTAAGATGTGACCGTTAAAATTCGCCACAGCCTCATCGTCAACCACTCCTTTGTAAAGTTGCTTGCTGGTACAATCCGTAGCATTATGATTCACTGAAACCTGATTATCAACATATTGCTTTTTATCCACCAAGTATAAGCCGTACAATTTTGCATCGGCGAACGGTTCATTCAGATTTACCGTAAGCATGTTGCGCACATAGCCCGCGTTAAACGTAGTGGCATTCGAAAGGAAAGTAGCGTGGCTTTTCTCATCCACAATGACATGGTCAATTAATAGAGAATCAGGATCTTTATTCTCCATTTTATAATAATTCATTGTGGCGTTTTCATTCAATGAAACCTCAGTGACGTTATTGGTAAAGCTCTTACCGTCGTGCACGGAATCATTACAATGAATGAGCGATAACGAGGCGTTTTTGTCCAAAACGATGAGGTTTCTGCTCTGAATTAACAACTGTTCCTTGGATGTCGCCAAGTTTATCATCTGGATGGGCTGCTCCACGTGAATATTCTCAGGGACGTAGATGAAAAGCCCGTCGGTAAAAAGTGCTTGGTTCATCGCCACTAAAGGGTCGGTTTTTTGCAGATCCGTTTGGGCAAGGTGCGTCTTCACCAATTCCGGAAATTGTTCAAAGGCTGCTAACAGCGATCCCACGATCATGCCATTCGGGAAAATGGTGAGCGGCGAATGCTGGTATGAGTACCAACCATTCAACAGTGCAAATGTATTTGTCCCGATATTGTCAATCTTACATTTAAAAATTTTCTCTACCGGAATAAATGAATCGGGGGCAAATTGAAATGCATATTTCTCAGCAACATGCTGATCCATTGGTCGGTGTCTCCAAGTTTCCATCTTTTTTGAAGGAAACCCGCGTTCTGCAAAAACATCGATAGCCTTTTTGCGGAGTGCGGAGATATAGCTGTTTTCGCTGCCCGGCAAATGCGGTGCGTTTTTATCAAACGCATCGACGATAAATTGAGTGAAAGGAATCATTTATTCTTAAAGTTTGCCTTGTTCATACTCTTTTTTAATCCAGTCGTAGCCCTTTTCTTCTAATTCGAATGCCAGCTCTTTTGTACCGGATTTAACAATTTTTCCGTCATAAAGCACGTGTACTTTATCTGGAACAATATAATCTAACAACCGTTGGTAGTGCGTGATGACGATGGTTGCGTTTTCGGGTGTCCGTAGTTTGTTCACGCCGTTGGCAACCACGCGGAGCGCATCGATATCCAAGCCGGAATCGGTTTCATCCAAGATAGCGAGTTCGGGTTCGAGCATAGCCATTTGGAAGATTTCATTCTTCTTCTTTTCACCTCCCGAAAATCCCTCATTCACAGAACGGTCGCTTAGTTTTTCCGTCAATTCCACTACCTTTTTCTTCTCTTCCATCATACGGAGGAATTGCGCAGCGGTCAACGGTTCTTGTCCCCTGTATTGTCGAATTTCATTCAAAGCAGTCCGCATGAAATTGGAGATGCTAACCCCCGGAATCTCAACCGGGTACTGAAATCCGATAAAAACACCTTCACGGGCGCGATCCTCAATAGAAAGTTTCAGTAAATTCTTACCTTTATATGTAATAGATCCTTGGGTCACATCAAACACCTCTTTGCCGGCGATGACAGAAGCCAGTGTACTTTTTCCGGTTCCGTTTGGGCCCATAATTGCGTGAACCTCACCGCGATTCACCTCTATATTGAATCCTTTCAATATCTCTTTTCCATGAATTGAAGCATGGAGATCCTCTATTTTCAGTAGCATAATATATATTTTGGGGTGCAAAAATAATGATTATTTTTGCACCCCAAAAACAAGAACATGAGAAGTTTCGGAAGTGATAACAATTCGGGTGTGCATCCTTCGATTCTTGCCGCCATTTCCAAAGCTAATCAAGATCACGCTATCGCCTACGGAGATGACCTGTGGACGACAAAAGCCATCGCTTTGATCAGGGATCATTTCGGGAAAAATGCCGAACCATTCTTTGTATTTAACGGAACAGGAGCCAACTCCATCGCGGTACAAGCAACCACTCGTTCCTTCCAATCGGTGTTAGCGGCTGAAACTTCGCATATTGCCGTTGACGAATGTGGCGCGCCTGTTTTCATGTCAGGAGCATCGTTGCAGACCATCGCCACGCCAGATGGCAAACTCACGCCGGAATTGGTGAGACCTCATCTGAAAGGCTGGGGCTTTGAACACCACTCGCAACCCAAAACGATCTATATCTCGCAATGCTCTGAACTGGGAACGATTTACACCGTACAAGAAATCAGAAACTTGGCAGACCTGGCGCATGCACACGATATGTACCTGCATGTGGATGGCGCACGCTTGGCCAACGCTGTAGTCTCCGCCAACTCCTCTTTCAAGGAGATGATCACAGAAACAGGTGTTGACATCCTCAGTTTTGGCGGCACAAAAAATGGCATGCTGATGGGTGAAGCAGTGATTTCGTTCCGAAAAGAACTCTCTGAAAATCTAAAATATATTCGAAAACAATCGGCGCAATTGGCTTCCAAAATGCGTTATACATCGGCACAGTTTGTAGCTTATCTTCAAGATGACTTGTGGAAAAATAACGCCGCCCATGCCAATCGCATGGCAAAATTGTTGCGGGAAACAATTGTTAATTTCCCTGATATTCAGTTCACTCAGCAGACGGATGCCAATATTTTATTGTTAAAAATGCCTGAAAAGGCGATTGTTAAATTGTTAGAAAACCATTTCTTCTACATTTGGGATGAAACACAACACGAGATTCGACTGGTGACGTCTTGGGATACTGCTGAGGATGATTTCCGTGGGTTGATAGAGGATTTGCGAAAAGCGTGCATGTATGATTAATTCAGGAATAGTTTTAAAGTTCATCAAATTCTGTGTAGTTGGTGGAAGCGGGGTGATCGTTGATTTCGGTGTAACTTATCTTTGCAAGGAAATAGCCAAACTTAACAAATATGTCTCCAATTCCATTGGATTTATCGTTGCGGCAACCACCAATTTCTTTTTAAATCGCTTTTGGACTTTCAGTTACCAAGGATCCGGAATGCTGCGCCAATACGCCATGTTTTTTCTTTTCTCACTCATCGGCTTGGGCTTAAATAACAGTATTATCTATTTATTACATGGGAAAGGAAAACTTAACTTCTACCTTTCCAAACTCTTTGCCATCGGCGTGGTAACATTTTGGAACTTCTTTATGAACTACTTTTTCAATTTTCAGTGAAATAAAGAAAAACAAAGCACAAGAAATACTTATCTTCGCGCTCATAAAAAAACACATAGTAATATGAAGAAGATAGTAACTACTTTTTTTGCGGCAGTTTTTAGTATTGCCTTGATGGCTAACCCGGTTCCGGATGAAGGAATGTGGTTGCCGATGTTTATCAAAGATTATAATTATGCTGATATGCAGAAGCTGGGACTAAAATTAACTCCCGAGCAAATGTATGACATCAACAATTCGTCATTGAAGGATGCCATTGTGCAATTGGGTAATTTCTGTACCGGCGAGATGATCTCAAAAGACGGATTGATGATTACCAACCACCATTGCGGTTACTCCTCCATTGCCGATCACTCCACCGAAGAGCATGACTATCTGAAATATGGATTCTGGGCAATGAACAAAAGCGAAGAGCTTCCCAACCCCGGATTGACCGTGACTTTCCTTGTTCGCATGGATGATGTGACGAAAATAGTTTTAGAGGGTGTAGATAAAAATACCTCCGAATCGAAAAGGAAAGAGATGGTTGAAAAGGCAGCGAAAAAATTGAAAGATGAAAATAGCGAGGATGGGAAATATAGTGTGATAGTACGGCCCTTCTATGAAGGGAATGAGTATTATATGTTTGTGTATGAAGTGTATAAAGATGTTCGTTTGGTGGGCGCTCCACCAAGCAGCATCGGGAAATTTGGTGGCGATACCGACAACTGGATGTGGCCGCGTCACACCGGCGACTTCACTATGTTCAGGGTTTACACCGCTCCCGATGGAACTCCGGCTGAATATTCTCCCGATAATATTCCACTGAAACCCAAACACCACCTCCCTATTTCACTGAAAGGCATCGAAGAAAATGATTATGCAATGATCTGGGGATTCCCCGGTAGAACCAACCGTTTCATGACTTCCCACGAAGTGCGGAATACTACTAACCTGATGAATCCCGCGTTGGTAGAAGCTTGCGATGTGATGTTGCCCATCATCCGCGACGCTATGAATGCCAGTGATAAAGTGAGAATCGACTACTCCGACCATTTTGCCAGTTTAGCCAACATGTGGAAAAACAAACAAGGCGAAACCGCCAGCCTGCTGAACCTGAAAGTGGCCGAACGTAAAGAGAAACAAGAGGAGGCAATTGTGAAATGGGTGAATCAAAATACCGCGCGAAAAGAACAGTATGGCGATTTTATGAGTGATATCAAAAACGCCATCGACAAAGTAGATGCCAATGCCATACGGGCATTTTGGTACTCCAACATGGCATACCGTTCCGCTACCATGATGGCGCTGCCCCGTTACTTAGGCGAAGCAAATCCGGGAGATGAAAAAAACGCGACTATTTCTGATGAGAAAAAAACAAAACTGTTGGGCTTTTATCAACAAATCGCCGGAAGTTTAGATCAAGGTGTGGAAGCAAAATTGATCGAGGCCTCTTTCCAATTGTGGGAAAAATTGCCTGAAGGGAACCGTCCGGATCTATCCTTCCTGAAAAAATATAAAAACGACCCCGCTATTTTCGCCAAAGCCTGCGTTGAAAAATCGATTTTCGGATCGAAAGAAAATTTCGAAAAGTATTTGAATAAGCCTTCCAAAAAAACATTCACTGAAGATCCGTTGGTGCATTATTCCAATTTGGTTTTTGGCCTGTTGTTCAAATCACAAGGCGCTTATTTGAATGTAAATAAGTCGTTGGAGATTCCGCGCCGTTCGTTCATCGCCGCCATCAAAGAGATGGAGGGCAGTAAACCTATGTACCCCGATGCCAACTCCACCATGCGTATGACTTACGGAAAGGTGATTGATTATTATCCGGTAGATGGTGTTCATTACCTGCATTATACAACCGAAAAAGGGATCTTGGAAAAAGAGATTCCCGGTGATCCCGAATTTGATGTTCCCGCAAAATTAAAAGAGTTGATTGAGAAGAAAGATTTCGGCAAATACGGAAAAAATGGCATGCTACCCGTCTGCTTCCTAACCGACAACGACATCACCGGTGGTAACTCCGGCAGCCCGGTCATCAATGCCAACGGCGAAATGATTGGCATCGCATTCGATGGAAACTGGGAAGCGCTCAGCAGCGATATCGTCTTCAACACCGAACTTCAACGCTGTATCAACGTAGACATCAGATATGTGATGTTCGTGATCGACAAATTCGCCGGCGCAGGATATTTGCTGGATGAGATGACGATTATCCAATAACTGAATCATTGAATTATTCAGTCATTGAATTATCGAATTATAATGAAAAAGATCTTATTGTTGCTAACTTGCATATTTAGCATCACCACATTATTTACGCAGGAATTAAAATCTCCTGATAATAATTTGGTCTTAAAGTTTGAATTGCAAGAGGGAGGTGTTCCGACTTATAGTTTGAAATTTAAAGAAAAGCCTGTTATCCTAAACAGTAGCTTGGGTTTTGAACTGGTGAAAGATAATAAATCATTGGTAGATGATTTTGAAATTATAGATACGACCAAGTCACATGTTGATGAAACTTGGGAACCGGTCTGGGGTGAAGAAAAGTCTATCCGGAATTGTTATAACGAATTAGTTGTAAACCTGATCCAAAAAGAGAAAAGTCGAAAAATGACTATCCGTTTTCGACTTTTCAATGACGGATTAGGATTCCGGTATGAGTTTCCCATGCAGCAAAAGTTAACTTATTTCACAATCAAAGAAGAGGTTACCGAATTTTCTATGGCCGGCGATCATATCGCTTATTGGATTCCGGGGGATTATTCCACGCAAGAGTACGCATACACAAAATCACGAATGTCTGAAATCCGTGATCTTTTATTCAAGGTTATTGATCATCAAAATGTTGCACAGAAAACAGTGGGTGGAGCTTGCGTGCAAACGTCGCTATTATTGAAGACAGATGATGGTTTTTACATCAATCTGCATGAAGCGGCATTGCTTAATTATCCTTGCATGCACCTTGATTTGGACGAAGAAAAGATGACGTTCCGATCTCATCTCACGCCTGATGCTCTGGGATTTAAGGGCTATATACAAACCCCTTTCAACACACCATGGCGAACGATTATTGTGGGTGATGAAGCCAAAGATATCTTAGCTTCGCGAATCACGTTGAATTTGAATGAACCATGTAAAATTGAGGAGACTTCATGGATCAAGCCGGTGAAATATGTGGGTGTTTGGTGGGAGATGATCGCGGGAGGTGGAGATTGGAGTTATACTTCCGATTTTCCCACTGTGCAACTTGGCGAAACTGATTACGCAAAGGCGACTCCTCACGGCAATCACAGAGCCAACAATGCCAATGTGAAAAGATACATCGATTTTGCCGCCAAACACGGTTTCGACGCAGTTTTGGTAGAAGGATGGAATGTCGGTTGGGAAGATTGGATCGGGAATTATAAAGATTATGTCTTTGATTTTATTACGCCCTATCCTGACTTCGATCTGGAAATGCTTAACGATTATGCGCATACTAAAGGGGTAAAGCTGATCATGCATCATGAAACTTCTTCATCTATAAGAAATTATGAACGTCACATCGATACGGCTTTCCAGTTGATGAACCGATATGGTTACCCTGCTGTGAAAACCGGATATGTCGGGGAAATTGTCCCGCGTGGCGACTATCATTACAGCCAAAACTTGATCAATCATTTCCAGTTTGTAGTGGAAAAGGCGGCGGCATATAGTGTCATGATCAACGCGCACGAGGCGGTGCGTCCCACGGGAATTTGCCGTACTTACCCCAATCTGATCGGCAACGAATCTGCTCGCGGAACTGAGTTTACGGATTTTGTTCCGTTAGGGCACACCACCATATTACCATTCACCCGCTTGATTGGAGGTCCGATGGATTACACGCCGGGAATCTTTGAATTCGATCTTTCAAAAATTAACCCGAACAGTACCAAAAAGATCAAATCAACCATCACGCATCAATTGGCTTTATATGTAACCATGTATAGTCCGCTACAAATGGCTGCCGACTATCCCGAAAATTACGAGCGGTTTCCCGATGCTTTCCAGTTTATAAAAGATGTTCCCGCCGATTGGTCGGAGACGGTCTATTTGGAAGCAGAACCTTATGAATATCTGACTATTGCAAGGAAAGACAAAAAATCAAACAACTGGTTCGTAGGTGGCATTACAGGGGAAAAATCGAGAGTGGCGCAAATCAAATTTGATTTTTTAGATCCCGATAAAAAGTATGTGGCTATTCTGTATGCAGATACTGAAGACACTGATTATCTGACCAATCCACAATCATATATGCTTAAGAAAATTAATGTGAATAAAAAATCAAAACTTTCTCAGCAGATTGTTGCCGGAAGCGGTTTCGCCATAAGTATTTTCGAAGTGACCAATAACAATTAATATATTGATTTATGATCCGCAAGACTTCTTCCCTATTTTTGATTGTTTTGATCTTCACACTTTCAACCTCTTGGAGTCCAGTACGAATTGGCTTGGCATTTCAACAGGAGAAGATTGATCGTTGGGCGGAGAACATACTGGAACAATTGACTTTGGAGGAAAAGATCGCACAACTATTGATGATCCGGGTGCACTCGAATTATGACGATAAGCTGTTGCAGGAAATAGAAGAGCAGATCAGAGAGTATCAACCGGGGGGTATCTGTTTTTTCAAAGGGACACCCGTAAAACAGGTAGATTTAACAAATAAATACCAGAAAATCAGCAAAGTTCCGATGCTCATCTCAATCGATGGGGAGTGGGGACCGGCGATGCGTTTGGATAGTTGTACTGTATTTCCGCGACAGATGGCATTGGGAGCAATGGACAGTTCCGGTGATTCCTTACTCTATGAAATGGGAAAAGAGATTGGTATGCAGTGTAATGCGCTCGGTATCCACATCAATTTCGCCCCTTGTGTGGATGTGAATAGCAACCCCGAAAATCCCGTAATCAACAGCCGGTCTTTTGGTGAAGACAAGGTGAAAGTGGCACAAAAATCTATCCAATATATGCTGGGTATGCAAGCAATGAATGTGAGCGGTTGTGCTAAACATTTTCCCGGCCACGGCGATACCGGAACTGATTCGCACCACGATTTACCTTTCATCAATAAAAGTCGGCAAGAAATTGAGAACATGGAGTTTTATCCTTTCCGTGAAATCATCAACAAAGGTATTGACATGGTAATGATCTCGCATCTGAATATTCCATCATTAGATGAAACAAAAAACTCCATTTCCACGCTATCCTTCAACACGATAACTATGATCTTACGAAAAGAGATGGCTTTCGACGGTATTGTTATCACCGATGCCATGGATATGTTGGGCTTACGGAAATCTTACCCCGACGGTGCTGAAGCGGAAATCTTAGCGCTCCTTGCCGGAATCGATATTCTTCTGCTACCCAACGATTTGCCTACTGTCATCTCATCTATCAGAGAGGCTGTTGAAAACGGTCGGATTGAAGAGGATATGATCAACGAAAAGTGTCTGAAAATTTTAAAGTTTAAACAAGAAAAAGGGTTGGATAACTTCAAGCCCATTCCCACAAAAGGATTGTATGAAAAACTAAATACGGATAACTCCAAAGAGATTGTAGATAAATTGGTTGAAAAATCATTGACCTTGTTGAAAAACGAACGGAATATCTTACCGATCCAAGAAGCCGACTATGGCAAAACGGCGGTGTTGTGTATTGATGCCGTAGAAGATACGAATGAATTACAAGCTATTGCTGATGAACTCGGTCTTGATTTTTACCAGACACCCCGTGGCATCAAGGCCGCACAAGCGGAAAAATTGAACGGGCAACTGAGAAAATACTCGCAAGTTATTGTTACAGTGCTAAATACCAATCAATCCATAAAATACAATTACGGAATCTACAAAGAGTCTGTTGATTACATCAACGCATTGGCGAAAACAAAGAAGGTAATCTTATCGCTACACGGAAATCCTTATGCCATCACACACTTCACGCAGCTGAATACCATTCCCGCCCTCCTTGTTTGCTACCAACCTTCCATCGCTACCTATCGGGCGGCATTGAGAGCCATTACAGGTCATCAAACGATAAACGGAAAACTACCGATTAGCATCAAAGATTACAAACTCGGAAGCGGCATCGTATTGCCTGCAAGTAAAATCGCAACAGAGAAAACCCGCCATCCCATATCTCCTGCCGGAAATAATGAAACGCAAGGTTCAATACAACATAATAACAACCCTAACACTTCGCAACAGATTGGAAACAACAGGCGAATCGATTCCATCATTAACAACGGCATTCAAAACCACATCTTCCCGGGTTGCCAAGTAATCGCTATCCACAAAGGGAAGACGATTTTCAACAACGTGTACGGTTATCAGACGTATGATAAAAAAACACCGGTGACAAACGAAACTCTTTATGATGTGGCTTCGGTAACAAAATCACTGGCAACAACGCTGGCAGTGATGAAGCTATACGAAGAAGGGAAGATCAAACCCGGAGAAAAAGTGGAAAAATACATTCCTTTTTTATCAGGAAGCGATAAAGCCAACATTACCATTGCCGAACTCATGACGCATACCTCCGGATTGTCTCCTTACATCGCTTTTTACAAAAAAGCTATTATTGACAAGAAATGGAATGATAATTTGTTAAGTACAGCTAAAAAAGAAAATTTCTCTATTCCGGTGGCCAGTGGTTTGTTTGCCAACGATCAATATCCAGGCATGATCTTGGAGGATATTAAAAATTCGAAATTAGATGCTAAAGTTTATAAGTACAGCGATTTAGGTTTTATTCTATTGAAAGAGGTCGTGGAAAAAATCTCCGGTGAATCATTAGATAGTTATTTAGCCAAAAATATCTATCTCCCACTGGGACTGCAACGCACTACTTTCAATCCGCTGATGCATGGATTTTCGCTATCACAAATCGCTCCCACAGAGAAAGACAATTACTTCCGAATGCAGACAGTACACGGTTATGTGCATGATCAAACAGCAGCTCTTTTTGGCGGTATTTCCGGTCATGCGGGACTTTTTTCCACCACCGAAGAGCTGGGTATCCTGCTGTCGATGCTGATGAACAATGGTGAATACAACGGCACCCGCATTTTCAAGAAAGAGACCGTTGAATATTTCACCCAAACGTTCCAACTCAACGGCTGCCAACGCCGATCGTTAGGTTTCGACACACCCTCTTTTGCGAAAAAAAGCACCATCGTTCCCGATAAATCCAGCAACAAAATATATGGGCATCAAGGGTTTACAGGCACCGTATTTTGGTGTGATCCCGACAACAAACTGATCTACGTCTTCCTTTCCAACCGCGTTCATCCCGATGCCGAGCCCAACAAACTCTCCCAAAGTCGGATTAGGCTATTGGTGCATGAAGAGGTTTACCGGATGATAAAATAATAGAAGAAAGAAAATCAGTATTTTCGCGTTCCAAAAATATACACTATGAAAGAACTCAGTATGATTGCCGCTATAGGGAATAATTGGGAATTGGGGCTGGAAAACCGACTCTTGTGCCACCTTCCGGAGGATTTGAAATGGTTTAAAACGCAAACTTCCGGGCACACGGTGATCATGGGCGACCGCACATGGGAATCGTTGCCCAAGAAACCACTCCCTAACCGCCGGAATATCGTCATGACCCTCGATCGAAACCTGGTTTTCCCCGACTGTGAGATGGCCTATTCTATCGAAGAACTTTTTGATATGTTAGAGGATAATGAAAATCCTTTTATCATTGGCGGAGCAACAATCTATAAACTTTTTATCGATAAAATACAACATCTTTATCTCACGCGTATCCAATCTGATTTTAAGGCGGATGCATTCTTCCCTGAGGTTGATTTTTCGAAATGGAATCTTATCACGGATGTTTTTTTCGCAAAAGATGAAAGAAACGTCCATGATTTGCGTTTTCAATACTATCAATTAAAAAAATAGGAAAACCATGAAGAAAATTATTCTTGGAATTTTTTTAACAACACTGTTCAGTGTAGCATTTAGTCAGAAAGACAAAGGGATTGATCCCCCTTATCTGCCTATGGATGAAGATACCAAACTGGTAACGTATAAAGAAGTCGTAAACGAGAAAGGTTCGCCGCAAGAACTTTACGACCGTGCCATGGAGTGGGTTAAAAAGTATTATAAAAATACCGGCGAGGTGATTAAAAATGCTGACCGTGAAAAAGGGGTGATTACCATGCGTTCCAGTGTGAAAATTTATGTAACACTGAAAGATGGAACTAAAAAATTGAAAAATATTGTCTACTACAATTTCAAGTTGGAGTGCCGGCAAGATCGTTACCGCTTTACTATTACCGATTTCAACGAGAAAGCCACTTCAGCTTCCCCGATCGAGGAATATTATAATACCAAAAATCCACTCTGGAGCCTCGATCAATACCAATTTTTAATCCAGATTGATGAGCAGATTAAAGAACTCATCGAATCATTGGAAGAAGGCATGTACCCTAAAGTAGAAAAAGTCGATGAATGGTAGAATCAAAATCCTAGTTTTTTGTCTGCTTTCTTTGGTCATTGCAGCTTGTGGCAATAAGGACAAAACCGGAAAACTGAAAATCAATTTTTCATTTTCCGTAGACGGCAATGCCCTGAAACAAAATCAGATGATTTATACTAATGCTGCTGGAAACCACTATGAAGTGGATGAAGTGAAGTATTTCATTTCCGACATTGTATTCTATTCATCTTCAGGTAGAAAAACATACATTAATGAAAAGGCACACTATGTGGATGCGGACATTGCCAGCACGCTTAGCTGGACATTTGCCGAACCCATGCCGATTGGACAATATGACAGTATCCGTTTTATCTTCGGCTTGTCTTCCGAACGTAATGTGTCCAATGCTTTCGTCAATCCACCGGAGGTAAACATGGCGTGGCCGGAAGTGTTGGGTGGCGGTTATCACTATCTGCAAATCAACGGGAAATGGGATGGAAACGAAGGCATCACTCCTTTCAATTTTCACACCGGCATAAGCAAACTTACCTCTGCGGATTCAATTACCCGGTTCATACACAATCATTTTTACGTAACTCTCCCTGCCAAGCAAATCAACGTAAAAGAAAAAGAGACCTCAACCATCACACTCGATATGAATCTCAACAACTGGTTCACCAATCCCAACGACTTCGATTTTAATTATTGGGGAGGTTCAATCATGGAGAACCCCGCCGCACAAACCGCCATCAAACAAAATGGACGGGATGTCTTCTCATTGAAGTAAAAAGAACTGCTACGGCTAAATATTGCGGTGATAATTTTAAATAAGCAGATAAATTTATCTGATATCTGTCAAACAGGGACAGTGCGGTGAAATAGTAATTGCATCAAAAATGGGCAATTATAATCGTTCAATAAAAAGGATAAGCGACGGTTTCTTTTCTCCAGTACTCTTTTCTATTCATTCCATATTGTAATAAATTGATTCTATAGATTGATTGTCAGTTTTAAAAATCTCCAACATACAATCAGGTGGATTAAAAGTTCTATTATGCATCATTAGAAGTAATTCATAAGAACATGGGAGAGTATAATATTGAGAAATATTAATGTCATATTTTTCTTTAATATCTCTTTCCGACACATCTGACTGAAGAATATTCCCTTTTTCATCTAAAATATCCACTATGCTATCTTTATATGTAACAATTCGTATCGGTTTGTCCGTATCCATCCAAAAAGCATCCACATATATGTAATCATATTCTAAGGGCAAAAAGAGTGTCCCATTTTTTTTATCACAGAGTCCCATTTTCCCATTATCATAGATTTCCGCCCATTTTGTTCCAAATAAACAAGTAACATTATCGTATAGGATAGGAATCATTAAATTACCACTATAGTCAATCAACCCCATCTTATTCCCAATCATCACATAATGCCCGTTGGGACCATATTCCACCCATGTTGTAATACCATCGTATAGACAAGGGAAAATTTCAATTCCTGTTTCCGTTACTTTCCCAAATTTATCGTTTTGCACAACGATATAATTTTTGCTATCACTGCTATCATCCCACGCATAAGTAATATAATCGTATTTGCAGGGTATGAATTGTCGAATTGTCTCTTTCTCATTTCCCCATAATTCCTCATTTACAGTTCCCCATTTTCCTTCCTTTTTTACAAAAGTTCCTCTATCACAAAAAATATCTTCATATTCAAAAGGTATAACAATTTTCCCTTCCACATCTACTAAGCCGAATAAAGAATCTTTGCTTGCGACAAAACCGGCACATGCACTTTTTATTATCGTAAAATCTTCAATTATTTTCGCTCCATATCTATCCATACGCCATTGATTTTCATCTTTTGTAACCAAGTAGAAATTAGCTTGAAGTAGCTTAATATTGTCATATTCAATGCTATCTTTCCAATATCCCAAAGTGTCAAAAATATAATATTTCCCATTTTTTTTTGCCCAAAAAGATGGGAAATTTTGTTCATGATATATTGCAGGTTCATTTGAAATGAGATCAAATTCAATCGGTTGCATTAATTTTAATTGATGATTTACTAATCCATATTTATTGTTTTCTTTCACGATCATCAATCCGCCAACACTCATAGGTGAAATCCATTGATAAGTGCCAAATGGAACTACATATTCCATATTTTCATTGAGAATTGCATATTCTTTATCTTTTTCTACAACGGTCAACCCTTTATAAAACCATCTCATATCTTGCCCATAGTACAAATTGGGTTTATAAGCACAAACATTTGCAGGATGCATTGCATCAAAAATAAAAGGAGTTAGTTGATTTCCTTTGGGATCAAAAAAAGCCCACTTATCGTCTTTTTGTATCCACAAAAAATGATCATTTTTAAAGTTCTCTTTTATAGATTGATAAGGATGCTTTTCATTAATGATTTCATTCCCTAAAGTATCAATTAAAACTCGTTTTGTATTAAAAACAATTCTTTCATCACCATCGGGCAAAGTTTCTTTGCTTTGACTGATAATTTTTTTCACGAAAGCAACCCCATCTGTATAAAAACTTGAATACGAATCAAATAAAAAATCAATTACCACATTCCCATTCCGGTTGATGTAACCTTTTTTTCCGTCACGTTCTACACATGCCAAATTTTGACTAAAAGGAATAGCATAGGAATAGCTAAAAGGGATCAAGATATTTTCATGAATGTCAATAAAACCAACATCATATTCTCTATCTTTTCCTGCTTTTTCTTTCCATGCACAAATGAATCCATATTCATCGGGAACACTTAAGTTGCTGTATTTTCCTTGTGGAATAATAATATTGCCTGTTGTATCTTGATATTCATAAAGATATCGGTTTGGATTGGTTAGAAATGTTTTAATATACAAATACGCTTCCCACTTAATAGTATCTGACTGTGAAAATGTATTGTTCAAAAAACACAATAAGCAAAGAAAAAGAATCATTCGTTTCATGTGTGTGTTATTTTTCTTATTAAACTTACTTTTGCCATGCTCTGCCCTTTTCTACTCGTGCCCCGCGCAACATATGCTAATTTTGAAACTTTCATAACCGGCTTCTAATTCATCTCTTTTCTTTGTTCCAAGTTTTCCATAATTCTTTTCCTTGAACTCATCCAAAGTCATCAGGTTTTTGTTTTTCGTTTTCATATTCAAATTTTATTTTGAAACCCATTTCGATTTCTTTCTTTGGTGTTTTCTGTAATTTTTTTTGAAAACCACTAGCAAGTACAACTAATCTTCCATGATCGAAGAAGCAAAAAAATCGGCAATTATTACTCCCATTTTGAATCCTTATCTCGTAAATTTCTTCTCTATCCTCAATATACTTCTGAAAGTATCCGGCACGCTTCCTATTTCTTCAATCAAATCGAAAGTCCAAGTGATTTTTACTCCAACCTTTTTGGCGTGTTTGACAAAGAACTTTTGAAAAAAATCTTTGTAAAAAAATGAAATGCCTTATTTTTCGCATTTCGCAAAGGTATAAAAAAAGTTATTGCTGTCCGGTAAAGATTTGAGAAAATAAAACGAGAATTTTCAACTGAAATATTTGAATTTACTCAAACACCGAAGATGTAGTAACTTGGAGTCATTACAAAGTATGTCGCTTTTTCAGGCATTCTTCCCAAATAAACATAATTTAGTCTATTGAAATGCCATTCGACTAAATAGTAAGCCCTTATTTTGCAAAGTGATTCTATTCTACTGGCTTTCAAAAATTTGAAGACATTATTGGAAGTTTTGATTTTTGGGTGAAATGAATTTTCTATTAAGTGGTCAAAACGGCTATTATAAAAATTCAATCACGCTTCTGTAAGATTTCCTTTCGATCTTCGTATTATTGCTGTATGAATGACAAAAATTTTGCCCGGAAAATTTTGCCGCTATCAGACCAGCTATATCGTTTTGCTTTGTCGATCCTGAAAGATTCGGAAAATGCAAAGGATTGCGTGCAAGATCTTTTTGTCAAGATGATTGAGAAAGATCGGAGATGGGAGGAGATGGACAACCCGAAATCTTTCCTGATGTTTGTTCTTCGGAACCAATGTATTGACAGACTTCGTACTACTAAATCACACGAATCCACCGATTTAGAACTCGTCAACCACGCACCCAACCCGCACCAAAAGATGGAACAGAAAGAGAGCATGAGAATGATTAAACAATATATAGGAACACTGCCCGAAATCCAGCGCACAATCATCCATCTCCGCGATATTGAGGGTTTGGAAATTGCAGAAATTACAGAAATCGTCTCCATGACCGAGAATGCAGTGTATGTGAACCTATCGCGAGCACGGCAGAAGATCAGAGAAAAATTGAACTACTTGAATAATAAATAAAACCATGAAAGAAGAGATCAGAAAATATATAACTAACTATTTTGAAGGCTGCTCTACTTTAGAGGAGGAGAAGGCACTGAGAGCCTATTTCACTTCGAACGATGTGGATGAAGAGCTCCTTGAGTATCAACCTCTTTTCAGTCTTTATCAGCAAGAGCAAGAGGTTAAAATGCCGGCGGATATGAAGATCATCTTATCGGATGGGAAACCGTATCGCCCTCATCACTACCGTTTTCGAAATTGGAAGATGTATGCGGCAGGTATCGCGGCCTCCTTCGTATTGATCATCTCCCTCTATTTTATCTTCAACCCGCCCACACACGAGCTGCTCTGCGAAAATTATGTGGTCGTGAACGGAGAGACTATTTGCGATATTGATATCGTGAACCAATATACCGATGATGTGATGAACAAGATTGATGAGCTGTTGAATGAGAGTGATAAAATTTTAGAAGAGCAGGGAAAGATGATGAAAGAATTTAATATCAGTGATTTATAACTACTAATATACCATACAATGAAAAAATATATATTATGCTGCATGATGGTTTTCCTGACGGTCAGCACACTGAAAGGACAGACGGTTCACATCTACAGTGCGCCTTATATCGGTAAGATTTTCGATTACTATCGCACGCAAGATAATTTCACTTATATCAATCGCTATTTCAAAAAGGATAAACACAATCCGATTCCTTACCGAAAATATATCCTGACTACCAAAGCCGATCCCGATAGTGAATTAGTAAAAAAACTGAGCGAAGAGGTTCGTTACGCCACCAAAAACAGCAGTTTCAAATTAGTAGAAACCGTCCAGAAAGAGGGAAGTATGGTAGAGGTTTACGAATACACCCATACCCGGGAAAATAAACCGCCAAACAAACTCATCTTCTCCATCATAATCAATAAAGAAGATCGAAGCAAGAGTGAAGTGAGTTTGATATTGACGACGTATTATATGAGTTATAAGTGATGAGTTATGAGTTATAAATTATGAGTTGGGGAGTTATATTTCATCCCAGCGGGATGACAGCTTGGTAGATTATGAATTAGGAGTTGGGAAGTTATATTTCATCCCAGCGGGATGACAGCTCGGTAGATTATGAGTTGGGGGATTGGGAGAGGCCTTTCATCCCAGCGGAATGAAAGCTCGGTAGATTATGAGTGACAGGGCTGAAAGCCCGCCTTGATTCAGCCCAATGCGAAGCGTTGGGGAGTTTGGGGGATTGGGAGTTGTATTTCATCCCAGCGGGATGAGAGCTCGGTAGAAGATAATAGGGATTGCGGAAATCACAACTCCGTAGGAGTTGAACAATCGGAATAGAATAAAATGAAATATGAATGAGAAATTATAGTGAGATGAAAACAATAAACAAACTTGTGAATCCCCAACATCTAACCTTATTTGAAATAGGGAAGAATACTATCATTATCCTGATGATCCTGATCTCTGTGAGTACGGCTTCCGCTCAACGTTTTGAGCGATATAAAGACAGTGTTTCCGTTGTGGAGTTATCAAAAAAAGAGTGGCTCTATATTAATCATCGGAGAGAGGATACAACTCTCCTGAAAAAGAAAAGCGAGCCTCTTTCAAAAGAAGAGTACATAGAAGATCTGCGCTATTTTGAAGAAAAATTAGTGCAAATTGATCCGACCATTCCGATCAAAACCGCCATGACCGGCTATCCGATTATGGAGAAAATCAGGGAGAATAATAAACTGTTTGAAAGCGGTCTTTGGGAAACAGATTATATATGCAAGAAGGCCTGCCAATTTAGCAATCTGTTGCTCGAAGATCTGAATTTTTGTACAAGCACATCTCATCTTCATATACTCAGAAGATCTGATTTTAAAAATAAATCTCTTTCGAAAAGTATTTATTATTCTACGATTTTCCGCTCCTACCCATCCTCTAACAAGGATTATTTATACATAGATGGCGATTACTATTTTGCGTATTCTAATTATAATAAACACAAAAGGAATTATTGGAATAGAGTTGATAGTGTGATTACATCACGACTTGTCGAAAACAATGGCGATCCCTATCCTATATTGGGGATCACGAATTTTAAAGATTTTGATTTTATACAATGGGATTATCATAATCAAAAATTTTACAGTGAATACAGTTATAAGCAGCAGCTATCAACAAATTTAATGATGCAGGATGCGAGTGGTGAAAAGCATGAGATGAAAGATGTAAGTGGAGGTACATTTAATTTTTATGAACTTCAGGCAATAGACAGCGAGCATTCCATTGTTTTTTATGATGCTGAATGTCAGCTGCTTTATGTGAAAATGCCAATACTAAAAGAGATAAATAATTGGATGACAAAACATTCTTTTGATAGATTGCAAGATTACTTAGCCGCAATATCTGATCAGATTTCACAATATAAAGGAGTGGGAATTAAAAAGGTTGTTTTTGATCTGCGTTATAGTGCTTACAATCCCATAACTGAATTGCTCTCTTTGGTTATTAAGGAACCACTTTATATTCAAAACGATGTCTATATTTTAAATAATGAATATGTGATTGATTTGGTTTCAAAGACATTTGAGAATAAAATAGATGGAAGTCGGATACGAGAGGAGTGCGGGACAAGCTATCTTTTGTATAACTCCCGGATAGATACGATTTCCCCGCGAGAAAATTCGTTAAACTATGAAGGAAATATCTATTTTTTTGTGAATGGACAGGCATCTTCATCCGATTTAACCGTATTAGCACAACTCTCTCAATTTCAGCGTTTCAGAATCTGGGGTGTTCCAAACGGATTTTTTCTTAATCCAGGATTTCTTTGGGATGAATATGTTTTTGAAATACTTCCCAAAACCAGGTATGCTATTTCCATCAACCCCTTCATCACCTTTCCCCCGAAACTCGAAAACTTCTATGATGCCGGTATTGAAAAACGAATCTTTATGACCAAAGAACAGGATGTGCTTTTCAGAACAACCAAAGGCTATATCTTCACCTACGAGTTCCTGAAAGAGAATGATCCCTATTTCCGGGAACTGTTGGAAGAGTTATAAGTGATGAGTTATGAGTTATAAGTTATGAGTTGGGAGTTGGGAGTGAAGAGGAAGTTGGGAGATTTCTTTCATCCCAGCGGGATGACAGCTCGGTAGATTATGAGTTGGGGGATTGGAAGTTATATTTCATCCCAGCGGGATGACAGCTCGGTAGCTTATGAGTTGGGGGATTGGAAGTTGCCTTTCATCCCAGCGGGATGAGAGCTCGGTAGAAGATAACGGGGATTGCAGAATTGAAAAATACAATACAATATGAAAAATACAGCATTAAAACACCAAAATTCTAACAGTAATATACCATTGCTAACCCGCAATTGCCAATCAAAAATGCTTCTGTTTTTGGCACTTCTCCTCGCAATGTCTTCGGCGTTTTCACAGAAGAGGTATTATTACAGGAGCTCCGGAGATTCAACAACCCGAGTGCTTTATGAGGAAACTATACCGATTGATAAAAAGAGTTACTTGTATATTGATTACCACAAAGGCGATACAACTTTGGTGAAAAAGACAAAGCCGGTGAGCCGGGAACTGCTGGCTGAGGATTTGAAGGTAATGTATGAAAAACTTGACAGAATTGATCCTTCCATACCAATCATAACCGGTATGACCGGCTATCCGATTATGGATAAAATTCTGGAAAATAATGCTCACTATCCCGTGAAAAAATTAGACCTTCAGAAATTATTTGACGTTGCCAGAGCTAATCTGAACACTTGTATGAAATTTCAATCGTTTGACAAGCCTTCGCCTAAACATCCACAGAGTTTTAATACCACAGCTGAATACAGGAAAAACTGTGGCTGGTTTGCGCCAAATGAAGCCATCAAATATATAGATGGAAAATACTATACGAAGCGGCAGTGCTTTTTTCAAACATCCTCTTTTTGTTGTTGTAATAAGCCAAATTTACATATAGTAGCAATCAACGGTGTAGCCACCTCGGAGGCATTTAAAAACAACATTACTACTCGGGAGAAAATTCTTTTTTCCACTCTTTGGGATCCGGTTCATCGGAAATTCTACTCAAATGATATCAACCACGTCTCCAAAGATGGCAGGAACCATTTTTTAATGCAGGATGAATATGAATACAACCGTATGGCGAAAAGTCGTGTCCCTTTTTGCCATGAGCAAATAGAATACAATGCGTTGGATGTTGATTACCCCGTAATTTGGTATCACGAAGAGGCTCGGATTTTATATATGCACATTCCCATTGACGGTTACTATCTTTATCATTTTTATGATGAAGAGCAAGGGAAATCAAATATGCCGGAAAATAAAGCCTTTGTTGATTCATTGGTTAACAAGATCAAACTCTTTAGTGACAAACCGATAGAGAAAATGGTAGTTGATCTGCGGTTCCATTCTTCACGGGATGGCTTCGAAACCAATCTGACTAAATTACTGTCGGCAATCATTGATGAACCCTTGCATCGGAAACGTGACGTTTATATCCGCAATACACCCGAAGCCATCGCATTAGTAGAGCAACAATCTTTCTTTAAACCCATTGAAGGAAATCACACAAAAGAAGTTTTCGGTACAAGTTATTTGCGTTATTCCGAGCTCTCCGACACGATTCATCCGGCAACAAACTCATTGAATTACAAAGGAGAAATATATTTCTTCGTGGATCAGTCCATTAATTCTTATGACCTCTGTTTTTTGACTAACATCTCCTCCGATAGTCGTATCAATATCTGGGGTGTTCCCAACGGATCTTTTCTGAATGCTTACATATATCCCTCTCACACCATTGAATTGCCCAATACGGGACTTGCTTTCCGCTGTTCGCCCTACATTATCTTTCCCGCCAATATCGAGGATTTCTACAATGGTGGTATCTCTAAGCGCATTTTCCTTACTATCGAGCAAGAACGTCTTTTCCGTAGCCACAAGGGGCATCTCTTCAACTTTGAGTTTCTGAAGGTGAATGATCCCTATTTCCAATCATTGATCAATGATTAATGTCTATTTATTCCCTATTTTTGCCGCCGTTTTACTAATCCTAAAAAAGCCGATATGAATGATTTTCCTATTTGCCCGCAATGCACGGGCGAGAACGCCTATTTTGATGGAAATATGCATGTTTGTCCCGATTGTTCACACGAATGGAATGAGGAGGAACGCCAAGCCGAAAACGAACAGAATACACCGAGAGATAGTAACGGAACAGAATTGCAGGACGGTGATTCTGTGATTGTTATCAAAACATTAGATGTGAAAGGTTCCACAATGGTGATCAAACGGGGGACAAAAGTAAAAAACATCCGTCTGACGGATAACCCGGGTGAAGTGGACTGTAAAGTTGAAGGTTCTTCGATCGTATTGAAAACTTGTTTTTTGAAGAAAGGGTAATTATAGATTCACCCAATATTATTCATATAAAAAATTGATTTCCCGATTTTCATAGTAGATTTTCGCTTTACTAACATGGTCGAAATAATGGTTCGATTCTTTGAGATAGCGTTCTTGTAAAAACAGACCTACTTGTTCATTGGTTATGCCGTTTTTGATGAAGGCCGTCATCGTCACCACATCGTTAGGAGTAAAGACATAGCGAATGGAGTCGATGCCATGCTCCTTCTCTAACGGATAGTATATCAAAACATTATCATTCTCGCTTTTCAAATTCCGCACTTCCGCCAATTTCAAACCTTCAACAGTCAAAATATTGAGTTTTAGTAATGGCGGATCAAAAAGAGTTTCGTAAGGAATAACCTCCACTTTGCACCTGTCGGCAATATTACCGTCGCTAATCTCCACAGTTGTAGTTCCAACAAATACACCCGAAACCAACCCTGAGCTATTCACTCTCACCACATTTTCATCACCGGAATAGTATTGAAAATTTCTCAATTCCGTATTTTCCACAACAACATCTAACTGTAGTGTTTCATCATAATGGAGTGAATAATTGGTTTTTACAAAATCAACACTTGGGGTTTTTTCACAAGATGTAAACCCAAATAGTAGCGTTAACGCAATAGCTATCAGCAAATTTTTATTCATGATCTTAATGTTTAGGATTAGAAATTCAACGTTTTATTGAGGTTTTTATATGATTCGTCTCGATCAGTGGTGTCTTTTAACAATTTTCCGAAAGCATCGTAGAAGAGCAACCGTTCTTTTTCTCCTTGCTCTATTTCAATCACATAGAAAGAAGCATGATCCACTCTTTCGATATAATCAATATCTTCTATTCGCCATGCGGAATAGTTACTATTTTCAACAGCGGTTTTAATGATTTGCGGCAGATTAGCGTATAATACGTCGCTCTCTGTCATTCTCCATTTGCAATCGTTATCAAACCAAGCCTCTTTGTCGACTGTATTAATTTCAAAATCAACGGTATAGAATTTTCCTTCTTTTTCCCAATCAACATCAACCGCTTGGGGAAACATTTTCTTAAAATTATCTTGGACACAAGTTGGGATTCCATTACTTTGCCCTTGACACGAAATAAAAGTAATGCACACAAATAACATGCTTAACATTGAGTTCCTTCTTTTCATTTTTATTTTTATTAGTGGTTATACAAAAATGGGCTTTATTCCATCCCTACAACTTCCCGCATAATGCCGATGATATTTCGGTTCAGGCCTATGCAATTGTCCGTACAAAATTTCAATCGGTATTATTTACGTTTTTTGATAACAACGGAATTACGATGAAAGTTCGAATTAAAAAAAGGCCGTCCTTTTGGGACAGCCTCTTTTATTATTTCTGTAGTCAAATTATCCTTGACACTCTTCTTTTTGTTCGTCTTTACAGCATTTTTCGCCTTCTTTTTTGCAGCAGCCAAATTCATCTATAAGCGCTTTTTGCTCATCAATGGTTAGGTTATCAAAATTATCCCATTTAGCTTTGAATTCTGCACATTTAGCTGCTTTTTCAGGACATTCTTCCTTAGCGGCGTCACATTTTCCCATTTTTTCTTCAATACAAGCTTTTCTCATACCGATCAATTCCGCTTTTTTCTCGTCAGTTTGGTTATCCCAATCGTTCCAAGCTTCCATGTTAGCTTTTTGCTCAGGAGTTAATTCTTTACAGCATTTTTCTTCTCCGTCTTTCTTTTCGCACTCTTGTTGAGGAGCTTCTGTTTCAGGTTGAGCTGGTTTATTTCCACAGGAAGCGAAAATGAATAAACCGGCAATGGCAATAATAAAAAGTTTTTTCATAATTTCTAATTGTTTTAGGTTAATACTTTTACTGGGCGCAAAAGTAGTAAAAAAACAGAAATCACAAATACATCTTCAATTTTTTATTTTTGCTCTCTTGGCGGAGTCTTTTCAATGCTCTTTCTTTGATTTGTCTAACTCTTTCACGCGATAGATCATACATGTCGCCGATCTCGTCCAGCGTGTATTCATGTGAGCTGCCGATTCCATAGAATAACTTTATGATCTGACTTTCCTTTTCCGACAACGTTGAGAGCACTTCATTGATCTCTGAGGAAAGCGACTCCTGCATCAAGATAGTATCGGTATCTTCATCATTTTCAAAGATAAAAGTATCGATAAAACGAGTCTCTTCATCGGGAGAAATAGGCGAATCAATCGATTGCGGATGGGAGTTCATCTTCAGGATTTCCGCAACTTTGTAGGGAGGAAGGTCAACGGTTTCCGAGATCTCATCTATTGTGGGAACACGTTGCAAAGATTGTTCCAATTTAGCGATCTCTTTTTTCAACTTGTTGATCGTACCCACTTGATTGAGAGGAAGCCTCACGATTCTTGATTGGTCAGCGATGGCTTGCAGAATGGCTTGACGGATCCACCAAACAGCGTAGGAGATAAATTTGAAACCACGCGTTTCATCGAAACGTTTGGCTGCTTTGATCAATCCCACATTTCCTTCATTAATAAGGTCTTGCAAAGAAATGCCTTGATTTTGATACTGTTTCGCAACCGAAACTACAAAACGCAAGTTCGTGATGGTCAGTTTTTCGAGTGCAGCCATGTCGCCGGTTTTGATTCGACGCGCCAATTCGACCTCTTCTTCGGCTGTGATCATTGCCTCTTTCCCGATATCCGCAAGGTATCGATCCAGTGAAGCCGTGTCACGATTCGTGATAGATTTTGAAATTTTAAGTTGTCTCATTGTTATTTACTTTAATTTTATATCTTTTGTATGTTCGACATGGTTGCGCAGATATTTAACGCTAACCGTTTCATTGGGAGAATATTGGATCATCGCCTCCCTCAGCTCCGACATTGAACTCAATGTATGGTTACCAACGCTCAGGATGATGTCACCCACTTTAAGGCCGGCCGATTCGGCAGCTCCATTCGGTGTTACTTCTGTAACATACACGCCTTGAACTTTTTCCAAATTGAGTTCTTCCGCCATTTTATAGGTTACTTCCATCACCATCACCCCCAGGTAAGCTCTTTTTACGGTCCCGTATTCTTTAAGGTCCAAAATTACTTTTTTAGCTATATTGGCTGGAATGGCAAACGAGTATCCTGTAAAATATCCGTTTCCAGAGGCGATCGCCGTATTGATTCCGATCAATTGTCCGGAACTATTCACCAATGCGCCTCCACTATTTCCTTGATTCACAGCGGCATCGGTCTGAATAAACGACTCCACGCTGCTCTGTTCTCCTAAAATATTCAAATTACGTGCTTTTGCACTGACGATTCCGGCGGTAACCGTTGAGGTCAAGTTAAATGGATTTCCCACCGCCAACACGGCCTCCCCTATTCTCACATCGTCGGAATTGGCAAAAGTCAAATAGGGCAAATCTTTCGCATTGATTTTGATCAACGCCAAATCCGTGGTTGGATCAGTCCCAACGATCGTCGCCTCATATTCTTTCTTATCATTTAATGTTACGGTAATCTTATTGGCCTCTGCTACAACGTGGTTATTGGTAACAATATAACCGTTTGGATCAATAATCACGCCTGAACCGGCTGCAACCACCGGATACTGCGAACTAATTCCAAAAAATTGTTCCAAAAATCCACTGCCGAAAAAGTCGTCAAAAAATGAATTTTTACGCATAAATTCTGTTTTTATATGCACAACAGCGTTTACAGATTTCTCCGCGGCATACGTTAAATCCACATAATTTGTTTGTACATTGATTATTTTCGGGGGCTCTTCTGCCGGTTGATTTTGTGCGCAAGAAGTCAAAGATGTTACAGTTAATACACTGATAATAAATACCTTAATAATACTTTTCCTTGTCATACATTATTATATTATTACATTAAAACCTGTACAATGACAAATAACTAACGCAAATGTTTAAATTAAATTATGCTTTTTGACCGAATGATAAAAATATTTTTATACTTTTGCACCCCCAAATAAAAACAGATTAAAAACAAACAAAATTATCATGTACGCAATCGTAGAAATAGCTGGGCAACAGTTTAAGATTGAAAAAGATCAGAAGATCTTTGTTCATCGCCTAAAAGCTGAAGAAGGGTCGCAAATTAAATTCGACCGCGTAATGCTGATTGACAATGACGGTTCTGTAAAAGTAGGTGCCCCGACCATTTCCGGCGCAGAGGTAACCGCTACCGTTCTCAATCACCTTAAAGGAGACAAAGTTCTTGTTTTCAAAAAGAAAAGAAGAAAAGGTTATCAAAAAATGAATGGACACAGACAATATCTGACTTCCATCAAAATTGATGACATCACCGTTTAATCAAGTAGTAATAACGTTAAAATAAAATAGATATGGCACATAAGAAAGGTGTCGGTAGTTCACAGAACGGTCGTGAATCCGAAAGTAAACGTTTAGGCGTGAAAATTTATGGCGGACAAGTTGCAAAAGCCGGCAACATCATCATCCGTCAAAGAGGAACGGTTCACAATCCGGGACTTAACGTGGGTATGGGAAAAGACCATACATTGTTTGCCCTGATTGATGGAACTGTGCAATTTAAAAAGAAAGCAGGAGGAAAATCATTCGTTTCCATAATGCCTAATCCGGAAGCATAAGTACATTTTGTTCATAACATTTGATTGGAAGCCGCTTTTTTCAAAGCGGCTTTTTCTACTTTTGCAAACATGAACAAAAATAATATCTGTAGCCAAGGTACTGTCAAAGAGATTCTTGCCAATACCGTTATCATTGAAATCAAACGCCACTCCGCATGCAGCGGCTGTCATGCCAAATCGATCTGTATCTCCGGTGAAGCAAAAGACGAACTTCTTGAAGTCAAAAGTATGAATCCCGCACAATTCGACATCGACGAAAAGGTGGAGCTGTTCATGGAGCGTTCCTCCGGCGGAAAAGCAGTTGTCATCGCCTACGTCATCCCTTTTATCACCCTTTTTTCCGCACTTTTCATCACCATAAAACTAACAGGTAATGAACTGGTTGGTTTTTTTGTTTCCATTCTCGCTACGGCCTTATACTATGTCATATTATGGGTGATAAATAAAAATGGCTTGATTGACAAACAGTTAGAAATGAGAATACGAAAAATAGAATAACCCTGAAATAGAGCTTATTTCAAATCAAAACTTTCATAAACAAAAATTTTGGCCGGTTAACCGAAGTTATTTTAAAAGAAAAACGTTAATCAATCCCCCGTTTCTTTTTTTCCTCATGTATTTTCGATGCCAATTCGAAATCCTCGCTTTCAATGGCACCTTCCAACATGGAATCTAACTCACTATTGGTCATCTCGGAAATCTGTTGTGCGAAAAAATCTTCAGGCGATGTTATTTCTTCATTAATAACGCTATCTATTTCCAATTCCATACTGGGATTAACATAACTGACCTTATCAAAAATATCGCTCTCCACAAAAATTGGGACACGATTCAGCAGGGCAATTGTCACGGCATCCGAAGTGCGCGAATCGATTTCGAAAAAGTTACCCTCGGAAGTAAGCATCCGTAGGACGGAATAGAAAATCCCCTCATCCTGTTTATATATCAGCACACTGTTCAATTCACAGCCGCAAGTTTTGGAAAGTTGGACGAAAAGATCGTGGGGAGTAGGACGGCGCGGGGCTACCTTATTCATTGCCAAAACCAGTGAGCGAGCTTCACTCCACCCGATCATGATGGGCATCATCCGATTTCCGTTTTTTTCCGCCAAAATCAAACCATAAGCTTCGCTCTGGTTTTCAGAATTTTTGATATTCTCAACTTTCAATTCAATTTCTGCCATGCCTATTTCTGTGTGAATTTTAACATAAAAATACAAATAACGAGGAAGATAATATTTGGAATCCAAGCTCCTAATCCGGGTGGTATTCCTCCTGAAACAGCAAATACATCCGACACCTGCTGCAAGAAGATGAACGAAAAAGCCATTCCCATCCCGATGAAAAGATGCACACCTACTCCGCGCTGCGTTTTCCTCGAGGCCACACTAAATCCCAACAAAGTCATGATGATTGTCCCCAGCGCATTGGATACTCTTTTCTGCTGAGCAATTCGATAGTAATTCACAAACGAGGAACCTTTCTCTTTCTCTTCTTTGATATACCTCCGCATCGTCTTGTAATCCATTGTCTCAATGATCGTTTCATCCCTATCCAAATCGCGGGGCAGAATGTTCAATACCGTATCCATCTCATTGCCTTGCACAATAAACTCTTCATCATCTACAATTGTTCGCATCACATAATTTTTGAATACCCATTTTTTCCTTTCTTGGTCATACTTAAACGACTGCGCACTGATTTTCTTTGTAATCGATTGGTTTCCTAGTTCTTCATAAGTAAAACGCTGTCCATCCATTTCCTCTTTGTTCCATCTTTCGACATATATATATGAATTAAGAGAGTTTTTGAGATGGATATTTGATTTTGATCCTTTTTTCCGCTTAAAGTGGACCTCTTTAAATTCGTTCAATCCGCGATTTGTATTAGGAATAATGACATTCGACATGACAATAGCGAAAATCACAATAATAAGTGAACCAACAATATACGGTAATAATAAACGATAAAAATTAATACCGCTGCTCAAAATGGCCACAATCTCGTTACGTTGCGATAACACTGACGTGAACCAAATCACACTAATAAAAGTGAAGAGAGGGATGAACATATTGATGATAGAAGGGATCAAATTGCCGTAATATGAGAAAATGATTTTGTTGAAAGGCACGTCATTATCAATGAAACGTTGAATGTTTTCCGAAACATCAAACACCACGATAATGGCCAACAGCAAGGCAATGGAATAGACAAACGATCCGATGAATTTTTTGAGGATATATGTATCCAACAATCTCCATCGCAGATCGTTATGCCATTTTTGTATCGTTTCTTTTATATTTGGCATTAATTTTTACTAAACCCTTACTATAATTTCATCAAACAAAACTTTTTTGCGGGGAGATTATTTCAACCAATGGTCAAACCATCTATAACATTCTCTTTGCCACAGAATTGCATTTTGTGGTTTGGAAACGAAGTGGGTTTCATCAGGAAAATACAAAAAGCGGCTCGGGATACCTTGGATTTGTGCGGCGTTGAACGCTTGCATACCCTCGGTATAGGGAATGCGGAAATCACGACCGCCATGAACCACCAAGATCGGAGTATTCCAGTTTCCTACAAAATTGTGAGGAGAAAAATCGTAGCTTTTCGGTCGAGGATTTTCCCAGTAAGGTCCACCCAAATCATGGTTAGCGAAGAAAAGTTCTTCGGTAGTAGCGTACCAACTCTCGAAATTAAACATACCGCAATGTGCCATGAACGCCTTGAAACGGTTATTATGATTACCGGCTAACCAATAAACGGAAAATCCGCCGTAGCTTGCGCCAATTGCACCCAACCGGTTTTCATCCACATAATTTTCCTTAGCCACATCATCGATAGCGGATAAATAATCTTTCATATTCTGGCCTCCGTAGTCCAAGCTGATCTGGTCGTTCCATTCGCTACCAAACCCGGGTAATCCGCGACGGTTGGGCGCTACAACAATGTAACCATGCGCTGCCATCATTTGGAAATTCCAACGATAGGAGAAGAACTGGCTCACAGATTGTTGCGGACCTCCTTGGCAATACAATAGTGCCGGGTATTTTTTATTGGCATCGAAATTCGGAGGTAAAATCACCCAAACCAACATCTCTTTGCCATCGGTCGTTTTCACCCATCGTTTTTCAGTTTTCGCCAATGTGATTTTATCCAAGTACTCTTTATTTGTGAATGTAAGTTGCTCTTCCGCACCATTTTCAATATCCACGGCAAAAATTTCCGCCGGAAGCGCGTGCGTGGTTTTTGTCACAACTAACTTATTGCCGGCTAATGCCAGTGAAGTGTAATCATGATCTCCTTCAGTAAGTTGTGTGATTTGCTTAGTCGCAACATCCAATTTATAAATTTGATGTGTGGCTTTAATGCAACTGATGAAAAAAATTGAATTTCCATCTTCGCTCCATACGAAGTTCGTAGCATCTTGATCAAAATCGGTGGAACAATCTTCCGAGCTACCTGTGGCAAAATCGTGGATAAAAAGTCTGTGTTTCTCCGACTCGAAACCATCGGTTTTCATACTCCACCAAACCAATTTTGAACCGTCGGGAGAAAAAACGGGATCCATGTCGTAGCCTTTATTGCTTTCAGTCAGGTTTACAGTCTGTTGTGTTGCCAAATCATAAATGTAGATATCAGAATTCGTACTTTCAGCAAACGCCTTTCCTGCCATTTTTTTAGAACAATAGGCTATCTTCGTACCATCAGGGCTACAAGCCACCTCGCTCATTCCGCCAAACGGAGGTACCGGAGCGTGCATTTTCTCATCTTTCATCAGCTCAACCGCATCACCCAATACAGGATACGTGTTGATAAAAATATGCTGGTATGTCCCGTCTGCCCAATAATCCCAATGGCGATACATAAGATCATCGTAAATCATAGCTTCCGCTTTAGGGAGATCAGCATAACGATCGGTAATTTTGGGATCTAACTGCACATTACTGGTGTATATAATATGTTTCATATCAGGTGCGTAACAAAAACTATTCACACCATTTTCCACTTTTGTAAGCTGCTTGCAACCGGTTCCATCGGGATTCGCCTCCCAAATTTGCACTCCCGATTTTCCCGCTTTCAAATAGGCTATTTTTTTGCTATCCGGCCGCCAAACCGCATCAAACTCGTCTTTTGCACCGGCTATGATTTTCACCGGTTCCCCTCCGGCAGCCGGAATCACATAGAGATCCTGGTTGCCTTTATCTTCCGTATAATCAAAGTATTTAACCGCAAACAAAATTTTTGAACCATCCGGCGAAACTTGTGGATTAGATACCCGACCTAAGTGCCATAAAATCTCTTCCGTCAAAATGCCCGATGAAAAATCGGGTTGGGGACGGTTTTCCCTTGTGATTGCATTGTCTTTACTTTTCACAGTATCTACATTTTTTGTTTGTTCCGTACATGAAACTATTAGTGCGGAAGTTAGGATTACTAAAAAAAGACTCTTTTTCATAAGACTAAAATTTTAAGGCGCAAAGATAATAAAATAGGGTTTCGGAGTGGGGCTCAATCTGTCAATATGAATTATGTTTTCCCATTAAAATATTAATGATTAATATTCTTATTTTTGCACGCTTTTTATTCGTAAATATTTATTTGATTATAGTATGGTAAAAAATTCATCTTCCGTTTCTTTATTGATATTGCTGGTCGCAACATCATTCCTGTTTTACAGTTGCAAGAACGAGCCTCCGGCAAAGACACCACCGGCGTACAAAGTGATGGAGGTGAGAGAGGCGACCGGCGAGTTACAGGTCAATTTTCCCACCACAATCGAGAGTTCACAGGTAGTGGAAGTACGTCCGCGCGTGGAGGGCTACCTCGACAAAATCTACCTGAAAGAGGGTAGTAAAGTAAAGAAAGGCGATCCGTTATTTCTTATTAACCAAGATGATTGCAACCAGCGATTTCTTGCTGCCCAAGCCGATGTTCTCTTAGCGCAGGCCAATTTGGATAATGCAAAGTTAGAGGTGGAAAAGGTGACTCCTTTGGTGCGACAAAGCATTGTGAGCGAGCATCAGCTGACCTCGGCGAAGAGCAATCAAAAAGCCGCCGAAGCGCGATTAGCGCAAGCGAAAGCCGCCGAAGAACAAGCCCGTATCAATTTGAATTACACCGTCATCAAAGCTCCGGCGACCGGCAGTGTGGGTTTGGTAAACGTACGGGAAGGCGCGCTCATCCGACTCAGCGATCAAACACCATTAACCGTCATCTCTGCCGAGGGTGATGTTTTCGCTTATTTCTCCATTAGTGAAAATTTGTTGCGATCGGAAGAGCGTATTGATTCCGACAAATTTCCCGCAGCGAAACTGAAACTTTCTAATGGAAGTATCTATGATGAAGATGGTAAACTCGAACTCGCCAGCGACATCGTGAACACACACACTGGGTCATTGATGGTAAAAGCTATCTTTCCAAATAACAAAAACTTACTGAGAACCGGACAGAACGGTGAAGTGATCATCAGCCTCACAATTCCCAACGCCATTTTAGTGCCCCAGCAAGCCACTTACGAACTACTCAACAAAGTGATGGTTGTGGTAGTAGATGCAAACAATACCACAACAGCCCGGGAGATCAGCATTTTAGGATCCGATGACAATAACTATATCGTCAACAAAGGCTTACAGCCCGGCGACCGTATCGTCATCGAAGGCGTGCGAAAACTGACGGATGGCACCATCATTACCCCAATAGAGAATTAATAATGCAAACCATTAGAAAAAAAGTATGTTACAAAAATTCATAGAACGTCCGGTACTATCAACAGTTATTTCGATTTTGATTGTGATTATGGGATTGGTAGGACTGGTTTCGCTGCCAATTCAGCAATATCCGGACATTGCCCCTCCCACCATTGAGGTTTCAGCGAGTTATCCCGGGGCAAATGCCGACGTGGTACTTAATTCGGTAATTGCTCCGTTAGAGGAACAAATCAACGGGGTAGAAGGGATGACTTATATGATTTCTTCCGCTAAAAATGACGGCACCGCTTCGATACAGATCTTCTTCACGTTGGATACTGACCCCGATATGGCGGCGGTGAACGTGCAAAATCGTGTGGCGGCAGCCAGCAGCAACCTCCCGACCACCGTAACCGCAATGGGCGTGAGTACCCGGAAAAAACAAAATAGTATGATCCTCGCCATGAGCGTTTATAGTGACAATCCGGATCATGATGAGACTTTCATTCAAAATTACACGAAAATCAATATCGTACCCGAACTACAACGGGTGAACGGCGTGGGCGATGTTTCCGTTTTCGGAGCACGCGATTTTTCCATGAGGGTGTGGTTGAAACCGGAAAAGATGAAAGCATATAACTTGCAGCCATCTGACATCACAGCAGTTATAAAGGAACAAAGCGTGGAAGTAGCCCCAGGAAAATTGGGCGCAAACAGCCAGCAAGTCTTTCAATACACGATCAAATATAAAGGACGATTATCGACCGCGGCAGAGTATGAAAATATTGTCATCCGGGTGGGCGAGAATGGAGAAATCCTACGGTTACGTGATGTGGCTGACATCGAATTTGGTGCATTTAACTACGATGTTTCCGGCACCACCAACGGCGTGCCAAGTGCAACATTGGCGATTTATCAAATGAAAGGCTCCAACTCCCAAGAGATTTGTGATAATATCAAAACCAGCATGACCGAATTGGAAAAGAGTTTCCCTTCGGGTTTTAGATTTGTATATGTCGTTGATAGTCAAGATTTCTTAAACGCATCCATCCACGAGGTTGTGAAAACATTAATCGAAGCATTTATCCTCGTTTTCATCGTGGTATTCGTTTTCTTACAAAATGTGAAAGCCACAGTCATCCCGGCCATATCAGCCTCGGTGGCAATTGTGGGTACTTTCTTCTTCCTTAGTTTACTTGGATTCAGTATCAATATGTTAACCCTATTTGCCTTGGTGCTCTCGATCGGAATTGTCGTCGATGATGCGATCGTCGTCGTCGAGGCGGTCTATGCAAAGTTAGAGAACTCTCGATCAATGACCACGCTAACAGCTACAAAGTCAGCAATGGGCGAAATCACGGGTGCGGTAATATCGATCACATTGGTCTTCCTGGCTACTTTTTTACCCTCCGTTTTCATGTCAGGGGCAACCGGCGCATTCTACCAACAATTCTGTATCACGCTAGCGATAGCGGTTTGTATCTCTGCCGTCAACGCCTTAACTCTTAGTCCTGCACTGTGCGTAATCTTAATAAAGAACGAGGGGCACGAAGAACAAAAACAGAGTAAACTGAAAAAGCTGGGCACGGCATTTAACACCGCTTTTGAGAAAATGACTGACAAATACGCAGGTGTAATTCGCAGCATGGCCAATAGAAAAGGGGTTGTGATGCTCGTCTTTGCAGCAATCGTGGGTGTAGCCGTTTTCCTCATGACGAGAACTCCTACGGCGTTCGTTCCTACTGAAGACCAAGGGATTGTCTTTTTAGATTTATCAATGCCGGAAGGAACTACTGTAGAGCGGACACAAGAAGTTTTAGCCGAAGTGGATAAGATTTTAGCCGCAGAACCCACCATCGAGGCGCGGGTAAACATTGCCGGAACCAGTATGCTATCCGGCGCAGTGGGCGGCTCTTATGGACTGGGTATGATCAAACTGGTGCATTGGGATAAACGGGAAGATATTTCATTGCCGGAAATTATCGGATCGCTGCAACAGAAAATGAACCAGATTAC
This sequence comes from Bacteroidales bacterium OttesenSCG-928-B11, assembly GCA_030267125.1. Classification (GTDB taxonomy): domain Bacteria; phylum Bacteroidota; class Bacteroidia; order Bacteroidales; family WCHB1-69; genus JAGVVH01. The sequence continues at coordinate 48,449 of JAJDJJ010000002.1, forward strand.
TAAAGATGCGACCATCATACTCTTTGTTCCACCAACGATTAGTGGATATGGAAGTTCTGATGGTTTTGAGTTCCAGTTGAAAGACAAAACCGGCACCGGCGACCTTAACAATCTCTATTTGGTTGGACGGGATTTTATCGCCGAGATCATGAAGCAACCCGAAATCAAATACGCAACCAGCAGTTTCAGTGTTAGTTTTCCGCAATATGAGATGGAGGTAGACATCAATAAATGTAAAATGCTGGGTGTAAGTGTTTCCGATGTATTCAATGTCATGCAAGGTTATATTGGGGGATCAGTGACGGGCGACTTCACCCGCTTCACAAAATTCTACCGTGTAATGGTGCAGGGCGAAGCGGATTCCCGAACAAATAGCCAAAGTTTGGGCAATTTATACGTTCGGAGCAAAGACGGAGAGATGGTGGCTTTGAATACGATTGTCACCTTGAAGCGGGTGTTCGGCTCCGACCTGATCAAAAGATATAATATGTATAATGCTATTGCTGTGACGGGGCAACCGGCCGAGGGTTACAGTTCCGGACAAGCGCGCGAGGCGATCGAACGGGCAAAAGCATCATTACCCGCCGGCTTCGATTACGACTATACCGGCATGACACGCGACGAGATCGAATCGGGAGGACAACAAGGTTTTGTGCTCGCTTTAAGTTTCATCCTCGTATTTTTCATCCTGGCAGCACTTTATGAAAGTTATATCCTTCCACTCTCGGTGATGCTAAGCTTATTGCTCGGGGTTTTCGGGGTTTACACCGCAATCAATATATTTGGAATATCCGCTAATATCTACGTCCAAATCGCATTGATCATGTTGCTGGGTTTATTAGCCAAGAATGCGATTCTGATTGTGGAATTTGCGAAGCTGGGGCGCGAAAATGGCCTTCCGATTGTGGAAGCGGCTTACGAAGCAGCTAAATCTCGTGTCCGTCCCATCTTAATGACCTCCTTCGCTTTTATTTTCGGGATGATTCCGTTGTGCTTGTCAAGCGGTGCCGGCGCAGCAGGTAACATCTCCATCGGGATCACGGCCGCTGTGGGATTCCTCATCGCAACTATCCTTGGCCTATTTTTTGTCCCGATATTTTTCATTATATTCCAAAAACTCCAAGAAAAAAGCAATAAGAAAAGTGTTCCACAAAAAGAAGCATAAAACAATGAAAATCAACAAATATATCTATTTGGTTTTAATTTCGGGAATACTATTTCAAGGATGTATTGCCAAAAAATATATTCAACCCGAAGTGATTCAACAAAACAACAGCTATCGCGGGTCTGACAGTAACACCGAAAATTTCGCCACAGCCGGCTGGGAGGATTTTTATCAAGATCCTCATCTGAAAAAGTTGATAAAGATGGCGTTGGATAGCAATTTCGATGTGCGGATAGCTGAGAGTAACATCCGGATAGCACAAGAATATCTGAAACAGTCGAAAGCTGCTTTTTATCCCACATTGATGGCCGGTGCTTCCGGCGGGATAAACACCACCGGGTCAGCGACGACAGGGGTTTATTCCCTTTACGCTTCCACAATTAACAGCGGCACACAAGCCTCTTGGGAACTTGATATTTGGGGAAAACTGCGATCAGCGAAGCGTTCGCAACAAGCACAATTGATGCAATCCGAAAGCTACTGCCAAGCGGTACAGACCGAATTGGTCGCTTCGTTGGCAAGCGCATACTATTCCCTGTTGGCGTATGATGCGCAATTGGAAATTTATAAAACCAGTGCACAAACCCGCTTCGAGAGCATCAACGTGCTGGAAGCATTCAAAAATTCGGCGCAAAGCAACGAAATCGCAGTGAACCAAGGAAAAGCGCAATACTTCTACGCTGAAGCACAAATCCCGTTATTGAACATTAAGATACAAGCCACCGAAAACCTTATCTCCCTGTTGCTCGGCAGAGCACCCGAGCCAATTGAAAGGGGATCATTTGCGAATCAAGATACTGAAAGAGGCGAACATCCGAATATTATGGCTGATTTCACGCAAGTTGGCGTTCCCGGGCAGCTGCTCGTTAACCGGCCCGATGTGTTAGCGGCGGAATATAACCTCATCAGTGCCTTCGAGCATTGGAACTACACCCGGGCAGCAATGTATCCCTCATTGGTGATTTCGGGAAGCGCGGGTTACGGTTCTCCCGGCACATTTTTGGCTGAGCTAATGGGCGGCTTAACTGCACCCATCTTCAATAATCGTAAGCTAAAAACACAGCGCAATGTCGCTTACGAAAACCAAGTGCAAGCGGCATTGAATTTCGAAAAGTGTGTGGTAAACGCCCAACGCGAAGTTGTCGACGCGCTGACCGCTTATCAATTTTCACAACAAAGTATTGGATACCAAAACTCCCAAGTGAAAGAGCTAAACAATGCGGTCGAAAATTCGATGGTAATGCTAAAAAACGGTTACAGCACCTACTTGGATCTGTTATACGCTGAAGACAACGCCCTTTCTGCTTCCATCGTCCTCATCGAGATCTATCTACAAAATGCCAAAGCAAAAATTGAGCTATACCGGGCATTGGGAGGGAAGTGAAAAAAAGCTCTTTTCAAAGTCACTCATTTCAATCCAGTTTTTTTATTGGATGAAATACTTGTCTGCTTGTCTCTCAACACTTATCACTAATTTTCGTATGTTTGCGCGAAATTTTTGAAAAAGAACAAAAAAATATAAACGCATGAAATACCGCAGGATACTATTGAAATTGAGTGGGGAATCATTCATGGGTGATGATAGTTACGGAATTAATTATGAGGCTGTACGTCATTTTGCCGAGGAGATTAGATCGGCTGTAGAGATGGGCGTGGAAGTAGGCGTGGTGATCGGTGGAGGCAATATTTTTCGCGGCGTAAAAGGCGCGGGCAAAGGTTTCGACCGGCGGCAAGGTGACTATATGGGCATGATGGCAACCATTATCAATGCCATGGCTTTGGAAACGGTGCTGAAAGAGATCGGCGTGAATGCCCGCACAATGACCGCCATGGCTATCGAAGGTATCGGCGAGAAGATATACTACAAACAAGCGGAATGCTACCTGAAAGAAGGATGGGTGGTCATCTTCGGCGGAGGCACGGGAAACCCCTTCTTCACCACTGATTCGGGAGCGGCGCTCAGAGCCGTTGAAATTAATGCCGACTTACTGCTCAAAGGCACCCGCGTGGATGGCGTCTACACAGACGATCCTGAAAAAAATGCCGAAGCCACAAAATTCAACCATTTATCATATACCGAAGCCTACGAACGCAATCTCCGTATCATGGATCTGACCGCTTTCACTCTCTGTAAGGAAAATGGTATGAAACTGTGCATTTATAACGCCAATGTGAAAGGAAATCTCAAAAAAATCCTATTGGAAGAACAAATCGGCACCCTCTTGGATTAATTATTTTACGTTCGACTAAAAAAATAGAAAAAACGATGAACACAAACGACGACCATTCGGAAGAAAAATTAGCGAAAAAAGCTTCTAAACGAGCCGGCTTCAAAATTCATGCAGGTATTTATATCCTTGTGAATCTCTTTTTTTGGGTGATTTGGATTTTTCTTTTCCGGGGTAATGAAGATAAAACCTTCTTTAACGCTGTGCTTTTCCTATCCATCGCTTGGCTTATCGCACTGATAGCCCATTATCTTATTGTATATAAATGGAATAAATCAATGGTAGAAAAAGAACTGGATTCCTTAAAAAAAGAGATGAAGCAGAAAGAGAAGGAGCTGGAGAAGATAAAAGAACAGCAAAATAGTGACGAAGAAACAAAGGAACAAGGATTATCTTGAAATTTTGGAATTTTGAGATCTGATATACTTAAAAAGATAAAACCAGAAAATTATGACAGAAGATTCGAAAAAATGTCTTGAGCAAGTTAAGGAGAGCATGAGCGGAACCATCTCCTTTTTTGATAAAGAGTTACAAAAAGTACATGCCGGAAAAGCCTCCCCGCAAATGTTGGAAGGCTTGAAGGTGGATTATTACGGAAACCCCACACCAATCGAACAAGTTGGGAATATCAACACACCGGATGCGCGGCAAATTGTCATCCAACCATGGGAACGGACCTTGGTGCCGGCTATCGAAAAAGCGATCCTCGCCGCCAATCTTGGATTCACACCGCAAAATAACGGTGAGTATATCCGAATCGTAATCCCTACTCCTACCGAAGAACGCCGGAAAGAGCTGGTGAAAAAAGTAAAACAAGATGCCGAACAAAATAAGGTTGGCATACGCAATATCCGCCGTAATGCAAACGAGACTGCCAAGAAGTTGAAAGATTCAGGTGTGCCGGAAGATGAGGTGAAAAAATTGGAAGAAGATATACAAAAGCTCACCAATGAGTTTATCAGCAAGATAGATAAAATGGTGGAAATCAAAGAAAAAGAAATAATGACTGTTTAAAAATTAAAGATTATGAACGTACCAGAAAATTTAAAGTACTCTTCCGACCACGAATGGTTGAGAGTGGAAGGCGACATCGCTTACATTGGAATCACACTTTATGCAACCGAACAATTAGGTGATATTGTTTTTGTTGACGTAGCCACCGAAGGCGAAACATTAGAACGCAATGAAGTATTCGGATCCGTTGAAGCTGTGAAAACCGTATCCGACCTATTTTTGCCCGTAGGTGGAGAAATTTTAGAGTTTAACACCGCTTTGGAAGACAATCCCGGATTGTTGAACAGCGATCCTTATGGCGAAGGCTGGATTATCAAAATCAAAATGACAGACGAAGCCGACATGGCAGATCTGTTAGACGCAAAAGGCTATTTGGCAATTATCGGATAATATCCCCGAAATCAAAAGACGGGGCTGCCAAAAAGCCTTCCCCTTCACAAAAGGCACAACGAACACAAAGAATAATGTTTTAAAAATCAATTCTTTGTGTTTTTTGTGTTCTTAGTGGTTGTATTTCTGCATATCATTTTTGATTTTCATATACTAAAAAGCAACTCGAAAGTGTTCCACTTAGGAACATTTTTTCCTAATCTTTTAAATCAAATGCTATGTTACAGAAAAAATCAACAAAAGGCGACCTCGAGAGCAGGAGAAGCACTTTCCTAGCACTCGGCATAGTCCTCATCGTAGGGCTTGTTTATTTTGGTTTTGAGTTGTTTGCAACCCAAGACAGAGCTCCCGGTTTCGTACCAACGGAACTTGATATTCCGGACATGATGTCGGAAGAGGTGATAGCCACCGATCCCCGCCCGCCAGCACCACCCGCACCGGCTCCAAAAGATTTCGTTCTCAAAATCATTGATACGGACATAGAGACCAATATCGATTATGGTGATATTTTCATAGAATTTAATCCTGATGATAAAGTGCCCGAAATTCTTCCGACTGAGTTTATTCCTGAAATACCCACTGATGACCCGCCTTACGAATTCGTAGATGAAAAGCCCCTTTTCCCGGGAGGCGAGGGTGCATTGCTGAAATTTTTAGTCGATAATCTGCAATATCCGGCAATTGCCGCGGATTTAGGTATTTCCGGGACAATTCTTGTGGAATTTATCGTGGAGAAGAATGGAAAACCTTCAAATCCTAAGGTGATCATGTCAACCGCCGCCATTTTTGAACCCGAAGCAATCCGCATTATCAACATCATGCCAAGTTGGACTCCCGGCAAAGTGAATGGACAAAAGGTACGTTCGATTTATCATCTGCCGATAAAGTTTGAAATTACAAAATAAAGGGTTTAGTATTCAACGTTTGAACGTCGGCCTATCCATCTCTTTATTCCTTTAAATATCTCCATGATAACTAACGGGGCCAGCGACAAACCGATCACCCAAATCCATTGAACACCATCTAAATTGGAAACGTGGAAGATATCCTCCAGAAATGGTATTTCCAGTACGATGAGCATCAACCCTATCACTATGGCAATGGCTCCCAATAAGTATTTATTACTGAATAAACCCCGGAAAGCGGAGTAGTGGTTAGACCGCACATTGAATACGTGTGTGATTTGGCAGAAAGCCAATACGGCAAAAGTCATGGTACGGGCGATGTCGATACCCCACTGCAATCCCACTTTGTAAGCAACCAGCGAGAGCATCCCGATCATCAATCCTTGTAGTGCAATGTGTAGTGCAAAATTACGGTTCATGATACCGGTCTTCGGATCGACGGGCTTGCGTTTCATGATGTTGGGTGTGGCAGGATCAACGCTCAGCGCCAATGCCGGCAAGCTATCGGTCACCAAGTTTATCCAAAGAATATGAATGGGGAGAAGCGGTACAGCCCAATTGGCTATTATAGCAACAAATAGCACGATGATCTCGCCAATGTTAGTAGCCAACATAAACTGTATCGCCTTGATAATGTTATCGTAGATTCGCCGCCCCTCTTCCACGGCAGTCACAATGGTGGCGAAATTATCGTCGGCGAGCACGATGTCGGCGGCTTCCTTGGACACATCCGTTCCAGTAATGCCCATCGCCACACCGATATCGGCTAATTTCAATGCCGGCGCATCATTCACCCCGTCGCCGGTCATCGCCACAATCTTGCCATTAGCTTGGAATGCCTCCACAATCCTTACTTTATGTTCAGGAGAAACACGGGCGAAAACAGCCACACGTTCCACCTCCTTGCGCAATTCGCTTGCCGACATCTTTTCCACATCCATACCGGTGAGAACGATGTCGCCTTCTTTCTTAATTCCCAGATAATCAGCAATAGCCACGGCTGTGATCTGATGATCACCGGTAATCATTACCGGTTTGATACCGGCATCGGCGCATTTCTCAACGGCAACCCTCACCTCTTCGCGCGGGGGATCTATCATACCTAACATACCTGCAAAGGTAAGATCAAGTTCCAGCGTCGAAGGTTCAATCTCCTCAGGAAGCCGTTCTATCGTAGAGGTAGCCACTGCCAAAACCCGTAATGCCTCCTGTGCCATTCGGGTGTTTGCTTCTTTCAATTTGGATCGATCCGCCTCTGTTATTTCCCGTTTTTCCCCGTTTTCCAAAATAGAGGAACAACAAGCCAATACCTCATCCAATCCCCCTTTCACATAAACAGTTAAAATGCCATCCTTGTCAACCACGATCGTCATCATCTTGCGATCCGAATCAAAGGGGATCTCGGCCACTCGAGGATACTTTACATTCAATTCATTTTTATAAAGATCAAATTTCAAACCCAAATCCACGAGAGCAGTTTCCGTTGGATCACCGGTAGTTGTCCATTTATCGTCATTTTGTGTAAGAATAGCGTCATTAGCCATGACTGCTCCTTCCATGACCATCTTAAAACCTCCTAAATTTTCGGCAGTTAACTGATCGACATTTTCTATTTTTCCATCTGCAAAAAGTTGCATCACAGTCATTTTATTTTGCGTGAGCGTGCCGGTTTTATCGGAACAGATCACCTGTGTGCTACCAAGTGTTTCCACGGAAGGCAATTTACGGACAATCGCATTTTTTTTCACTAACTTTTGCACACCCACGGCGAGCACAATCGTTGAAACAGCCGGCAATCCTTCGGGGATCGCTGCCGCCGCCAAGCTCACCGCTGTCATAAACATCGTCATCAAGTCGTTGCCATACAACATCCCCACAATAAAAATAAGCAAACATATTGCTATTGCTCCTATTCCCAGCATCTTGCCCAGTTTATCCAATTTCTCCTGCAGCGGGGTCTTGGTTTCGGGCACTGTTTGAATCATGCTGGCAATTTTACCCACTTCAGAGTCCATTCCAATGGCTGTGACAACTCCTTTCCCGCGACCATACGTCACGTTTGTTGAGCCAAAAGCCATATTATCGCAATCGCCGAGAGAGACTTCCCCCTCGATTTTTGCTGTATATTTTTCCTCTGGCACGGACTCTCCGGTCAATGCCGCCTCCTGGATTTTGAGATTTACGGCTTCTGTTAATCGCAGGTCGGCGGGAATGGAATCGCCGGTTTCAATAACGACTAAATCACCGGGAACTAGCTCTTTGGATTCTATAGTATTGAGTTTTCCATCTCGAATCACCTTGCAATGTGGCGAAGAGAGTTTCTCCAATGCATCCAGTGATTTTTCCGCTTTTGCCTCTTGCGCCACCCCGATGATTGCATTCAAGATTACAATAGCTAAGATAATAATTGCATCGGTAAAACCTTCTCCATTCAAAAAGCCCACAACACCTGAAATTGCCGCTGCAATCAATAAAACGATGATCATGAAACTTTTAAATTGCATCAGGAATTTCTTCCATAACGGAGTATGTTTCTTTTTTTGAAACGCATTATACCCATATTGCGCCCGCCGTTCTTCCACCTCCTTTTCGAATAATCCTTGTTCAGACGAAGTCGACAACACTTGTTCAATCTCCTCAATAGTAAGATTGTAAAACTTTGATTCTTTCATTTATGCTTTACTTATTAAAATACATTCTACTATAAAACATTTACGAGGGCAATTGTTTAGTGGTTGAAAATATTTATTTGCCACACTCTTGCATCAAACAGCAAAAAGATGAATAATCATATTAACGGTATCAAGAAAAGAGAGAAATAAAAAAGAGGTAATTTTTCAAATAAAGTTTTCCTATCTTTGCACCGCAATAAACAAATTTTATGGTTGATAGCAGTAAAATCAGAGTTGTGCCGGATTTCCCTACCGAAGGGATAAAATTCTATGATATCACCACCATTCTCAATGATCCGACCGAATTTCAAAATGTGTTTCAAGCGCTCCTTACGGAAGCGAAAAAGATGAACCCCGAGGTGATCATTGCGTTAGAGGCACGGGGTTATTTTTTTGCACCGGCCATAGCACTTGCGCTGAATATTCCTTTTGTGCCGGTGCGCAAAAAGGGGAAACTGCCATTCCATACTTTCCAGGAGACCTATGATCTCGAGTATGGTCAAGCGTCCATTGAGATTCACAATGATGCCATTCGACCGCATAGCCGGATATTGCTGTTCGATGATGTGCTGGCAACCGGTGGGACTGCACAAGCTGCGATCAAATTACTCAACCACTTTGAGCCCAAAGATATTTCCGCCCTTTTCTATATCGAACTGCCCGCATTACATGGTCGGGAAAAGTTGACCGGTGTGGAGAATATCGTTAGCCTGATTACATTTTAAGATAGATAATTTCATTTTATTAACACACATAAAAACAGATAGATATGAAAAATATTGATTGGAAAAACTTACCTTTCGGCTATGTAAAAACCGATTACAACGTACGCTGTTATTTTAGAGACGGCAAATGGGGCGAGTTGGAAGTGTGCTCTTCCGAAAATGTGAGCATGCACATGGCCGCAACGTGTTTGCACTACGGTCAATCCGCTTTTGAAGGGATGAAAGCCTATCGCGGAAAAGATGATAAAGTACGCCTTTTCAGATGGGAAGAAAATTGCAAACGATTGAAGCTTTCCGCAGAGACGATCTTGATGGAGCCCGTTCCGGAAAAGATCTTCAAAGAAGCTTGTTTTAAAGCGGTTCAACTCAACTCGGAGTACATTCCGCCTTACGGAACCGGTGGTTCACTCTATCTCCGCCCGTTATTGATCGGAACCGGAGCAAAAGTGGGTGTTAGTCCTGCGGACGAATATCTGTTCTTGGTTTTTGTTACTCCTGTTGGTCCCTATTTCAAAGAGGGTTTCAAACCGGTTAAGATGCAGTTAGTAAAAGATTTTGACCGTGCTGCTCCCCTTGGAACAGGTCATGCGAAAGTAGGCGGAAACTATGCTGCCAGCTTGCGTGCCGGCAACAGGGCTCACAAAGAAGGCTTTGCCGCTTCGATTTTTGCCGATGCTAAAACCAAAACAATGGTCGATGAAGCAGGCCCCGCCAACTTCTTCGGTATTAAAGATAACAAATATATCACCCCTGATTCATCTTCTATCTTGCAATCTATCACGAACATGAGCATCAGGGATATCGCAACCGAATTGGGCTTGACTGTGGAAAGAAGACATGTGTTACTTGATGAATTGGGTACCTTCGAGGAAGCTGGTGCTTGCGGAACAGCAGCAGTAATTTCTCCCATCGGCATGATTCAAGACCGTGAAACCGGTAAAGAATATATTTATTCGAAAGACGGCCAGCCAGGACCTTGGAGCACAAAACTTTATAAATACCTGACAGGAGTGCAATACGGAGAGATTGAAGACAAATTTAACTGGTGCGAAATTGTTGAATTAACATAATTTAACTTTTTCCTTGGATTTTAAGTGTATACGTGAAACCAAATGTTGTATGTTTGCCACGTTATTTAACCATTAAAAAATGATGAAAATGAAAAAATTATTTGCCCTTTTAGCTGTTGCAGCATTCATCTTTGCAGCTTGTAACCAAAAACCTGCCACTCAAGAAGAAAATGCAACGCAAGACACCGAACAAGTTGAATGTCAAGAAACAGAACCTGTAGCGGACATTGTTCCTCCAGCTGAAGAAGACATCAACGCTGAAGGCATGGACACAGAAGCTGCTCCCGCTGAAGACGCAACTGACGTTCAAGCATAATCATGCATTTTGTGAAATAATTACGGGGCTGTCTCAAAAAAGGCAGCCTCTTTTTATAATAATCACTGAACATTACATCCCTTAAACATTAATCATCTATCCTTATTTTATGATTTTCACCCCTATCAACATCGGCCCTATCACGTTGCGGAATCGGACAATTCGTTCGGCGGCATTTGAAAATATGTGCTACGATAACAAACCATCCCAGGATCTCTTTGATTATCACGTGAGTGTGGCAAAAGGCGGCATCGGCATGACTACGATCGCCTATGCTTCGGTGAACCGTAGCGGTGTCTCGTTCAATGGGCAGCTGTGGATGCGCGAGGAGATCATCCCCGAGCTAAAGCATCTCACCGACACTATCCATGCGCAAGGAGCCAAAGCCGCTATCCAACTGGGACATTGCGGCAATATGACTCATCGCAATACTTGCGGACAAAAACCCGTCGGCGCCTCCAATGGATTTAACCTTTATTCACCTACTTTCTATCGGAAATTAACAGAAAAAGAGATCGACGCGCTGGTTATAGATTTTGGAAAGGCGGTCAACTTGGCGAGAGACGCCGGCTTCGACTGTGTGGAAATCCACGCAGGGCACGGTTATCTGATCAGTCAATTCCTATCGCCTTTCACTAACAAAAGAAGGGATAAATTTGGCGGCTCGTTAGAAAACCGGATGCGGTTTATGAAAATGGTGCTTGATGAAGTGATGAAGGCTGCAGGCGATGATATGGCTGTGGTAGTGAAAACCAACATGTATGATGGATTTCGCGGGGGATTGCAAATCGATGATTGCATCACGATTGCCAAAGAAATTGAAAAATCAGGCGCTCATGCACTGGTGCTCTCCGCCGGTTTTGTGAGCCGAGCTCCAATGGCGGTGATGCGCGGAAACATGCCGCACAAAACGCTGGCTTACTACATGGATATGAAGAAGTTTTGGTGGCTCAAAATCGGCATTCGATTGGCCGGGTGGTTGATTATTCCATCCGTAAAATATGAAGATGCTTATTTCTTAGAAGATGCGAAAAAGTTCCGTAAAGCATTGAACATGCCTCTGATTTACGTAGGTGGTGTTAACAGCAAATCAACAATGGAAAAAGTGTTGGACGAAGGTTTCGCAGCCGTTCAAATGGCACGTTCCTTGGTTCATGATCCTGCATTTGTCAACAAAATTGCGGAAGGCGCAGAAGAGAGCGGTTGCAAACACTCCAACTACTGTATTGGCCGTATGTATACCCTCGAGATGAAATGCCACAATTGTGTGGAAAATCTGCCGGGAAAATTAGAAAAGGAGGTGAAGAAATTGGAGAAGAAATGGAAAGCATAATCATTTTAAATTATTGAAATTTCGTTCATTATGAAGAATAGTGCTCTTTTAGTCCTCTTTTTTTGTCTGATTGCAAACGTTTTCTCTCAACTTCCCGGAGAGGTGAAATATGATAACCGTGTGTATGTTCCTGGAATTGAGAGTATCAAGATCCGTGTTACGGGTACCGATTTCGGACAGCCGATCATCAAGTTGGGTTCCAGCGAAACGCTGACATTAGATTTCGATGATCTGTTGCAAGAATCCCGCTACCTGAAATATACAATCATCCATTGTACACACGATTGGAAAAAATCGGATATGAACACATTAGACTATATCGCGGGTTTTATGGATGATGAAATAACCGAATATTCCTACTCTTTCAACACGATCCAACACTATTTACACTATACATTAGAATTCCCCAACAACAATATAAAGCCTATAAAATCCGGAAATTATCTTTTGTACGTTTTTGATGGCGATATGGATAATCCGGTGCTGACCCGTCGTTTTATGATCATTGAGGAGCAGCAAGTCGGCATTACCGGTTCGGTGCATGCAGCAACCAATGTTACGGATATGTACACCAAACAAGAGATTGATTTTGTGGTAAATCCCGGGATGTACAATATCCGCAATCCCAAGATGTACATGCATGCCACCATTATGCAAAACGGCCGATGGGATAATGCAATCATGGGATTGACTTACCGGTCGGGAACGCCCGGTGAGCTGAGTTTCGATTACGATAACAACGAGAATGTGATGAACGGGGGGGCTGAATTTCGAGTATTCGACATCAGAAGTCTCCGTTATAATGGAACCCGCGTGGTTTCAGTTGCCTTTAAGAATCGCACCAATCAAATCTATCTGGTGGAAGATGCCGCCCGTCCATTTGGCGCATACGAAAGCAATGCCACGCTAAAAGGCCGTTGTTACTACAAAAATGAGGATTTCAGCGGTACAAACACTGAAGATTACGCTATCGTTCATTTTGCCCTCCGTGCTGATTTTCCTTTTACTGACGGTGACGTTTACGTCTTCGGAGAACTGACCGACTGGCATATCAAAGAGGAAGCGAAACTCGTTCTCAACCCTGTCACAAACTATTGGGAAACACAACTTTTTTTGAAACAAGGTTTCTATAATTACCAATATGCTTATGTGAAAAATGGTACAAATATCATCGATGAAACCTTCATTGAGGGTAACCACTGGCAAACCCACAATGACTATACCATCCTGATTTATTTGCAAGATGAAGGCACGATTTATGATAAACTCGTAGGAGTAAAATATTTGAATATCGCACAATAATAAAACCTAACTATTATGAATACAAAATACGCCATAGGCATTGACATCGGTGGAACTAACACCGATATGGGATTGGTGGATCGGAATGGGAATTGCATCCGAAACATCCGGTTTTCAACTTCTGATCATGCTGATGTAGAGCGATTTGTTGATTGTCTGGTCGACCATATTGAAATACTGATTTCGGATATCAATATGGAGGAATTATCGGGTATCGGAGTGGGAGTGCCCAACGGCAACTATTACACCGGTTGCATTGATAATGCCGTAAACCTCAACTTCAACGGCAAAATTCACCTTCGCGATATGATCCGGAAACGGATTGATGCGGAGGTAGTGATCTCTAATGACGCTAATGCGGCGGCTTACGGAGAGATGATCTACGGAGCTGCTCAAGGCATGCGCCATTTCATCATGTTCACACTCGGCACCGGCGTTGGAAGCGGCATTGTGATCGATGGAAAATTAGTACACGGATTTGACGGTTATGCCGGAGAACTAGGACATGCAATCCTTCATCCCGAAGGAAGGTTATGTGGCTGTGGCAGAAAAGGTTGCTTGGAACAGTACACTTCAGCGCGAGGTATCAAAAGAACCTATCTCGAATTACTGGAGCTAAGCGGGAGTAAATTCTCTGAAAAAGAATTGGAAAACATTAGCAGCAAAGAGATTGCCGAAAAAGCGGTGCAAGGTGACGTATTGGCAATCCAAACCTATCAAATGGTGGGTCACGCATTGGGCTTGGCAATGGCAAATGCCGTAACTTTTTCTTCCCCAGAAGCCATCTTTTTGATGGGTGGTCCGGTAAAAGCGGGAAAAATACTGCTTGATCCTATTCGCAAATCATTTGACGACAATATTTTATCGATATACAAAGGAAATGTGAAAATATTGGTTTCGGGATTAGACGAGAACCAATCCGCTATTTTGGGCGCTGCCGCACTGACGAATAAGGTGTAGCTTTGATGGTGGAAAAATCAGCCGATAAATACTTGAAGTATCCATAGATAGCAATCATGGCCGCATTATCGGTGGTCAAGTCTAAGGAAGGAAGGAAGATGTTGCGGTTGTATCTTTTTCCAATATCAAGCATGGCATTCCGTAAACCGGAATTAGCCGCTACTCCGCCAGCTAAAGCAATGTCTTTCAGATCATAACGACGGATCACTTCTTTAACTTTATCGGTCAGGGAGCGGATGATTGCCGCTTGGATGGAAGCCGCTAAATCATTCAAATTCTCTTCAATGAAATTGGGATTCTCTTTCAGATTATCTCTCACAAAATAGAGAAAAGAGGTTTTTAATCCGCTAAAACTGTATTGTAAATCAGGAAGATGTGCCGTTGAAAATTTAAACCGGTCTGGATTCCCTTCTTGCGCCAACCTGTCGATTACGGGACCACCAGGATAAGGAAGTCCCAAGATTTTCGCTGCCTTGTCAAAGGCTTCGCCTGCCGCATCATCAATGGTTCCCCCAAGCAGTTCCATATCAAAGTAATCGTTCACTTTCAGCAGTTGGGTGTGCCCACCAGAAACAGTGAGGCATAAGTAAGGAAACAAGGGTTTTAGCTTTTCCTCTCCGGGTTTTTCGGCGAAGATAGCGAGCACATGCGCCTGCAAGTGGTCCACCTCGATCAGCGGGATTTCGAGACTATAGGCCATCGCCTTGGCAAAAGAACTGCCTACCAGTAGGGAACCCAGTAAACCGGGACCATTGGTATAAGCGATAGCGGATAACTCATTTTTGCTTATTTTTGCGCGCTTTAGGGCAGTCTCAACGACAGGGATGATATTCTGCTGATGCGCCCGGGAAGCCAATTCGGGAACCACGCCACCATACTCGGAATGTACTTTCTGATTGGCGATTACGTTGGATAAAATGGTTGTACCCGAAAGAACTGCCGCCGAAGTGTCATCGCACGATGACTCAATGCCTAAAATATATTTTGTCATAAATGTCAACGAAATTGAAACGCAAAATTAATAAAAAAACAAAGAGGGTTCTTCTTTCGTTGGCGGCATTGATCTTCGTCTTCTTTCTCCTTTTAACGCTTGTTTTCATTCCACCCATCCAAAACCGTATCATTGAGAAAGTGACTAAAACGCTCTCTGAGAATTGGGAAAGTGATTTTAAGATTGGAAAAATATACCTCACCCCAACCTTGAAAATTGCCTTTGAAGATCTTGTAATCAACGATTTGGAACAAAATCCGATGATCAGGGTGGCGAAAGGAAAAACCCGGCTCAAAGGGTTTAATTTTTCACCCATGAATCTCGCTTTCCATTTGTTGGAGTTAGATGGTGCAGAGGTGCTGTTAACCAAATATTTAGGCGAAGAATCTATCAATATCGGACTATGGGCCAAGCATCTGAAGAAAAATGATGAGAAAAGCGACTTCAAACTCCGTGCCGATCGTTTGGTGATGACTGACAGCCGATTTTTAATTCACAATGAAAACACCATCTCTACTGGAAATACAGGTGAAAATATTGATTACGCTTTTTTGGAATTAAATAATATCACATTCAAAACGAAAGATTTCCAAGTCAACCGAGACGATATTTCAGCGGAGATCACCAAAATGTCTTTTTCACAATATTCGGGTTTTGAGTTACTGAATGCCAGCGCTTTCTTCCGGATCAACAGCAACGGACTGATGTTCAATAAGGGGAAGATCGCCACGGAGCACAGCATTATTTATTTGGATCTTAGTTTCGATTATGATCAATGGGGCAGTTATTCATCCTTTACGGATAGTGTGAGAATCAAGGCAAACATCAGTCCTTCAATAGTGCATTTCTCTGATATAGCAAGATTTACACAAGCGTTGAAAGGCATGGATCAGTATGTGGTTTTTGCGGGAACGGTGAACGGAACTATCAATTCCATGCTAATCAATGATTTTTCCGTTTTTTTCAAAGAAACCAATACAGTACGGGGATCGATTTACATGGAAGACATTACCGATTTCAAGCATGGTTATTATGATGTAACCTTGCGGGAAACATCGGTAAACATGTATGATTTAACAAAATTCCTGCTCCCCGGCGGGAAAAATACGCCAATTCCGAAAGAACTTTATCCGTTGGGAAATACGGAACTTGAAGTGTCTTTTAAAGGGAATTTCAACACTTTCGCCTCCAAAATAAAACTCAACTCCCAACTCGGCAACGCCACGGCAAATCTCGACATGTATGAAACAAATGATCGTTATTCCTTTGAAGGAAAAGCATTCTCTCAAAATTTCAATGTTGGGAGATTAATTCCTGACAATAAAATTTTGGGTAATATCTCTTTCAATATTGCACTGAATGGTTATTCTTTGCTGGATCATAATCAAGGATTTAACATCGAAAAATCTTATGCGAATCTCACGGGAAAAGTAAACCGGTTCGACTTGTTCAACTATCCGGTGCAGGATATTTCGCTCAACGGGATGTTAAATGGTAAAAAGTTTGACGGTCGCATCCATTCGGCAGATACGAATGTAAATTTCACTTTCAATGGAATCGTTGATTTAACCAATAAGATACCGAATTTTAAAAGTTACATCAGTGTTGCGCGATTTGCTCCCGAGCCTTGTTTACAAAAATACCCTGTAAGCGACAGTGCGAAAGGGTTGGATAGAGCAGTTTATTTGGCTCAACAGAATCCAGATCTTATCTTCTCTTTTGACTCGTTAGAGTTGAATGTCCGCGGAGACCAACTGGATAATCTCAATGGCTTTGCCGGTGTAGACGGCATTTTATTTTCCAATGGGAAAGATTCCATTTACGGTGAGCGGGTTCGATTAACGAGTATCACCACCGCAAGTGGAATTCATCGCTTCATCCTCACTTCTAATTTTTTAAATGCCACCATGTCAACTAATTATCAACTTAAAAGATTGAAAGAATCTCTGCTTACTGTTGGCAACCGCTATTTTCCAAATATCGTTCCGGTGAGTGATGTCGTGCGAGAAGAAACAATTGACACGCTAACAGGGATGCCCATTGAACAATACTTTGAGCTTTCGGCTGAAACGTTCCGACTCAAGGAGTTAATGGATATTCTGACACCCGGCATTCAAATCGCTCCAAGGTCTACTTGCGAATTGTATATCAGTTCTTTACGAAAAGACGATATGTTTAGATTCTCCACGAGACGGTTTCTTTTTAAGGATAAGTTCGAGTTATATGATCTTGATATTTCAGGACATAGCACAAGCGATTCGGTTTTTGATTTTGTCCTGTCGGGCGACAGTATTGTCATCAAACAGAAAAAAAACAACATCTACTTTACGGAGCCGGCTGTAAAAGCGGAAATTGCGAACAATACTTTCACTTACGACCTCCACTGGAGAAATCCGGGAAACAAGAGGAAAGAGTCGTGGCTTTCGGGCTATGTTAACGCATCCAACAAAGATAGCATAGAAGCCAGGTTCCTATCTACCTCATTGAATATCAATGAAAATAGTTGGCATTTTAACGAAGATCACCAAATCACCATTCACAATGCGGGTATAAATTTTAATAATTTGATTTTGGAGTCGGGGAGTAGTACAATCCAAGCTCATGGCTTGTTCTCTTTTCAAGAAAAAGATGACTTGGAAATCAAGATGAAAAACGTTGATTTAGCGCAATTTAACAATTTTGCAGCCAATTTCAATTTAGGGTTTGGCGGAGATATTTCAGCGGCTGTCCGAATTCGAAATTGGAACGGACAGCGTCTTTTCACCGGTAGATTATTGGTTAGTGATTTCCTATTTAATGATTCCGAGATGGGAAATCTATTTGTAACCGCCGCTGTGCCGGAGAATACAAACATCGCCTTTGCCGGAGGACTATTCGATCGAGAAGAACCTATAAATTCCGCAACGATAACGAATTACACCATTCGTAATTACAATTTAGAACATAACATCCTCGCCAATCTTTCCGGATTTTTTGAATCTGAATCAAAAAGTCTGGAGATCAAAGCAGATATTGATACGTTGGAATTAGGATTCTTGACCCCATTCTTCAAATCGTTCAGTCAGCGTATTGACGGTAAAGCAAAAGGAGAGCTTGCTTTCTACATCACACCTGATTCATCCTACTTAGACGGTACGGTCAAAGTGCTGGATGGTTATCTGGGAATTGCTCCGTTGAACACTGTCTACAAACTTGAGAATCAAGATATCACATTCAACAGTAAGGGCATTGAATTTCCGGATGTTGAAGTCACTGATGCTGCGGGTAATCGAGCGAGAGTTACAGGCGGGTTATACCATCAGCTATTCAAGAATTTCATTTTCGACCTAAATATCAACACGAACCGTTTGTTGGTATTGAGTACGGAAAAGAGCCAAGATGCGGCTTTTTATGGCACCGGTTATGTTTCGGGAAATGTAAGCATGCGCGGAAACACAAATTTGCTCCGTTTCAGTGGGACGAATTTAACTACTCTGCCCGGCACCCGGCTTTATCTTCCGGTGATGTTCACCGATCGTGTTTCTGAAACGGACGGCATCCGTTTCAAGAGTGCCACACCAATTGCCACAGAGGATGAATCTGAAGAGCAGGGGACGATTATGGATTTCAATTTCGCATTCGACGTTACAAGAGACGCGGAGATCTTCGTAGAACTTGACCCTGCTATCGGAGGCACACTCAGTGCCCGGACAGAAGGCACCTTGCAAATCCATTATAACACCGAAAGTGAATTGACACTTAGGGGATTAGTAACAATTGCTTCGGGAAGTTACCAAATGAGTTTCCGCGACCTATTCCTTAATCTTAACATGCAATTAATGGAAGGAGGAACCGTGACTTTCGACGGCGGGATTGCAAATTCCATCATCGACGCGAAAGCACTGCACCGTACCACCGCATCAGTGAATACAATCGACAAAGAGATGCCCGCAGGTAGAACGCAAGTTAACGCGTACCTGGTTCTTAGCGGAATACTAATGAATCCGGATATTAATTTTGAGTTTGAGTTTCCCAACCTCAATTCCGAGGAAAACCTCCGATTGAACACGGCAATGAACTCAGCCAATGTGAATAGTGCCGCAACACAATTTTTCTCACTGGTTTTAACTTCCAATTTTCTTAATTCCGGTAATTTAGGAGATGCCGGTTCTACGTATGCAATGGATGCGGGCGCAGAACTGTTTTCAGGGATTTTGAACAACCTCTTTTTTAGTAATATCGATTTCTTTGATGAATTTGGTGTTAATATCCGCAATAATGATGATAATAAGATGGAGTTAAGTTTCCAAGGGCGAAAAACGATTGACCGGTGGGTGATCCAAGGCGATATTGGTGTAAGAAATCCGGGCGAAGACGGTACAGGAGGAGATGGAGCAGGTGCAGGGAGCGGTACAGGAAGTCAAAACTACGCGAACAATATTATCTCTGATTTTAGTGTGGAATACATGATCAACCGGAATGGAAACCTCAGAGCCAGGGC
This sequence comes from Bacteroidales bacterium OttesenSCG-928-B11, assembly GCA_030267125.1. GTDB lineage: Bacteria > Bacteroidota > Bacteroidia > Bacteroidales > WCHB1-69 > JAGVVH01. The sequence continues at coordinate 68,000 of JAJDJJ010000002.1, forward strand.
TTTTGTCAGCTATGGCAACGACGACTTGAATATCATTTCCGGTAGTGCTAATAACGAAGCCAAATTTGTCGCCGGCGGCGCATTGATCTTTAAAGTAGACTTCAACAACGGCGCAGACATCAGAAACGCTTTCCGAAGACAGAAGTCGTTGGAAGAGAATAAGATTAAGAAGTGATTTTCTTCTAATTTCTCTTCCTATAACTCAATATAGCCCAGCCGTTAAAAAACACCGCTTGCAAGCAGAGCGCGGCAAATTGCGGAAGCATCTCCGTAAATACGGCGCCTTTCAAATAGACCATCCGAGTCACTTGAATGATATATTTCAAAGGACTGATATTGCCAATCACTTGTGCCCATTGCGGCATATTGTCAAATGGCGTGAAGAGGCCGCTGAGGAAGATGAAAGTAGTGATGAAGAAAAACATGATGATCATCGCTTGCTGAAGTGCGTTGGCATAGTTGGAGACTACCAGCCCCAATCCGCAGAAGGTGAAAGTAAATATGATGGTGAAAGGATAGAGTGTGAGTAATGAGCCTCGCAGCCAAAATCCATAAAAAAGCCAAGCTACCAAGACACATACATTAACGATAAGAAAGCCAATTACCCAGTAAGGAATTAGTTTGGAGAGAATAAAAGTCGATTTTTTGACCGGAGTGACATTCATCTGTTCTATAGTGCCGTTTTCCTTCTCTTCCACAATGTTGAGTGCGGGTAGAAATCCCGAGAACATCGCCAAGATCATCACAATCAACGCCGGAATCATGAAGTAGATATAGCGTAACGTTGGGTTGAACCGAAACGCCGAAAAAACATTGATGTGCGGTGTGGAGAGGCGTGAGGGGGTTTGTATCCACTCTGCACGGATGTTGTTGTTGAAATCGGTGAGAATACCGGTAAGATAAGAACCTCCCATTCCCCCTTTCATCCCGTCTACCGCATTGATAGCTACGAAAACCTGCACATTGCCTTCTTTCACCAAATCCCGTTCAAAATAAGCGGGAATTTCCATGATGAGATCCGAACGATCATCCTCCACGCTCCGTTGCGCCTCCGCATAATTGGTGAAATTACCCGACAACTGGAAATAAGGCGACGAAAGAACTTTTTCAACCAACTGCCGCGAATAGGGCGATTTGTCTTGGTCAATCACTGCGATTTTTAAATCCTTAATATCCAAATTGGCCACCAATGGAAAAATCGCCAGTGCGATAAATGGCAAAAGAGCCACTAACTTTGGCAAAAACGGATTGCGAAAGAATAGTTTTATTTCTTTTTCAAGAAGATATCGGAGCATAGTGAATATTAATGGTTAAAATCTTTGATTATCTGTTAAATCTGTGTACTTATCATACGTCATTCCAAACGGTTTTTAAATTTCTTAATACTTACTCCCAGCAGTACCACCGCCATACCCAGCAATATCAAAAACTCTTTAATGATGGCATCGAATCCCGCACCTTTAATCATCACACTTTTGATAGCAGTAATAAACCAACGGGCCGGAACGACACACGAAAACCATTGTAACACTAACGGCATATTATTCACCGGAAACAATAATCCCGATAGCATTATAACCGGTAACATCAGTACCATTCCCGAGATAAGCATGGCGACTAACTGCGAATTCACAAGTGTTGAGATCAGGATGCCAAATGCCAGTGCTACAAAGATGTATAGCAGACACACGGCAATGAGCAACAGAAAGCTTCCTACGAACGGCACTTCTAATAAAAAATAAGAAAGGAGTAAAATCGAGGTGAGGTTGACGAGCGACAATACAAAGTAGGGAATCGTTTTCGCCAAGATAATGGTGATCGGACGCAATGGCGAAACTAACAGCACCTCCATCGTGCCCATCTGCTTCTCTTTTACGATAGCAACCGAAGTCATCATGGCACAGATCAGGATCAAAACCAACCCTAACACTCCCGGTGCGGTGCTGTAAGATCCTTTCATAGTCGGGTTATAGAGCAACCGAAGCTCCGGTGTGATCTGCAACGGTGTTGTTCCCAGATTTTTACTAAGTTCCATTTGATACGAAGCAATCAGCATGCCGGCATACGTGTTGAGCATGCTGGCAGTATTGGGATCGGTAGCATCGGCGAGCAGCAAAATCTGCGCTTGACCGGTGTGCAACATGTTTTCATAAAATTTCTCATTGAAAACTATCGCCATGCCGATTTTACTCTGCTTGAACAGATCATCGATCTCTTGTTCCGTATTAACGCGGTATGCAATTGTAAAATATTCACTGGTTGCTAATTTATCCACAATTCCTTGGGTAGCAACATCCTTCGAGGGATCTAACACCGCCACTTTCCCATTTTTGATCTCCGTTGTAATTCCAAATCCGAAAAGTACCGTCATCAAAACCGGTAATAGCAACAATATCAACGTTGTCCACATATCCCGAAAGATATGTAAGAACTCTTTGTGGACAAAAGAAGAGAAAGCGGCGAACTTACGATTTTGCCGTCTTCGCTTTCCTTGCCAACATGTGAAAAACTTCATCCATTGTATTTGCATTGTATTGATATTTCAGATTTTTGGGTGTGTCTAAGGCATCGATCCGGCCATCGACCATGATGGAAACGCGGTTGCAGTATTCGGCTTCGTCCATATAGTGTGTGGTCACAAAGGCAGTGATCCCACGATCAGCAGCTTGGTAAATCAATTCCCAAAATTGCCGGCGTGTCACGGGATCCACGCCACCTGTCGGTTCGTCCAAAAAGACGATTTGCGGTTCATGGATGATCGAAACCGAGAATGCCAGTTTCTGTTTCCAACCCAGTGGAAGCTCCTTCACTAGCGTATTCTTTTCCTTTTCGAAACCGAGTTGTTCTAATATCATGTCGATCCGTTTCCCGATCTCTTTTCCTTTTATTCCATAAATTCCTGCATAGAGCCGGATATTTTCCCAAACTTTAAGGTTCTCATACAGCGCAAACTTTTGGCTCATATACCCGATATTCTTCTTGATTTGCTCCGATTGTGTCCTCACATCGAATCCCGCCACGGTTGCCTCTCCCGAAGTAGGTTTGCTCAACCCACAAAGCATCCGCATTGCCGTAGTCTTCCCTGCGCCATTCGCCCCCAAGAAGCCGAAAATCTCCCCCTTCTGAACCGCAAACGTAATGTGATCCACTGCCGTGAAATTACCAAAGGTCTTGGTTAGCTCTGTGGCTTTGATTGTCATCATTTTAATTCATTTTAGTATTTACTCCCAACTCCATAAAGCAATCCTCGATTCCTGCAGCAATCTCTTTGATTTCAACTTCTTGATAACCTTTCTCTTCCAACTTCGTTGCCAGTTCTTTTTTCTTGATTTTCATCGGATCTACCTTAACGTGGTACGTATCGCCGAAAGTGAAAGCAGTGAGTACTCCCGGTTCCTTTCGGAGATCTTGCAGCAGGGATGACATCCGATCAGCAGAGACGCCCCATAATGTCCCTTCGAACTGTGCAACGATATTGTCGGGTGTGTCGATTTTCAAAAAGACGCCGTCTTGAATCAGAGCGATGCGATCGCAAAGACTTGCCTCATCCATATATGGAGTGGAGACAATAATGGTGATACCTTGCTCCTTAAGTCGTCGCAGCATCTGCCATAATTCTTTCCGCGATACGGGATCGATACCGGTTGTCGGCTCGTCCAAGAAGAGGATCGTCGGGCGGTGGATCAAGGCGCAGCAAAGTGCCAGTTTCTGTTTCATCCCTCCCGACAAAGCCCCTGCCCGCCGCTTCTTAAAAGGCTCGATTTGTTGGTAGATATCTTTCACCAAATCGTAATTTTCCTTCACACTCGTATTGAAAACCTTAGCGAAAAAGTTCAGATTTTCCTCGATCGAAAGATCCTGATACAACGAAAACCGTCCGGGCATATAACCCACTCGGTTGCGAATTTCTCGAAAATCCTTTACCACATCCAACCCATCGACGGTTGCTGTTCCCTCATCTGCTAAAATCAATGTTGTCAATATCCGGAATAATGTTGTTTTTCCTGCCCCATCCGGTCCGATAATCCCGAAAACTTCAGCTTCTCCTACTTCGAACGAAATGTGGCTCAATGCTTGGACAGTTTTGTATTTCTTACTTATATTATTTGCTTTCAGCATAATAACAAATTCTTTAATGGTCAGTAGGCAACGATGAATTATCAGCTGTCAACTTCACCCCTGCATACATCCCAATCTTTAAATAACCGTCATTTTTCACCCGTATCTTCACTGCATACACTAAATTATCCCGCTCATCCCGCGCTTGCACCGTTTTGGGTGTAAACTCGGCTTTCTCAGAAATCCAACTGACAGCGCCTATATACTTGCGGGTATTCTCTTCGCCAAAATCGGCAAAAACAGAGACCTCTTGACCCAGTTTGAGTTGCGTGAATTGTGCAGCAGATACGTATGCCCGTAAAATCATATCTTCGGTATCCGCTACTTTGAAGAGTGCTTTGCCCGGCACAGCGACCTCTCCTTGCTCAGCGTATTTCACCAGTACCGTGCCGGAAATAGGAGTGCTGATATAACACTTTTTCAGTTGGTCATCCAATTGGGCGATCTGGATTTCTAACACGCTACTCTCCTCATTGATAGTATAATTCCCACTCTCAATCATTGTACGTTGTGCCGTCAACTGCCTTTCCAAAATGGCAATCTGTGCATTAATATCATCTAACTGTTTCGTATTGGCAGCATTGGCTCTCAATAACTTCTCCACTCGTTGTTTTTCTTTGTTGAGTGTAACCAACTGCTCTTCTATGGCGGCCAATTGCGTAGAAACATCGGTTTTGCGACTTTTTACCGCCTTAATATTATTTTTTAACTGTAATTTTGAAAGATAGAGCTGCGTGCTATCGATAAATCCCACAATCTGACCTTGCTCCACCACATCGCCCTCAGCCAAATCAAACATCATAATCTTTCCCGATGCCTCCGCCGCAACGATGATCTCCGTAGTTTCAAACGTTCCCGATGCATCGTATTGCATTTCATTCCTATTGCAACCCATCGCCACAAAAAACAGAATGGGAAGGAAGGAAGTTTTAATTATCTTTTTCATGTTGTATATTGTTTTTTTCACCTGTTTTATCACAAATCTTTAAATCCTTAGTATTTAGATTTACTTCTTTATTGATCATTAATCATTGATCATTAGTCATTAATTTCCTCTGCCACACGGCATTCAATAACTGTATCTCATGCCAAGCTTTCGTTTGGCGCGCCATGGCGGTGGCGTGGATGTCGCGCATCAAATCGCTGACACTCATCGTACCGCTCTCCACTTTTACCTCGGAGCTTCGTTGTACACTTTCGCGCAATCGAATGATTTCATCGTCATTTTGCAACAGATCACGTAGTTTTTCGATCTCATCATCTTTTTGGCTGATCTCTTGATTAAGGTTGAAAAGAAATACTTCCCGTTGCACTTCCACTTGTGATTTTTGATTTTCCAATAGTCGTTTTTCATCACGATTGGTATAAAATCCGCCGAAATTCCATGCTAATTGCACACCACCAATAAAATAGGGTGTAAAACCACTCTCAAACATATTCAGTCCCGGATTACCGTAAGCACCCTTGGCGAACAACGCTACCCGCGGCATCCCTTTGCTCCACAGTTGCTCTCCCTGTATCCGGAAAAGCGAAACTTGCGAATCAAATAATTTCAGTTCCGGCCGGTTAATCTCTTTTTCCGTATCTAATGCTGCCGGTGGTTTTACAAAAGTGGCCTCTTCAGGAATCTTTTCCCCAATGAAGGCACCCAGCACTTTCAATAACGATTTTTTTGTAGTAGTTATCTCAATATTACGTTGTTGAACCGATAAAATTTCAACCTTAATCTCATCTAAATCAGATTGCTGTGCTATCCCATTTTCCATGTAAGAAGCTACTAATATTTGGTTTCGCTCCAATTCTTCCTGTAAGAGCACATTTTGTATTAACTGTTCTTTTAACAATAAAATGGAGAAAAAAAGCTGGTTAATTTGTTCATTTAAAGTATAAAAAGTCACTTCCAGATTTTGTTGCTCGACTTCATGTTGTGCTGCAACCATTTTCTTTTGCATAGTCGTTATTCCACCGTCCCAAACGGTTTGCGATAATTCCGCGGAAAATAGATATTGATCTTGACCGGGAAAAGTAATGCTTGCGTCGAGTAGATCCAGCAGTCCTGTGAACGCTTCCGGAAATTCGGTGACATCGGACTGCCAAGTCACTCGTCCTCCGAGAGAGAATTGCGGAAGGTAAGCTTTATGTATCTGCGCAATATTGTATTTCTTGACCGCATTAATGAGTTCGTATTGCTTGATCAATGGATAGTTAGCCCGTGCCTTACGCTGACAATCATCTAATGTGACTTGTGCCTGAAGTCTGAAAAGAGAAAGTAGGATAATGGTTAAAAACACTAATTTTTTCATGGCTTGGTAATATTTTTAAGATAACTCATGATGATCTCCACATTTCGCCCCTTCCTGTCATTTAGAATTTCGCTAAATTGGATGGCTAACGAATCAACACTCGCACCCATAATAACTGGTTTAACGATGAAACAGAATACGTTCACCGCAGTAATCGTATATAATAGTTCGAACATGCTCACATTCCGAATATGACCCGCCTTGATTTCTTGCTGCAATTTGTCATTCAACTGCATGCTCGCATTCAAGATGATTGGGATAATGTTTTCCCGAAAAACCTCAACTCTCGAATCATCAGGAATGATTTCCATAAGAATGAAACGGGGAAGAGAGGTATTTGCTTTGAAAAACTCAAACTGTGCTTCCACCATATCCTGAATAATCTGTAAAAATGAAGTCTCCTGGTCAGCGGCAAGACTGAGCGAGTTTGCTAAAAGTGCAACCTTATCATGCAAAACTTTGTTAAAAAGATTCTCTTTTGAACGGAAATAGTAGTTGATAAGGGCGTTATTTACTCCCGCCTCTTTTGCAATATCGCTGATTTTGGAAGTTTTAAACCCCTTTTCCAGGAAAATTTTCTCAGCCGCTTTCAAGATTTGATCTTCGGTAGATTGCTTATTTACAGTCATTTATTATTATGTTTAATTTCGTATTTTAAATTTAGATTTAAAATGCAAATATAAAAAAAGTGACGAGAGATAAGTGATAAAATTCTTATCAAATATTCTCGTCACGTATCACTCGTCACTTGACACTAATTTTTTACTACTTTCCCCGAATAAACACTATTCCCGTCTCGAATCTGATAGAAGTAAATTCCGGAAGGAAGATTGGCATTCAATGATTTATTGATTACGACCGGAACATTCTCCGTACTGCTCACATCAAAACGATATAAACAAAGGCCAGTAATTGAATAGATGGCGATATTTTGTTTATTTGTTTTCGGGAGATATTCAAAAACAAGATGTTGATTGAAAGGATTAGGATAAACTTTAACCTCTTTTTGTTGAGAGACCGGATCGTTTTCAATGCCTACCTTTGATGTGCAATAAAACCACACATCATCAATTAACATCGTATTTTGTCCATTTTTTATCTCAATTTTACAAACTCCATCAAGAACGGAAATATCTTCAATGGTTATCTCTTGGTATGCGGCGGACGAGTTGACCGGATGATTGATAACAATCACATTTTCAGGATGATAAATGGTGAAGATGAGTTCACCGCCGTCGCTTTGGATCTTTGCTTTAAAGGTGTAATTACCCGGTGTCAATTCCGTAACAGTTTGATATAATGATGAATTACTGCCCAATTCAAAAGCATGGTTGCCATCGGACGCCTCTTCGCTATAAATGCCATTGCCTTCGTATTGCCAACCGGACAATTTCTTCTCCACGGTCAATCCGGTGTGATCATCAATTTCGAAAGAGTGGTTCACAATCACATTTTCAGGGAGATCAGGCAAAAGCTGACTATCCATCCAAGCGGCGCGTTGTAATAAGAATGCCTTCAGATAATCCACCTCATCATTCCAGTTATTTCCTTGATAATAAAAATCATCGGCATATTTTCCGGAAATATCCAGTCGAAAATGATACGGTTGATCCGCAGCTAAGAGTTCTTGCTGTTTATCGATAACCGCACAAATATTCTCATCACTAAGTACTCCATTTCGCAATGTTTCCCACTGATTTCCCAGCAATGTTAAAAATGGTTCGTCAGCGACTAACCTCTTGATCCAAAAAGGCACCGTTTTTTCCGAATCAAGTCGATTGCTATTCCAAGCCCAACCTTCCGTCGCATAGCTTTCAAAAGTTTGACACTTCCCGGGAATAACAGGACACATATTAATAAATTGAAAACGAGACTGTTCCATCGTGTTGAAAAGCGTAATATTGGAATTATAGGCATCCGGGTTTCTAAATAACTCTTGCAATAAAATAAAGTTAGCAGCAGAAATCGTATCTATATAATTTCTGTATCCGGTTGCTTGAGCCGTAATATCCTGTGTCATCATATTCTCAAATTGCTGGATTCGGGTTTCAATATAGTCCTGTTGATTTTGGCTGATCTCTTGCGGATAGAAAATAGAGTAGTAGCTATAATCATTTACAGTTTCATAGAAAAGATCCTGATTCTTCCAGTCCGATCGGAAACCGTCTCCTGTATCATCACCAATAGTCAAACCATAGGAAGCCGAGATCTCAAGCTCGGTTTCACCCGGAGGGTTCAGCGGCAATTGATCTGTCAATGGGATCGCTAATTGGTAGATCCCTTGATATATTTCGTTGATAACTAAATTGCAATACGCTCCCGATAATGAATAACCGACAATTGATTGGGAAAGCAAGTCCGAGGTGACAGAATGCAGCAATGAAGGATCATCGAAAAGCGGCAGTAACACCCATTCATTGTGAGTTGGGAGATTCAACAATGAAGTATTCAATAAATTCCCATCAGGATCTTTTGTTAAAATCTTGATTTTTTGAATCGTTTCTCCATCAGAAACAACAGAAAAACCGATATTTCCAATATAAGGAATAATATTTGGATTTGTTAGATTTTCGCTTTTTTTAAGATCGGCAAGGCGATTGGCAACATCATCGGAACGGTCAATAATAGCCATATCTGCATCGGCTTGGTTACCTGTCATTTTCTCGGGAATTGCAACAACAACAATGGGCAGTTTTGATTCCGGTAAATCAACATCATTTTCCGGATGATAGGCATAGTTTTCATCTTTTTGTCGGAAAAGTGAGACACTATCGACATAAAGTCTTGTTGTTCCACCGGTTGTAAAATCAGCCTTAAAAGCAATTTCACATAAATTCTTATCTACTTCGATATCTTCAATTACAATTTCATAAAAACTTTCGCTTTGTTTTACCGATTGGGTTTTTTCCTCGCCGCTACTGTTATATTTACGGATTATGACACTCCCTTTTGGGTCGCCTACTGTACGCACCCAAGCTTTGAATGTATATTTTCCATTTTCTATTTTTGTGACCGGCTGCCAAGCTTCCCCTCGGTTCCTGAATGAAAGCGAGTATCTTCCATTGAGTTTTACGGTGCTGGAGAGACCTGCATTGCTGTTGTTTGTTTTCCAGTTAGAGAGGAAAATATTGTTGTTGGATGGGCCGCGTGTGTGATCGGAATCGAAAGAGGCGTTAGCCACAAGATTTTCGGAAAATGGAATCAGTTGCCTGTCCATCCATTGCAATCTTTTATTGACCCAATCTTTCAAAAAGCTGATCTCATTAGCCCAGTTGTTACTTATGTAATAATTGGGCCACAATACGCTGCCCCAGCGGTTCCAAATTTGCGTGTTGCGAGCTTCCGCTTCTGTAAGCAACTGCACCAACGAATCGATCTTGGCGGTAACATTACTACTGTTTAGGTTCGTTTGCCGATAATAGAACCATCTTTCGCGCAATTCTTTCCGGAAAGTTTCGTCATTTAACAAATGGTGAAACCAAAAAGGCACTTTTTGCGGTTCGGAAAATTTATTCAAATCCCACGCCCAACCCTCGGTTGACCAACCATCGCAATAGTCGGAATTTCCCAACGTGATATTGAAATCCCAAATCGACATCTTAAACCGCGGGTCGTGACTATCGCGATACTTATAAATGTTAGTACTCAACCGATAGCCATCCACATTATGGGAAATCTCTTGTGCCAAAATGTAATCAATAACCGACATGACATCAATTTGGGCACGATAGCCTTTAACCGGATCGGCAAAGCTATCACTTGCCATCACATTCTCGAAATGCTTCATCCTGTTGATTATATAATTTTGCTGCGCAGTCATCCCTTCATTATAATCATCAATATCAGGATAGGTATATTGAAAATAGTGACTGCCGGAAATAGGATTACCGTAAACATCAAGGTAGTTATGCTCGGATTGGAAAACCGGTTCGTCATTTCGGTCTATTTCAAGTATATAGCCACCGGTAAGGTTATCGCCTGAATTTCCCGGTTTGGGAATATTGATACGATTTTTGCCTCGCCTTACTCGGGCGGTCATAATATAAACACCTTGATACACACCATTTAAAACCACTTCGCAATATTTACCTGTAGGCACATACTCCAAATAACCGCGGCAAAGGTCAAAAATAAGTACGTCGCGAATCATACTGCGGTCGCTGTATGGTGCGAGTAATGCCCAATCGCTGTCGGCTCCCATGCCTAAGATATCGGCATCGACCTTGCCGCCACTCGCATTTTGTGTCTTTAGCCCAAATGGCTTTTTATCAGAAGAGTTATACGAAGAGTTCCCTCTGTATTTTATACCAATTTTCCCTGCGTAATTAATGATGGAATCATTAGAATGATTGGCGGAAACCGTGTCTGTAATGCTATTTCGAGAACCGTCGGTGCGAGAGATGATGACCATGTCGGCATTGACCCGCCGGTCCTCGCTCTTATCCGCCATACGTTCATCCAAATTGATAACAACAATCGGTAAATTCGAAGAGGTAAAATTCAAACTAGTTTGAGGGTGGAAGGGATAAAGCGGATCATACACTCCCTGCGCGGTTGCGTTTCTTGCACTAAATAGAAAAAAAAAGATCAAGAAAACGGAAAAAGGGTAAGTAATTTTTCTCATAAGACTGTTTTTTGTTCATGAATAATTGCGGCGGTAAATATAAGTAAAATACTGGTAGGTTTTTTTTGCGGATATACGGGATCTATTAAGTGAAAAAGTAGTATTTTTGTGCTATTATTTATCCCTAAAAAAACTACTGATGCAAAATGAAAAAATGAATCCAGAAAAGCTAAAAGTGCTCAATTCAACTCTTGAAAAATTAGAAAAAACTTTCGGTAAAGGAGCCATTATGAAATTGGGAGACGCTCCTGTTGAAAACATCGAAGTAATCTCGACCGGTTCGTTGGGATTGGATTTGGCGTTGGGTGTGAACGGACTTCCCAAAGGCCGGGTCATTGAGATTTTCGGACCCGAATCATCCGGTAAAACCACATTGGCGATACATGCTATCGCTGAGGCGCAAAAAGCCGGCGGTATCGCGGCGTTTATAGATGCCGAACACGCTTTCGACCGCTTCTATGCTGAAAAATTGGGGGTCAACACCGCCGACCTTTTGGTATCACAACCCGATAACGGCGAACAAGCCTTAGAGATTGCCGACAACTTGATCCGCTCTGGCGCCATTGACATTATCGTGATCGACTCCGTGGCAGCTCTTACGCCAAAAAGTGAAATCGAAGGCGATATGGGCGATTCCAAAATGGGACTGCAAGCCCGTTTGATGTCACAAGCATTGCGCAAACTTACTGCAACGATTAGCAAAACAGGATGTTGTTGTATTTTTATCAACCAGTTACGTGAGAAAATCGGTGTCATGTTCGGAAATCCGGAAACCACAACCGGTGGTAATGCGCTCAAATTCTATGCTACCGTGCGATTGGATATCCGCCGCGTGTCACAACTTAAAGATGGAGATCTCGCTTCCGGTAACCGCGTGAGAGTAAAGGTGATCAAGAACAAAGTAGCTCCGCCATTCCGTCAAGCCGAATTTGATATCATCTTCGGAGAAGGAATCTCCAAAGTGGGTGAAATCGTGGATCTTGGCGTGGAACATAATGTCGTGAAAAAAGCCGGTTCCTGGTTTTCCTACGGGGAAACAAAACTCGGACAAGGTCGCGACGCAGTGAAACAGTTGCTCCTTGACAATCCGGAATTAGCAGAAGAAATTGAAACAAAGATATTTGAAGCTATTAAAAAAGATTAATACATGATTCTTAAAAAATCAAAGATCCTACTTTTCCTTTGCTGCCTGTCTTTTTTGTTTGTTTGTTGTGATCGTAATAAATCTTCACAACAAATTCCGAAGGAATTGGCAGAATTAAACAAAAGAATAGAAAAGAATCCGAAAGATGATGAAGCACTTTATCAACGGGCAATCTATTTTTATTATCAAGGGAAAATGGTCGAAGCCCAAGAAGATATTCTTCAAGCGATCAAACTTAACCCACTAAGTTCAACTTATCAAGTGCTTCTGTCTGATGTTTATTTCAGTCAGAAAGAGACTGACCGGACAGAGGAGGCATTGCAAAAAGCGATCGTCTTGGATCCTGATAATAATGAAGCCCGTCTGAAGCTAGCCGAACTTTATTTCCATTTGCGCATGTACGAAGAGTGCGATGTAATAATTAAAGAAGCCGTTGAAAAACAGCCTCATAATCCGAAGGCACATCTCATCAGGGCTTTCAGCTTGAAAGAACGTGGTGATACTACCGGCTATCTCCGTATGTTGCAACTTACGGTAGACCAAGATCCTAAAGAGGTCAAAGCGTTTTTAGAACTGGGTTATTTCTACCAACAAAAGCTAGATCCTATTGCCATCAATTACTATAACAATGCGTTAATGGTTGATCCCAATAATGTTGAAATTAACTATAATTTGGCTGTATTATACACAGATTTGGGCTCTTATGAAAAAGCAATCGATCACTACAATATTATTTTACAGATCAATCCAAACCATAAATTCGCCTTAAATAATCTGGGATATGTGATGCTGGAATATGAAGAGAAATATGATGATGCAGTAGCTTATTTTACGAAAGTACTTGAACTGGACTCACTTTTTTCTCCTGCTATTTGCAACCGCGGCCTTGCCTTTATGCAACTGCAACAATATGATAATGCCCGTCAGGATTTCCTTTATTGCCGTTCCATTGACCCGCAAAATGAGATAGCTGTCGAGGGGTTGAATGATTTGGATCAAATGACACAATAGTTAAGATGAATGAACATCTAGATCCTTCCAAGAAAAAACTTTCTGCTTCGGAGAAAGAGTTTGAGCAGGCGATCCGTCCCGGCGATTTCACCAACTTTTTCGGCCAAGAACAGGTGATCGAAAATATCCTCGTTTTTGTCCAAGCTGCCCGCGGGCGGAAAGAAGCACTGGATCACGTATTGTTGCATGGCCCTCCGGGGTTAGGAAAAACCACGCTTTCCCACATCATCGCTAATGAAATGGGTGTCAGTGTGAAAGTGACCTCTGGCCCTGTTATTGACAAGCCCGGCGAGCTGGCAGGATTACTTACCAATTTGGAACCTAATGATGTTCTTTTTATCGATGAAATTCACCGGCTTTCACCTGTTGTGGAAGAGTACCTGTATTCGGCGATGGAAGATTACAAGATTGACATCATGATTGATACGGGACCAAATGCGCGGAGTGTTCAAATTTCGCTAAATCCGTTCACACTAGTGGGGGCAACCACACGGTCGGGATTACTCACAGCACCGCTTCGATCTCGGTTTGGAATCAACTTGCGACTACAATACTATGATGCTCAAACGCTTTCCCGTATCATCAAAAGGGCTGCCGGCATCCTGAAAATTGAAATCCACCCGGATGCCGCAATCGAGATCGCGCGTCGTAGCCGAGGAACACCGCGTATTGCCAACTTGTTGTTGCGCCGTGTCCGTGATTTCGCCCAGATCAAAGGAAATGGTGTCATCACTTTCGATATCACGCAAGTCGCTTTAGCCGCACTCAATGTCGATCAAAATGGATTGGATGAGATGGACAACCGGATTTTAAGTACCATCATCGATAAATTCAAAGGCGGGCCGGTCGGACTAACGACTATTGCCACAGCCGTAGGCGAAGATTCGGGAACAATTGAAGAAGTATATGAACCTTTTTTGATCCAAGAAGGTTACATTGTAAGAACTCCCCGCGGAAGGGAAGTGACTGATGCCGCTTACAGGCACCTCGGAAAATTTAAAAACCCCGGACAGCCTCAGCTTTTTTAACCCTAATAAAAAACAAACGTATGAAGAAGACTTTATTAATTGTATGTCTCATTTTATCCTCTATCTCTTTACTGGCACAGGATGGGAAGAGAGTAAATATCGGTCTTTCAATCGGTCCGTCTATTGATTGGATTTCACCTAAAACAGACAACTATGAGCGAGATGGAATCGGCATAGGACTTAGATATGGAGTCCCTGTCGACATTAATTTCACACACGGAAGCAACTACTATTTCTCAACCGGTATAAAATTTGAACATATCGGTGGAAAAATGAATTTCCCTTTCATTTATAATGAAAAAGAGGTGGCATTGAACAGGAAATATACAGCCATGTTTCTATCTATTCCTACCGGTATAAAATTGAAAACCCCGACTTTCGGAAGTATGGTTTTTGCTGGAAATTTCGGATTCCTACACGGTCTCAAATTAAATGGGAAATTTATTGATACCTGGGTTGATGAAAACGGAAATAATGTAATGCAAAATAAAAAAGAAGAATATGAAAATTGTGCCTTCTTCAAAGAATCAATATATGTCGGATTGGGTGCGGAATATATTATTCAAGAAGACTTCAGAGCAAGTTTCTATATTAATTATGCTTATACAATCACGAATTTTTTTAATAAAAAGGCTATAAATCCCACTACCAATTTACGCGAAAAAGGAAATCCCGGCGCTGTGGAATTTGTTTTCGGCATTCATTTTTAAAATGTATGAAATTTATTTGTATCGGACGTAATTATGCGGATCATATCCATGAATTGGGGCATCAGAAACCGGAAAAACCGCTTTTCTTTCTGAAACCCGACTCGGCTGTTTTGCAACGGAACCGTCCTTTCTTTTATCCCGATTTCTCTAAAGATTTACACTATGAAGTGGAATTATTGGTGAAAATTAACAAATTGGGGAAATGTATCCAGCCGAAGTTTGCCCACACGTATTATCAAGAGATCGGATTGGGTATTGACTTTACAGCCAGAGATATACAAAAAGAATGCATCGAAAAAGGATTGCCGTGGGAAATGGCAAAAGCTTTTGATAATTCCGCCGTTTTGGGTAAATTCTTCGACAAATCTTATTTTCCGGATTTGAACAATATCAATTTTTCTCTCTTTAAGAATGAAGAAAAAGTCCAAGAAGGAAATAGTGGCAATATGATTTTCCATATCGACTATATTATCAGTTATGTATCACAATTTATGACATTGAAAATTGGCGATATTATCTTTACTGGCACACCAGAAGGAGTAGGACCAGTGCATATCAATGATCGGCTTGAGGGTTTTATTGAAAATGAAAAAGTTATCGATTTTCGTATAAAATAATTAAAATTCAATGTGTTATGAATACTAAACTCAGGCTCATCATCATGAATTTTCTCCAATACGCCATTTGGGGTGCTTGGCTCATTTCATTAGGCAGTTATTTGGGTGGGATTTTGCATTTTTCAGGAAGCCAAATCGGGAGTTTTTTTGCCACAATGGGAATTGCTTCGCTTTTCATGCCGGGATTGATGGGAATCATTGCGGATCGTTGGATTCCGGCTCAAAAACTATTGGGTATTTGCCACATTATTGCGGCAGCATTTATGTTTATCGCCGCACAGCAAACCGGATATGGCGCTCTTTATCCCCTTGTCCTGTTGAGTGTGATGTTCTTTATGCCAACAATTGCACTTTCTAACTCTGTGGCATACAACGCTCTCGATCGTGCCGGTCTTGATTCGGTAAAACACTTTCCTCCCATCCGCGTTTGGGGTACGGTAGGTTTTATTGTCTCCATGATCGCGGTGAGTTTGCTCGGATGGGAACAATCACCAATGCAACTCTATCTTTCGGGAACTCTTGGTATTTTTCTTGGATTATACTCTTTTACCTTACCTGCCAGTCCGATAAATAAAAATGCGGAGAAAAGTTCTTTGGTTGACAAACTCGGCCTACGCGCTTTTACGCTTTTCAAAGATCACAAAATGGCGGTTTTCTTCATCTTCTCTATGTTGCTCGGGATGATGTTGCAAGTTACCAATGCCTTTGCTAACCCTTACATCAAATCTTTTGGAGAACTGCCTCAATATGCGAACACATTCGGAGTTAAATACACCAACATTCTCATTTCACTTTCGCAAATTTCAGAAGCAGTATGCATCTTGTTAATTCCTTTCTTTTTGAAAAAGTTCGGTATCAAGAAGGTTATGCTGATATCCATGTTTGCGTGGGTACTGCGTTTCGGTCTGTTGGGAGCAGGAAACCCCGGTCCCGGCTTGTGGATGTTTATCCTTTCAATGTTGGTTTACGGCGTGGCTTTTGACTTTTTCAACATCTCGGGATCACTCTTCGTGGATCAGGAAACCGATGCCAAGATACGGTCAAGTGCGCAAGGTGTCTTCATGATGATGACCAACGGTTTTGGAGCATTTTTCGGTTCCTATGCCGCCGGCTACATAATTAACACTTTTGGTAATACACCTACTTCCTGGTACATTTTCGCCGGTTTTGCACTTATTGTGGCCATTTTGTTTGCGATTTTATTCAAATATAAATACGTGCCGGAGAAAATGAAAAGTTAGGGGTCTCTTATTTTGCCTCATATTTGGTAATAGCTTCCTTCATTTTCGTCTTCCCTGTCCGTGATATTTTTTCGGCTTTATCATAGTCAAACCCGCCATACCGGTTCATCGGAATGTCGACAATAATATCCGGAGGAGTCAATTGTATTGATAAAGCAGCATTTTGTTGAATCATCAATGAGATTGTTTTTGTGATGAGCGTATAAAAATTATCATCAACCTCCGTGTTTTTTGATATCTGTTTATTTATTACCGGCAATTTTATTCCCTTCTGTTTTGCTCTCAACTCATCCAAAAAATAGTCGCTATGTCCACTCACATTTACGGCGACCAACAGATCGCCATCCGTTCTTTTTATGCGATTAAGTGGAAGAGGATTTATTAATCCACCATCAACAAGAACCATATTATCTAATTTCAAGGGTTTAAATAGTGAAGGTACAGAAATGGATGCCCTGATTGCGTCATACAGACTTCCTTCATTATATATGACTTCTTTGCTGTTTTTTAGATCAGAAGCGATAGCGCAAAACGGAATTTGCAAATCCTCGATATTAGCTTCCGGAACAACCTCTTTCAGTGCCTCTACAATCTTATTTCCCTTGACGATGTGATTCAAACTTATCGAAACATCCAAAAGCGAAAAGATTCTTTTTTTATCCAAAGAGAACATCCAGTTTTTCACGTCTTGTAATTTTCCTGTTGCGTACATCCCTCCAATTAAAGCCCCCATTGAAGTTCCCGCGATAGACGTTATTTCATATCCCCGTTCTTCTAATGCTTCAATAGCTCCAATATGGGCAAAACCTCTTGCTCCTCCGCTTGATAATACTAAAGCTACTTTTTTCATGTTTTCCTATTTAACTTAAAAAACGTAACAATGGAACTGTTTCATTGTTTTATGGTTTTGTTTTTTCGGTTAAACCTTTTTTGAATGCTATTTTTGTAAATCAAAATCCCACTGGGCATGATTTATCCGATAATACTTCATTATAAAGTAGTGCAATAATACCGCATGAATTTATTAGTAGAACGCAAGGTTGTAATAGAAAAATAGTTTCGTAATGAATTACCTGAAATTTGTCGTATACAACATTTTCAGAGTAACTCAAAAAAAGAATTAACCGATATTTTGGACATTTCTTCCCCACAAATAATTACCTCTTTCATCGTTTATCATCGTTTTTAGGGATTGTTGCATTTTATAAATCACCGTTATTTTGCATCGTCAAAATAAAAAAAACTATAAAATAAAAAAAGAAACTATGAAAAAATTTCGATTACTTCCCGCCGTTATGATCCTGGCTGCTTCATTGTTTATCGCTTGCGATCCGGAAGAGAATGGTGAAAATGAGGACAAAAATACTGTTGATACTAAATCGATGACAATCGATGCTTCGGGGTTTAGCGATTGGAAGTACTTCTCTTTTGAGACCGGTAAAGAAGTTTCGGCGGCAGATGTCGGCGATTACGAGAGCAGCAAGTTTAAAATGAACTGGGATATTGCTTTCCATCGTGGGGATATCCGCACCAACAGCGGTGCTTCCGGCAATGGAAAAGGCGGAGCGCTGAAAGGAAACGGCGCCAAACTCGCCGATATCATAACCATACCAACCGAAGGTTATGCGGTTGACGAAGAGGCGGAAATTATGATTGAGATGAGTGCGGATGGTTACAGAACCCAGTCTAAAAATACCGTGTTGGCTACTTGGTACAGCAGCGAAGGTATGCCGCCAGTATATGTTGTTAATGATTATGTTTACGTTGTGAAGACCGCCGATGGCAAATATGCCAAAGTGAAATTCACGGATTATACTGACGATGCAGGTGCTGGAGGACATATTAGTTTTTCCTACCAGTATCCGGTGAAATAACTCTGTTTTTGGTTTATTTTTCGTACATCACGCCCTCCTCAATTTGTGGGGAGGGTTTCAATTTAATCCAAATTTTGATATTCAAGAGGTTAACCTAATGAAAAAAATTATATCCCTTCTCTCATTTTTCCCTTTTTTCCTTTTAAATGCAGCGCCGGTCACACTCTCCGGTTATGTGAAAGACAATGAAGGAAATTCATTGTCCCATGCGTCAATTGTGTTTGAGAACAGCAGGCTTTCATCAAATACCAACGAAAATGGTTTTTTTAAAATAACACTACCCAAACCTGATCAATACAAAATCCGTATATCGCTGTTTGGCTACGAAAACTTTGAGGAGATGGTCAATCTCGAGAAAGATACCGCAATCAATGTGGTTTTGCACTCCGATATCTTGAATCTTAATCAAGTAACGGTTACTGCCACCCGGACACCCAAACTGTTGAAGGAGGTTCCCGTGCTCACCCGTGTCATCACCTCCAACGATATTCAAAAATTGAGTGCGGTAAATGTTAAGGACCTGCTGGAGATGGAACTGCCCGGTTTGGAGTTTGTCCGCCAGATGGACGGACAGGTGGTCATCAATATGCAGGGGATGGGCGGCAATTACGTGCTCTTCCTGATTGATGGTGAACGGATGGCTGGCGAAACGCTCAACAACATAGATTACAGTCGGTTGAATGTGCAGAATATCGAACGGATCGAGATCGTGAAAGGATCGGCATCCACACTATATGGCTCCAATGCGATCGGCGGGGTGGTCAACATCATCACAAAAAATGTTAATAATCCATGGCAAGTGAACGTGAACGGACACTACGGTGCGCATAATGAGCAAAACTACGGGTTATCGGCAGGGTTCAAACAGAAAAAATGGAGCAGCCTCACTACCGCAACGTATAATCAAATCGATGCTTATTCATTGTTGAACACACCCGATTCCACCGGAAAGCAAACCGAATCCAATGTTTACGGCGGACGTAATTTCTCGGTGAATGAGAAGCTGACGTTTCAACCTATTGCCAAACTGAAATTTATCGCCAAAGGTAGTTTTTACATGCGTGACCGTTCTATCTATTTCAACGACAAAGAAGAGCGCATGGATAAGAAACCCGATCGCTACCAATGTGCAAGCGGCGGATTGCAAGCACTTTACACCATATCGGAAAAACATCAATTGCTGGCTTCTTACAGTTTTGACCAATACAGCAAATTAGTGAATTATGTGCTGCTCGACTCCTTGGCGTTGACTTACAGGAATCAAGACCATTCGGGAAGATTGCAATACGACTATTTTATTAATAAACGTAACACGCTCACTTTCGGGACGGAGTTACTGAATGAGAAACTAATGAGTTACCAGTTTAACGGTTCCGAACACCATGGTAACACTTTCGTGATTTTCGGACAGCATGATTGGATGATTTTCAAGGGATTCACCGCAGTATACGGTGCCCGGTTAGATGTTCACTCGTTGTATGGCGCACATCTTAGTCCCAAGGTTTCCTTGATGTATAACCTAAAAAGTTTCGCTTTCCGGTTCTCATACGGGCACGGATTCCGGTCGCCTTCTTTGAAAGAGCTTTACATGGATTGGGATCACCAAGGAATGTTCCGTATCATGGGTAACCAGAACCTCGTGCCGGAAAAGAGCAATCACCTCTCCTTTTCAACGGAATACACACACAAAAGGATCAACGTGTCGGGAATGGTTTTTTATAACAATATTCAGGATAAGATTACGGAAGTATTTAATTCAAAAGAAGATACAGCGTTATATATCAATGTGAACCACGCCATTATCTATGGTGCGGATCTGAATTTCACGGTGAAACTGCCCAAAGGGTTCAGCATCCGATTGTCTTATGCTTACGTGAACGATTCCCAGATGGAAGATGGCATCAACGTTTCCGACACGCGCCCTCACTCAGCAACCGGTCGTTTCGGTTATGATCTGAATAAAAAGAATTATTCGTTAAATGTGACCTTAAACGGAAAATTAAACGGTCCGTTAACCATGGCTACCCTTACGGATGACAGCGACCCGGATAACCTGATTTTCAACGAAGTAAATTACCCCGCTTATATGATGTGGCGATTGATTATCAACCAACGTTTCTGTCAAGCCTACAACCTCACTATCGGTATCGACAACCTCTTCAACTATAAACCTCAAAAATACACTTACAACACCACGCTATCATCGGGAATCACCCCCTTCGTGAGCGTGAGTATTGACGTGGACAAGATTTTTCAAAAGTAGAAGAGTAGACAAGAGGATGAGGAAACGAGGGAATAAGAAGATAGAAATTGAATTAGATTCTATGAACCGAGCATGACGAAAATCGTCGCCAAAGAGAATGATTTTTCTTCATGCGAGCTACATACGACCTCAGAATAAAGAACATAATTATATGAAAAAAAGAACCTTACTGATTATTATTGTTAGCATTATCGCGGTGGCTGTGGTGACTTTTGTGGTTTGGAGAAAGACGGCGGCACCGACGAAGATCGCATTGCTGAATTTCCAGAACTTCCAAGTGGCAAAGATGATCCGGTCGGCGGATCCTTGCATCAAGGCCAAACAACTGACTTTGGGCGATTTCAACAAACTGAAAAACTACGATGCCATTTTGATTTTCGGGATGGGTATCCGGATGACCGATGAGCACCGGGCGCAACTGGAAGAGCTTGCCGCAAAGGGTGTTCCAATCTATTCTACCGCTGTAACCGATCCGGTCAATAATATCGTTTCCCTCGACTCCTTACACCTGCAACCAATTGCCGAATACTTAGGGAATGGCGGAAAATCAAACTATAAAAGTCTATTTAACTATATCCGGAAAGAGATTTTGGGCAAGACAATACGCACCGGTGAGGTTCTGCCGCCCGTGGTCCGCAGCTCCGATTTCCTTTTCTATCTAGATGAAGAGCTCTCTTTCGAAAATGTAGCTGATTATCAAAGTTATTATGAGAAAAACGGATATTATAAGAAAGATGCTCCGAAGGTGGCAATCATCACCGGCATCGCCGATCCGTTCGACTCCGACAAGGGGTATGTCGATTCATTGATTATTTCGTTGGAAAACAAGAATATGAACGTCTATCCGATCTCTTCGGTGATGAAACGGCTGACGTTTCTGCAAGAGATCCAACCCGATGCGGTGGTCTATTTCCCGCATGGCCGTTTGGCTATGGGACAGGCTGATGCGGCGGTTGAATGGTTGAAAGCGAATAATATACTGCTTTTCACACCCCTCACGTTGAATGCGACGTATGATGATTGGATAAAAGATCCGCAGGGAATGAGCGGCGGTTTCATGAGCCAAAGCGTGGTGATGCCCGAATTGGACGGCGGTATTACCGCTTCCGCACTCGTGGCACAATATATCGATGACGATGGTCTCTATATCTTCAAAACCATTCCCGGACGGTTGGAACAATTCACCTCAACTGTTGATAACTATCTGTCATTAAGAAAGAAAGCAAACAAGGATAAGAAAGTGGCAATCTATTACTTCAAAGGTGCCGGCAACAGTGCCCTCACCGCCTCGGGGTTGGAGGTCGTTCCTTCGCTTTATAATTTCGTAAAGACATTAAAGAGCGAGGGTTATACGGTAAACAATCTTCCCGCTAACGTTAAGGATTTTGAGCAGATGATCATGAACCAAGGGGCTATCTTTGGAAGTTACGCCGAGGGAAACATCAATAGATTCATCAATTCAGGTTATCCCGAATTAGTTGATGCTGAACAGTATGACGGTTGGTTACGCAAAACGCTGACCCCAGCGAAATATGCCGAACTGATTGCGAAGCATGGTGAAAGTCCCGGTTATTATTATACTACCGTAAAAGAACAACAGGAGCATATTGCGGTGACTCGTATTGATCTGGGTAATATTACATTATTGCCACAACCAACACAAGGAACAGGCGAGAACAGTTTCGCCGCCGTTCATGGCGACAATCCTGTGCCACCACATCACTACCTCGCTTCGTACCTTTGGGTGAAAAACGGTTTCCAAGCGGATGCAATGATCCATTTTGGAACGCACGGTTCGCTGGAGTTCATCCCCGGCAAACAGGTCGCACTCTCTTCCGATGATTGGAGTGATCGTATAATCAATGATTTGCCACACTTTTATTATTACACTATCAGTAATGTCGGTGAAGGGATCATTGCGAAAAGAAGATCTTACGCCACGTTGATCTCGCACCTCAACCCACCCTTTATGGAAAGCGGATTGCGGAAGGAAATCACAGGTTTGCAACAAAAAATCACGAATTTCTTATCTAATGACAAATACCCCGAAAATGAAAACTTGGCGATCAAATCCTTGGCTATCGAAAGGGGATTGCATCGGGACTTGCAATTGGACAGTGCAAAAAATAGTCCCTATACCATAGCGGAAATAGAGAAAATTAACAATTATTTGGAAGAGTTATCCGCGGAAAAGATTATGGGTGGAATTTATACGTTGGGCGAGAAATTCGACGACGGAAAGATCCGTTCCTCAGTGGAGCTGATGAGCATCGATCCGATTGCGCATGCGTTAGCGATTTTGGATCTGCATAATAATAAGATCGATGAACGAAAAATGGAGGATAAAGTCTATTTTTCAAAACATTATACTTCCAAAGCAAAAACCATTGTGCAACAACGTTTAGCTAATCCTTCGGACGATATTTCAATGATCTTCCGCGGCGTGGGTTTGACGGATGAGGTTCTAGCGCAAGCCGAGGATATCCAACAGCGGATGCAACCACCCGGTCGCCGGATGATGGCGATGATGATGGCTGAACAGCAAGAGGATACAGGAAAAGAAAAACCGAAAAAACGGAGCGGACATCCTTCGTGGATCCCAAAGAGCGGCGAGATGCCCGAATCGGTGAAAAAGGATCTGGAAAAGAAAGAGACGGCAACGGCGAAAACGGAAATGCCAAAGCGAGATGCGCCTACCGTGTCTAAAGAAGAGCGGGATTTTGCACAAGCCGTGCAGGCACTCAAACAGACGATTGAAAACATCAACCATTACGATAAGGCATTGCGGGAAAGTCCGCAAACAGAGTTGAACCAGTTGATCCATGCATTGAATGGCGGTTACATTGCCCCCTCATCAGGCGGAGACTTCATTGCCAACCCGGCAACTTTGCCGACAGGTCGTAACTTATACTCAATCAATGCGGAAGCTACACCCACACAGCAAGCCTGGGACAAAGGAGTGAAATTGGCGCAAGATCTGATCGAAGATTATAAGAAAAACCACGACGATCAATATCCTCGTAAAGTGAGTGTTACGCTCTGGTCAGGAAGTTTTATCGAGAGTGAAGGAGCAACGTTGGCACAATTGTTCTACTTGTTGGGTACGGAGCCGGTACGAGACCAATTCGGTAGAGTTTTGGATATCAAGCTGATTCCCGATGAAATACTGCAACGTCCCCGCATTGATGTGGTGGTGCAGACTTCGGGGCAATTCCGCGACTTGGCGGCATCCAGGCTGGCGTTGTTGCAAAAGGCTATCGATTTGGCGGCAGAGGCCGACGGCAGTCAGGACAATTTTGTGGCTGAAGGTAAGTTAGCGGCCGAGAAGGTGCTGCTCAACAAAGGTTATTCTCCGAAAGAAGCGCGCGAGTTAGCGACAACCCGTATCTTCGGTGGTATCAACGGCATGGCGGGCACCGGCATCACCGGCATGGTGGAAAGCGGAAGCCGTTGGGAAAACGAGAGCGAAATCGCAAAAGTCTATCTCAATAACATGGGCGCAACGTATGGCAACACTGAAAGTTGGGGAAGTTTTAAAGAGGGTGTTTTTGAGGCGGCGTTGCAAAATACCGACATGGTTGTACAACCTCGGCAGAGCAACACGTGGGGTGCGTTGAGTCTCGATCATGTCTATGAATTTATGGGCGGTGTCACGCTCACGGTCCGTAATGTAACCGGCAAAGATCCCGACAACTATTTCAACGATCTGCGCAACCGTTATTCCGCAAACATACAGACGCTTAGCTCGGCGATCGGTTCCGAATCACGGACAACCATACTGAACCCGAACTACATCCGAGAGCTGTTGAAAGGCGGCGCTTCCACAGCCTCGAACCTGACCGACGTGGTTAAGAATGTATATGGCTGGAACGTGATGAAGCCCAAAGCGATAGATCATGAATTGTGGGAAGGTATCTACGATGTTTACATTGAAGACAAGCACAATCTGAATGTCCACGATTTCTTCAAAAACGAAAGTCCGGCGGCGTTGCAAGAGATGACTGCCGTGATGCTGGAAACCGTGCGGAAAGGCTACTGGCAGGCCTCAAAGCAACAAGTGGAACAGCTTTCTAATTTACATGCGGAATTAGTGGCGGAGTTCGATGCCGGTTGCAACGGGTTCACTTGTGATAATCCGAAATTGAAAGACTTCATAAAAGAAAATGTTACATCTCAGCAAGCGGAAAAATACGAAGAGAAGATTGATGATGCACTAAAGGCAAGCGTCAGCGACCAGCAATCGCAACGATTGAAGAAAGAGCCGGTTAGCGGACAGAAAGAGAATGGCATCGGAGGGGCGAGATCCGCCATCATCGTTTTCATCGTGCTTAGCTTGGTGATCTTCGTCATCTATTTTGTGAAAAAAAGAAAAAATAGTGGTGTAAAGTACTGAAAATGGAGAATATACTACTTTTCCTAATTCCAATGGTGCTTATCAAAACATTGTTTATGAGCAGTTTACTCCCGAAGAAAAGAGATCTATTTATCTTTGGGAGCATCTGTTTGCTTTGGATCTTCACCACGCATTTCTTCGCCATAGAACAAAACAAACTCGTGTTGGAACGGATCATCGGATCACAAAACGCCATCACTAACCTATCTATCATCGTGATGCTCGACTTGTTGCTGACATTAGGTTTCAGTCAATCGCTCATCAAAAAAATGGCGGGCGAAAATCGGAGTTGGGGTGCGAAAATTGCCGCTTATGTACCGTGCATCCTCTTTTTCCCCGTATTAACTTACCTGCAAATCACCCTCTTTTTTCAGTTGCCGGGTTACAATTTCGTCTTATTAACGACACTGTTTGGTATATCATCTTTTATATGTATAATGGGTGGAAGTTTTCTTCTCCGGAAAATAATCCCTGAAGCGGAAGTTCGCATCGAATTGGTTTTGCTTTTTTCTTTATTACTATTCCTCTTATCGATCTGCTTCATGGTTTTCCACCCTTCTATTTTAATCTATTCATATTCACAACCCGTTGATTGGAAAGATTTTATATTAACATTAGCCGTAACAATAACCTTGGGAGGCATTGGTTTGCTATGGCAGTTATTTTACCGAAAAAAGAAAAAGAGAACCTGATACTTACCATAAGAACATTTATTTACGAAGATAATCACAAAAGAAAATATAAACATGCAACAGATTTCAAACCTTTTATTTTGGATTTCAAATGGATTACTAATACCGGTTATGATCGGTTTGCTCTATTTTTTTGTCAAAAGCATCATTTTATTGGGCAAAATCTT
Source organism: Bacteroidales bacterium OttesenSCG-928-B11 (assembly GCA_030267125.1). Lineage (GTDB taxonomy): Bacteria > Bacteroidota > Bacteroidia > Bacteroidales > WCHB1-69 > JAGVVH01. The sequence goes on from JAJDJJ010000002.1 coordinate 94,186, forward strand.
AGGACAATATATCCAACGTCAAAAATCGGAAAAACAGATCAAACAGTGGGTCGATCAACTCACGAGAGCGAATGTCGGGGAAAGTATGAATGAATTGAAAAAGTTATCACCCAACGACTTTACGAAAACTGCGGAACAAGTGATGGCGAGCGGCACTCTCGCTTTAGTAGATAAGAATATCAACCAATACGAACTGGATCGAAACAAGGAGGCGGACAGCGCCAAGTTATTGATTAAATTCGGACCCGTGTTGGGGTTGATGGGCACGCTGATCCCGATGGGACCGGCGCTGGCGGGACTATCCACCGGCGACATCTCCTCGATGGCCTACAACATGCAAGTCGCCTTCGCCACCACGGTGCTGGGATTGTTCATTGGCGCCATCGGATTCGTCCTCTTCCAATTTAAACAACGCTGGACGCAAACTGATCTCGCCCGGTTAGATTTCATCGCAGAGACAGTGACCGAAGACAAATAATGAAAGAAATTGAGTTATTAATTAAGTTTATTGAATTATTCAATTATTGAACATGAGAAGAAGAGTGCGGAAAGATAACGAGGATCACGACCCTATGGCAATGATTTCCAATTTGTTTGACGTGGCAATGGTGTTTGCAGTAGCATTGATGGTGGCGTTGGTGAGTCGCTTCAACATGACCGAGATATTCTCGCAGGAGGATTACACCATCGTGAAAAATCCGGGCAAGGAGAACATGGAGATCATCACAAAGAAAGGCGAGGAGATCACCAAGTATACCAGCTCCGATGAAGAGGCAACTACCGGCAACAAAGGCAAGCGCGTGGGTATCGCCTACGAGCTGGAGAATGGAGAGATTATTTATGTGCCGGAATGAGAGGGCAGGGAATATAAAAGTTCAAGGATTTTAAAAAATCGAGAAATTTGTTGCCATTGAATTTCAACAATCTCTTGCAAGCGGTAATGCCGTTCAAGGTTATGCAAATTTGGCTCCTTGTGTTGTCCATTCCATACTCGTCATGTGATAGTAAGTTTTAATGCATTTGCCCTGTCCCCCACTCACCAATCCTAAGTGAGCGGATTGTGTCTTGCCCAAAGGAGAGGAAAAATGCAGAGAGGAAAACTGTTAAAATGAGTATTATTTTTTTCATAGCTCTTTTATTTGATAAGTCCTATTCTATATCTGCCACACACCGTATCGACAGACCGGTAGCTTGACATTGGTGTCCTGTTATGGTGTAACTACCAGTATTTGAGAATAAAAATCCTAAACCGGAACCCTGATCAGCAGCATTACTCCAGTAGCTTCCCTCACCATACGTAATCCCATCCTCTATTAATCCTGTGAAAGGACGCCGGCTTCCTGTGGCAGGAAAAAAGAGGGAACTTGTACCATCATCACCCGTACAAGCAAAACCCGCCGGTTCATCTGTTCTTTCTCCAATTTGAATAAGTTTCTGAAATTCCGCTCTGGAAGGCAGTCTCCACCCCGCAGGGCAAGGATCATTTACTGTCTTTTCAGGGAGAAATGCACTGCCAGAATTCCAAAGATCTGCATCTTTAGGTATTCGCCAATCGCAGGAACCAATTGGATATAACTGTTTAATAAATTTTCCATACGCCTCGTGTGTGCTGTCAACCTGTCCGTGAGCATCAAAGTTTTCTGCACCACTCACTGCGCCATTCTCTCCACTGTTATCATCGGTGGGGTAATTGGGACTGGTTCGTTGTTCGTGCCCATCGCCTATGCGCCCCCATTGGAAAAGTGCGCCGTAATCTTCAGGATTTTCCACAAATTGCCCGTGTGCAGCTAAATTGCGCGTAGCCCATTTCACACCGTCAATGACCACGCCCTTCTCGAAATCCTCCCCAATGCTGCTGAACAGGAGACGCTCAGGTAGAGAGAAAGTGCGCAGCGTGGTGTCAGTACTGTTTATTATCAGGGCATTGTCGTTAGATTCTATGGTATAAGTTACACCTTCTTCCAAGGTTATTCCCCACTCACCAATCCTGAGCGAACGGATTGTGTCTTGCCCAAAGGAGAGGAAAAATGCAGAGAGGAAAAATGTTAAAATGAGTATTATTTTTTTCATAGCTCTTTTATTTGATAAGTCCTATTCTATATCCGCGACACACCGTATCGACAGACCAAAAGCCTTGCTTTGTCGACTTACTATAGCATAACTGCCAATATTTGAGAAAAAAAATCCTATGCTGAAACTCTGATCGGCAGTATTGCTCCAGTACTTTCCTTCGCCATACGTAACCCCTTCTCTAATTTCTCCTGTGTCAGAATGTCTGTCTCCGGCAGCAGGCAAAAAGAGCGCGCTCGTGCCGTCATCGCCCATGCAAGCAAAACCCGCCGGTTCATCTGTTCTTTCGCCGGCTTGAATAAGTTTTTGAAATTCTGCTTTGTTTGGCAAACGCCACCCCGCAGGGCAAGGATCATTTACTGTTTTTTCGGGAAGAAACGGAGTTCCGGAGTTCCAAAGGTCGTCGTCTTGAGGTGTCCGCCAATCCCATGGGAAAACAGAAGCCGATTTAATAAATTTTCCATACGCCTCGTGTGTGCTGTCAACCTGTCCGTGAGCATCAAAGTTTTCTGCACCACTCACTGCGCCATTCTCTCCACTGTTATCATCGGTGGGGTAATTGGGACTGGTTCGCTGTTCATGCCCATCGCCCACGCGCCCCCACTGAAAAAGCGCGCCGTAATCTTCCGGATTTTCCACAAATTGCCCGTGTGCAGCTAAATTACGTGTAGCCCAT